>JBKJIE010000125.1:0-42354 GCA_046598715.1 Acidimicrobiales bacterium | reverse complement strand
CGCGAGCGCGGGATCATCATCGCCGACACGAAGTTCGAGCTCGGGCTCGTCGACGGTGAGCTGGTGCTCTGCGACGAGGTGCTGACGCCCGACTCGAGTCGCTTCTGGCCCGTCGATGAGTGGAAGCCCGGCGTCACCCCGCCCAGCTTCGACAAGCAGCCCGTGCGCGACTACCTCGAGACCCTCGACTGGGACAAGAACCCTCCGCCCCCGCCGCTGCCGCCCGAGGTGGTCACCACCACGAGCAGCCGCTACATCGAGGCCTACGAGCGCATCACCGGCCGGTCGTTCGCCGACTGGCCCGGCGTCACCCCCTAAGTCGAGCAGGCGCCCTGCCTGATGTGCCGGTATGCGACTCAGCTCTGACGGAGAGTCACCTCCGTGCGGCCCACCACGCGGGCCGGGGCGCCGACGGCGATCGATCCGCTGGGGATGTCCCCCCGCACCACGCTGTTGGCACCGATGAGGCAGAACTCACCGATGGTCGACCCGCGCAGCACCGACACCCGCTCGCCGATCCAGGTTCCTCGGCCGATGTGAACGGGAGCCGTGCGGGCTGGGTTGTAGAGGACGTTGGGATGCCCCGCATCCCAGGTGTGGTCCGAGTCGATCACGGTGCTGAAGGCAGCGATGACGACGTCGTCCTCGATCACGATCTTCTCACTGGCGCTGATGGTGCAGTGCGGGCGAAGCGCGACACCGTCACCGATCTCGATGGCGGGAGACGGACGCTCCCAGGTGGTTCGCTCGGCGGCCAGCCAGAGCCCCTCGAGCGCCAGCACGTTGCGTCCGATCGAGATGTGCTGGGGGCCATAGACCCAGGCGGGGTGATGCAGGATCGATCCCTCGCCGAATTCCGCGAAGCGCCGCGTCCACCACGGCCGCATGACCCGGGCCCTGAGCCGCACGCGCTCGATGGGTTCGTCCCGCCACCGTCCCAACGTGCTGGTGACACGAAGGCGGGCCGGTGGCATCCGCGGAGAATACCCTCGCGGCGGACGGCGTCGGATCCTCGGCGGTGTCACCATTCGACGCCGAGCCGGCAGACCGCCGCATCGTGGAGGGCATCGTGAGGCAACGACTGCGACGCTGGCTGCAGCCCCGCTTGCATCGGCTGGCCGCGATGCATCACGACGTCATGCACATCCGCACGGGCGACCCCGTCGCCGGTCGCTTCGCCGCGTTCGGGGAAGGGTCGGTGATCGAGCATCCCGCCGAGCACCTCGGCAACACGGCTTCGGTGGCCGTCGGCAACCGGGTGGTCGTGCGGCCGCGGGTCACCTTCGAGGCGCTTGCGCCTCCGGGCACCGTGGTGATCCGGCTCGGGGACGACGTCTACTGCGGGTATGGGGTGCGCCTCGTGGCCGTGAACGGCATCGAGGTGGGCTCGGGCTGCACGGTGGGCCACGGGGCCACGCTCGCCGACACGGTCCACGACTACAAGGCGGCGCCGAGCCAGCACTTCCATGCCACCGAGCTGAAGCTCGGTCGCGTGCTCCGGCTGGGTGACGGAGCGATGGTGGGGAACAACTGTGTCGTCGCCGGCGGCATCTCCATCGGTGCGGGAGCGATCATCGCGCCCAACACCTTCGTCAACCGCGACGTGCCAGCGCGTTGCCTGGTGGGCGGCAGCCCAGCGCGGATCCAGCGTCGCCTGCGTGACGACGGCACATGGGAGGCGGTCGAGGACTCCGCCGACGCAGATCTCGCCACTGGCGAGAGCGATCCCCGCCCGGGCTGATGCAGGGCCGGCGCCCGCGAGCTGGCTGGTTGGCTCGGGTCAGGCGGCCCACCCCGGCCCAGTAGGATCCGGCCATGCTCTTCTCGGTGGTCGTCGAGACTCGCCTGCGCCCCGGCATCGCCGATCCGCAGGGCAGCACCATCGAGCGCTCGCTGCCGCACCTGGGCTTCGATGGCATCTCGGGCGTGCGGGTGGGCAAGGCCTTCCGGTTCACGCTGGAGGCCGCGGACGACGCCACGGCCCAGGCCCACGCCGACGAAGTCACCCAGCGCTTCCTGGTCAACCCGGTGATCGAGGACGCCGACGTGACGATCTCCGTCGCCGAGCCCGCCTGATGGCCACGCGGGTCGGCGTCGTCCTGTTCCCGGGGTCGAACTGCGAGCTCGACGCCATGGAGGCGGTAGGCGACCTCGGCGGTGATGCCGAGATCCTCTGGCACGGCGACGACACCGTTGCCAACGTCGACGCGGTCATCGTGCCGGGCGGCTTCGCCCACGGCGACTACCTCCGCCCCGGTGCCATCGCTCGCTTCTCGCCCGTGATGCACGCCATCCGCGCCTTCGCCGACGCCGGCGGCCCGGTGGTCGGGATCTGCAACGGCTTCCAGGTGCTCACCGAGGCCGGGCTGCTCCCCGGCGCCCTGCAGAAGAACGCCGGACTCAAGTTCCTGTGCACCACCACGACGCTACGGGTGGAGACCACCACCACGCCCCTCACATCGGCGGCCAGCGTGGGTGACGAGCTGCGCATCCCGATCAACCACTTCGAGGGCAACTACACGTGCGACGCCGAAACCCTCGCCGCGCTGCGGGGCGATGATCGGATCGTCGTGCGTTACGTCGAGAACCCCAACGGGTCTGTGGACGACATCGCGGGGGTGTGCAACGAGAGCCGCAACGTGGTGGGGCTCATGCCGCACCCCGAGCGGGCCTGCCACCCTCTCGTCGGATCCACCGATGGCGTCGTGCTCCTGCGGTCGCTGCTCGCCACGGCCCGTGCCGCGGTCTGAGGCTCATGCTGCCCGCGAGCCTCCAGCGCATCCTGTCGACGGTGCCAGACGACGCAGTGGTGCTCGACATCGGCGGGTGGGGCAAGCCTCTCCCCCGGGCCGACTGGGTGATGGACCTCATGCCCTATGGCACTCGCGGCCTCTACGGCTACGAGACCCACGACCCGGAGCGCTTCACCGGGGCCACCTGGATCCAGCGCGACATCTGCGACCGTGAGCCGTTCCCGTTCGCCGACAAGTCGGTGGACTTCGTGATCTGCTCGCACACGCTCGAGGACATCCGGGACCCGATCTGGGTGTGCCAGGAGATGCAGCGGATCGGTCGAGCCGGCTACATCGAGACGCCATCCCGACTCGAGGAGCAGACGTTCGGGGTGCAGGGCCCATGGGTGGGCTGGGGTCATCACCGCTGGCTCGTCGAGGAGCGCGACGGCGGCCTTGAGTTCGTCTTCAAGCACCACATCATCTGCGGTCGGGAGCGCGACCGCCTCCCAGCGGGCTTCCTCGACGGGCTGGCCCCCGAGGAGCGGATGCTCCAGCTCTGGTGGACTGACACCTTCGAGTGCACCGAGCGGGTCCTGGTGGACGCTGACGAGCTCGACGCCTACACCGGTGACTTCGTGGCCGAGCAGCTGGCGCGCCGACTGGGTGCGCGGCGGGCTGTGGCTCGCACCGGCTCCGCAGTGGACCGACTGCTCGGTCCGCCCGGAAGTCGTCGACGGGGCGTGCTCAGCGCCCTGCGCGGCGGCTGACGACGCTCACCCCGAGCGGCGGATCGCCGCTCGCGTGAGCACCGACGCCTCGACGCCCAGCTCGCGCCAGGCCGCGTAGGAGATGCCCTTTCGGGCGCTGTAGGCGGCGGCGGCGCTCACGAACTCGGCCTCGAGGCCGGTGAGGTCGACTTTGGCGCCGGCTGTCTCGAGCTCGGCCTTGAGGTCGAGACGCTCCTGGATCAGCTGCAGGCGCTTGAGGGGATCGGCCTTGGCCAGCTCTACGTCGATGCGGTCGAGCCTCTTCTGGACAGACTCTGAGGTGCGCTTTCGGCCTCGCTTGGGCTTGTGGGCCTCGAGTGCCTCGAGATAGCGGCGGACCGAGCGGCCCTGATTGCGTCCCTCCGCCAGCGCCGCCTTGTGCTCGTCGGACATGGGGGTTCGGGGCTTCTTTGGGGCCATGGCAGGCCATCCTATTGATCCAATTGCCGGTGCGCCCATTTCCCTGGTTTCAGGAGGCTCGTCCGCCCGACCGGGGTCGCGGAAGCCCGCATCTCGTCCAGCCGGGAGCGGACTCATATGCTGCGGCCGTGCGCTTCGACCCCTACCCGCTGCTCCGGCGCGGTGCCCGCCGCGCCGGGTTCCACCTCGTGCGCGCCAACTTCTACTCGCCCATCCCAGATCTGGACGCGCTTCCTGACCATGTGTTCGAGGAGCCCCGGCCGATGCCGGGGGTGGACCTGCGGATCGAGGCCTCGCTCGAGCACCTCGAGGACGTTCTCGGCCCCCTCATCGCGGCGTGGAAGCCGTCGCGCTGGCAGCCCGCCAACCCCATGTATGGCGCTCTCGACGGTGAGGTGCTCTACGCGATGGTGCGGCATCTAGCGCCCCAGCAGGTGCTGGAGATCGGCGGTGGCTGGTCGTCGCTGTGCATCGCCGACGCCGCTCCCTCTCGGCACGATGTCGTCGATCCGTTCCCCGCTGCCATCCTCGACGGGGTCGACGTGTGGCGCGTCGGCGCCACCGAGATCCCGATCACCCGGTTCGATGAGCTGTGCGCCGGCGACATCTTGTTCATCGACACTACCCACACGGTGAAGCCGGGCTCTGACGTGAACTACCTGCTGCTCGAGGTGCTGCCCCGGCTCAAACCGGGTGTTGTCGTCCACGTCCACGACTTCTTCCGCCCGTTCGAGTATCCCCGGGCCCTGTTCGAGGAGTTCGGCGTGTACTGGCAGGAGCACTACCTGCTCCAGGCGCTCCTCGTCGGCGGCGCGTTCGAGGTGCTGATGGCCAACCACGCACTTGCCCGGCTCCACCACGAGCGAGTCAGGGCTGTCGTACCATCGCTCACCGCGGAGGCCATGCCGAGCGCGCTCTGGCTGCGCAAGGTCTGACTGCCCCCCCATCGGGGGGCCATCGCACGCCCACGTAGGCTGCCGTCATGGCCGCCGATCCTCCCGCTGTCGACGCTGTTCCCGTGCACCGAGCGCTCGGTCTTACCGACGACGAGGCCGCGGCCATCGAGCGCCTGCTCGGACGGGAGGCGAACCACCTCGAGCTGGCCATGTACTCCGTGATGTGGTCGGAGCATTGCTCCTACAAGTCGTCCCGCATCCACCTGCGCCGCCTGCCGTCGGAGGCTCCGCACGTGCTCGTCGGCCCCGGCGAGGGGGCCGGCGTGGTCGACGTCGGCGATGGCATCGCGGCCGCCTTCCGCATCGAGAGCCACAACCACCCGTCTGCCATCGAGCCCTACGAGGGTGCGGCCACCGGGGTCGGCGGGATCCTCCGAGACGTCTTCTCAATGGGGGCTCGCCCCATAGCGCTGATGGACCCGCTGCGATTCGGGCCGCTGAGCGACCCTCGCAGCCGGTGGATAGCGGAAGGCGTCGTGTCGGGCATCTCCGGCTACGGCAACTCTGTCGGGGTGCCCACCGTCGGCGGCGAGACGGTGTTCGACCGCACCTACCAGGACAACCCCCTGGTGAACGTCTTCTGCGTGGGTGTGCTGCCCCATGACCGCCTGGCCCTGGCGCGCGCCTCCGGCGTCGGCAACCTCACGGTGCTCTTCGGGTCGGCCACGGGACGCGACGGCATCGGCGGAGCCAGCGTGCTGGCGTCGGCGGGCTTCGGGGAGGGCGACGACGCCAAGCGACCGAGCGTGCAGGTGGGCGACCCATTCGAGGAGAAGCGGCTCATCGAGGCATGCCTGGAGATCCTCGATGCCGGCCTCGTCGTGGGCATCCAAGACCTGGGTGCCGCTGGCATCACGGGCGCCGCCAGTGAGACGGCCTCCAAGGGTGGCGTCGGGATGGACCTGTACCTCTCCGAGGTGCACGTGCGCGAAGCGGGGATGGCGCCGTTCGAGGTCATGATCAGCGAGAGCCAGGAGCGCATGCTCGCAATCGTTGAGCCGGAGAAGCTCGACGCGCTGCTGGCCGCATGCGAGAAGTGGGAGATCACTGCCTCGGTGATCGGCAACGTCACCGGCACCGGTCGCTTTCGGGTCCTCGACCGCCTGGACGGCACCATGCTGGCCGACATCCCCGCGCGCTCGCTCGACGAGGAGGCCCCGCTGTACGAGCGCCCCCTCGCCGAGCCCGCGGATCGGGAAGAGCGCGCGGCAGATGTGGCCGAGGCCCTTCCGGCCCCCAAGGATGCCGGCGTCGACCTGCTGGAGCTGATCACCGACACCTCCTGGGTGTGGTCGCAGTACGACCACCAGCTCTTCCTCAACACGGTGACCGGGCCCGGGGCCGACGCGGCTGTCCTCCGCCTGAAGCACCCGACGACCTTGGCCGACACGGGGCGCGGCCTGGCCCTCACGTGTGACGGCAACCACCGGTGGTGCGCCCTCGACCCTCGTCGGGGCACCGCCCTCATCGTGGCCGAGGCCGTCATGAACCTGGCGTGCGTGGGCGCACGCCCGCTCGGCCTCGTGAACTGCCTGAACTTCGGAAATCCCGAGCACCCTGAGGTGATGTGGCAGCTGTCGGAGGCGATCGACGGGATGGCCGAGGCCTGCCGCGCCTTCGGTATCCCTGTCGTCGGCGGGAACGTCAGCCTCTACAACGAGAGCCGGGGTGCCGACATCGATCCCACCCCCGTGGTGGGGATGCTCGGCATCGTGGACGTGCTCGATCGCCGGCCGCCGGGCCCGACCCTCGAGGCGGGTGGCACCGTCGTCCGGTTCGGGCCCGAGGCGCGGTCGCTGTCGGGCTCCCGATGGGCATGGGAACGAGGCGCCACGGGCGGCCCTGCCCCCGAGCTCGACCTCGGTGCCCACGTGGCGGTGGCTGCCCTGGTGCGGGACCTCGTGCGGGGCGACCGCTTCCTCGGCGTGCACGACGCCGCCGACGGCGTGGCCGTGGCCCTCGCCGAGATGGCCGCGGCGGGAGGCGTCGGCGCGGAGGTCGACCTCGCCCTTGCTGACCACCGCTTCCTGTTCGCGGAGTCCGCCAGCGCCGTGCTCGCCTGCGTCGCGGACGCCCACCTCGACGAGGTCCTGGCGGCGGCGGCGGCCGCCGGCGTGGCTGTGCAGGTGCTCGGTCGGGCGGGAGGCGACCGCCTGCGCGTGGGCGGCCTAGTCGACGTCTCCCTGGACGCGGTGATCGAGGCGTGGCGGAGCCACATCCCGGCCGCGCTGGGGTCGGGCACCGCCCACTGACTCTCTGGCGTTCTCGGGCCGCCCCGGCCGCTAGCGCTGTGCACCGAGCGCGAGGGCACTACGACTACGTCGTGCTCCGATCGGAGCGCTCGGACTCGACCCACCGCCAGCTGAGTTGGACCACGACCGACCCGGCTGTCGCGCCCGTGCTCGACAACGCTGGCGGCCGCCGCTTTCCGCTTCGACTCGTCCGTTTCCGGATCGGAGTTGCCCGTGACCTGAAACGCGATGCCGGCGCGGGCCGGGCTCAGCGTCCGACGGCGGCGGGCAGGCCGCGGGCCTCGTCAGCCCGCGGCGTGCTGCGCTCGAGCATCGTGAGGTCGATGACCCGGACGTCGGCCCGCTCCTCGGAGAACGCCCAGAGCGGGACGTCGTGGAGTGACACGAGGCCACCAAGGCCGGTCATCCGGAGAGCCGTGCGGGCCAGCACCCACAGGTCGAAGCGCACGGTGCGGTGGGCCAGGTAGAACCGATCGAACTCGGGGGCAGCGCCGATGAGCTCGGTGCAGGCGTGGCTGATCTGCCACAGGCCCGTGCAGCCGGGGCGAACAGCGGTGCGCTCCACCGCGAACGTCGGATGCATGCGCGCATGGAGCTCGGCCATCTCCGGACGAGGTCCGACGAGGCTCATGCGCCCGGTGAGCACGAGATAGAGCTGGGGGAGCTCGTCGAGGTGGAACGTGCGGAGGAACCGGCAGAAGGCCGGGATGTGGTGGTTGGCCAGCTGGTACTTGTCCGTGTACCGGGGCACGTCGGTGGGGAGGGTGCGCACCTTGACGAACCGGAACAGGGTGCCGTCGCGGCCCACCCGGTCCTGCACGAAGAAGGGCCACGCCCGTAGGGCCAGCGCGCTGCCGGCTGCGACCAGCAGGATGAGGGGCAATACAACCAGGCCGAGGACGGCGCTGACGAGAACGTCGAACGCTCGACGGTAGAGGTCGCACCGCTGTTGGACGTGGCGCGCCGCTTGCTGTTCCATCGCCCCTGAGCCCCTCCGTCCGTGAACCCGTGACACTTCGTTGTGGGCAGTTGTTCGCCGCCCGGTGCACGGGTTCCTGCTTGGGGTGCCCGCGGGCTCGCCTCCGTCGGCAAACGTGGGAGGGGCCTGGGCTGCCGCACCGCCGCCAGTGGCTAGGTTGCTGCCCGTGAGCAGCGCGGTGACGGGCGGTGTCGGGGCGTCGAGCCGCAGCGAGCCCCGGGTGTCCGTCGCGGTCTCCACCTACCGCCGGGCAGAGCTGCTCCCCAAGCTGCTGGCCGGTCTCGCGGCGCAGACCCTGCCCCACGGCGACTTCGAGGTGCTCATCGTCGATGATTGCTCACCCGACAGCACGGCGGCGGTCCTCGAGGGAGCAGCCGCGGGCCTGCCCTTCGCGTTGCGGGTGATCCGCCACACGCGCAACCGCGGGGCGGCGGCTGGGCGGAACACCGCCTGGCGCGCTGCGGCCGCACCGATCGTCGCCTTCACGGACGACGACTGCGTCCCGACGCCACGCTGGTTGGAGGCGGGCCTCGCCGCGCTCGAGGCGTCTGGCGCGTCGGTGGCCGCAGGTCGCACCCAGCCCGACCCCGCCGAGGCGAAGTGGCTGGAGCGTCCCTTCAGCCGTTCGCTGATCGTGGAGGAACCCCGCTTCTACGAGACGTGCAACATCTTCTACAGGCGCTCCGAGCTCGCGCGCGTCGGTGGACTGGACGAGGCCTTCTCCACGGGTGAGGACACCGACCTCGCGCTCCGCGTGTTGGAGAATGGCGGCCGTCCCGTCTGGGCGCCTGAGGCCCTCGTGCACCACCGGGTCCGTCCGCCGGATCTGCGTGCGCACCTACGCGAGGCGCGGCGCTGGGCCGACCTGGCCCTCGTCGTCCGTCGCCATCCGGCCCAGCGGGCGCAGCTCGTGCACCGTCGGTGGTTCTGGAAGCGCTCGCATCCTCCCACCCTCGTCGCGCTGGTGGGCCTTGGCGCGGCGCTGTTCGCGCGGTCCCCGCGGCCACTCGTGCTCCTCGCCTGGTGGCTGGTACACCGCTCGCTCATCGAGCCGGTGTGCCCGGGGCCACGGCGCCGTATCCTCGCCCTGCCCGGGGCACTGCTCACCGATGCCGCCGAGGTCGAGGCCATGGTCCGAGGCAGCATCCGTCACCGGACCCTGCTGCTGTGAGCGGTGCCGAGCGGCCCAAGGTCGACGTGGGCGTGGTGACCTGGAACACCGCCGAGCTGACGGTGCGGGCCCTGCGGCACCTGCTCGACGCGGACCAGGGGGTCGAGCTGCGGCTCCTCGTGCGAGACAACGCGTCGACGGACGGGTCAGCGTCGGCCGTGGCACGGGAGATCCCCGAGGCGGAGGTCGACCTGGGCACCACCAACCTCGGGTTCGCCGGGGGGGTCAACACGATCCTCCGGAGGTCGACCGCGCCGTGGTTCCTCGCGCTCAACTCCGACGCGTGGCCCCAGCCGGGAGCGATCGGTCGGCTCGTCGACACGGCGCTCCGCCACCCGCGGGCGGGCGCGGTGGCGCCGCGCCTCGAGCGGCCCGACGGCAGCCTCGAGCACTCGACGCATCCGTTCCCCTCCCTCACGGTCGCGGCCACGCTGGCGGTCGGAGGCGACCGCTGGCTGCCCCGCCCGGTCCGTGACCGCCTCCTGCTGGAGGGCACGTGGGCCCACGATCGCCGCCGGCGAGTAGACTGGGCGGTGGGTGCGGCGCTCCTCATGCGCCGCGCCGCCCTCGACGAGGTGGGTGGCTTCGACGAGAGGTTCTTCATGTACGTGGAGGATCTGGACTGGTGCTGGCGGGCAGCGCGCCTCGGCTGGTCCATCGAGTTCGATCCGGCCGCCGTGGTGGTCCACGTGGGCAACGCGTCGGGCAAGCACCGCTACGGGGATCGACGCACCAGCACCTACCTGCAGAACACGCACCGCTGGTACAAGGCCGTGCACGGCCCGCGCCGCGGCGCCGCGTATCGAGAGCTCAACGCCCTTGGCGCGCTGCGGTCGCAGCTCGCGGCGCGTCGCCATCACGACCCGGAGGCGGCCGACTGGTGGCGGGCCGTCCGAGCCGTGCACCGCGCTCCGGTGGACGACACGGATCGGTCGCGTCCAGCGGCGGATGAGCCGCGATGAGGGTCGGCGTCGCCCACCCCCACCTGTGGCCGGAGGTGCGGCGCGGCGCGGAGCGCTATGCGGATGACCTGGCCTGGTACCTGCGCGGACAGGGTCATGAGGTCGAGCTGCTGGTGGGCACCACGGGGCCGGCCGTGGACGAGCAGCGTCCCGACGGCACGGTGGTGCGCCGCCGCCACCACGTCGGCATGGTCAAGTTGGCGCGCCTCGGGATCGACCCGGTGCAGGCCTTTGCCCTCACGATCCTGCCCGAGCTCCGTCGCCAACGGTATGACGTCGTGCACGCCCTGGTCCCGTCGGCTGCGCTGGCCGCCCGGCTGGCCCGCACGCCGTCCGTCTTCACCTTCATCGGCCACCCGACCCGAACGCAGTTCGCCGGCCGGCGGCGCGACCTCGAGCTGCACCGGTTCGCCTCGCGCCTCGCCACGGTCACCACCGCCCTCAGCCAGGCGTCGGCCGTGTCGATCGCCGATCTCTTCGGGCGGCCTCCGCTGGTCGTCCCACCCGGGGTGCGGGTAGCGGGGTTCGACGCAAGGTATCCCTCCCCGGACGGGCCACCGACGTTGCTGTTCTCCGCGGCCCCCTCCGATCACCGCAAGGGCCTCGACCTGCTGCTCCGCGCCCTCGACCAGGTCCTCGACCACCGACCCGAGGTTCGGCTCGCCGTCTCTGGCCAGGGTGACCCCGGGTGGGCCTTCGCGACCTTGGGCGACCGCGCCGAGCGCGTGGCCGGGGCCGTCGACCTCCTCGGACCAGGCGCACCCGACGAGGTGCCGGCCCGGTACCGGGCGGCGACGCTGACGGCGCTGCCGGCGGTGGACGAGGCGTTCGGGCTCTCGCTCGTGGAATCCCTGGCCTCCGGCACCCCGGTGGTGTGCACCCGGCACGGCGGCATGACCGACATCGTCGACCGCCCGGAGGTGGGACGTACCTTCGCCGTGGGTGACGCCGCTGATCTCGCGGTCGCACTGCTCGCAGTGCTCGATCTGGCCCAGGACCCGGCTACGGCGGCCGCCTGCGCCCGCCATGCCCGGCGCTGGGATTGGGTGGAGTCGGTGGGCCCGATCCACGAGGAGCTCTACGAGTGGGCGGCGCGTGGGCGCCGGTCGGGGGGCTGACCCGACTCAGGCGGGCTCGCTGGCGTGGTGCTCGAGAGCGCGGCGGCGTCCGGCCTCGTAGGCCGCGGCTACCTGCGCGCGGTAGTGGCGGGCGAGCAGGGCGTCGCGGCGCAGGAGGCGGGCCGGACCGGCCAGCGCTCGCAGCCCCCACTGCTCGCGCCGGCGAGTGAGCTGCCCGCGGATCTGCTCGTCGTCGATGGGGAAGCTGGGCTGGAGGGCGCGCAGGAGCTCGGCCGACTCGCCGACCTTCCGCATCCGGGAGCGGAACGTCTCGAGGTCGATGGCGCGCGCGTGGAACACGCGAGCCTCGGGGTGGTAGCGCAGGCGGAAGCCGGCATCGGTCAGTCGCCAGGCCAGCTCCATGTCCTCGTAGGCGGCGTGCGGGAAGCGTTCATCGAAGCCACCCACCCGCTCGAGCAGCGCCTTCGGGACGCTGAGGTTGGCGGTGTAGAACGCGGCGTAGGGGGGATCGACTGCTCCGGGTCGGATCCAGGTGTCGAAGCCGAACTGCAGCCCCGAGGCATCGAGCCAGTGCATGAACGGCGTCACGGGAAGATCGGGGTGCCAGTCGACCCGTCCCAGGATCCCCGTGGTGCCGTCGCTCATTCCTCGGTGGAGGTCGACGTGGGTCGCCACGCTGGTGGGCTCGGCCACCACGTCGTCGTCGAAGAACAGCACGAGCGGCGCCGCAGCCGCGGCGACGCCGCGGTTGCGAGCGGCAGCGGGACCGCGGTTGCGCGCCTGGCGCAGCGCCACGAGGTTCGGCAGGGTGCGGGCGGCGTCGGCGAGCACGCGAGTGGTGTCGTCCTCGGAGCCGTCGTCGACGACCACCACCTCGAAGTCGCCGATCGGCAGCGTCTGACGTTTGAGTGCGTCGAGGCACCGGGTGAGGAGGTCGGGGCGTCGGAAGGTGGGCACCACCACCGAGATCTGCGGGGCGTGCGCCCCTGCCGAGTGGAGCGTCACTGTCGGCGTGCGAGCACGAGCTCGGTGTGCATGCCGTGCCAGGCGAGGACTGGAAGCCCGGGGCGGTGCAGCCGCGGAAGGACCCGGCGCAAGACCGCTTGGCCGGCCCGGCCTGTAGCAATGCGATCGAGCACCCGGAATCGCCCGGTGATGGCCTGGCCGTAGTCGAGCGCGCGAACCCGCTCGAGCTCGAACCAGGGCTTGGCGCTTCGCCACAAGCGTCGACCGGTCATGAGGGCTTCGTACCCGCCCACGTGGGCGCCCCAAGGGTTCCAATCGTGGCGGCCGGAGCGGCGGTCTGCGATGACCTTGTGGGCTCCGGCGAGGTTGGCATAGTTGGGCACGGTCACGTAGAGGCGACCGCATTGGGCGAGCGTGCGGCTCACCTCCGCGAGCACGTCGCGCAGGTCGGCGACGTGCTCGAGGACCTCGGTGCAGACCGCACTTGGAAAGGCGCCGTCGCGGAACGGTAGGTGGGCGATGTCGGCGGCCACCGAACGGCCCTGCAGGTCGGCGCGGCGGAGGGCCTCCACCGAGATGTCGACGGCGATCACGGTGTGCCCGGTGGCTTGGAGGTCGCGCACGTTCGCTCCACCTCCGGCTCCCACGTCGAGCACCGGAGACGCCAAGGGGAAGACACGACGAGCCTCGACGAACGCCGACCGCACGGCGCCGGGGCTCGTCTGATCATCGGCGATCGCGTTGCTCGCGTAGTGCGACGAGATGAGGCCAGCGCCTTCGGGAGCGTCACGGCCTCCATCGGGCGACGACTGAGGCGGCCATTCGGTCATGGGCCCACGGCCTCGTCGGCGGGCGAAGTGGGTTCGGCGCTCTCCACGCAGAACTCGGCTCCGAGGTCGCTGATGCCCTCGACGAGGTCGCGCCCGGACACATAGAAGGAGACCGGGCGGCTGCCCATGTTCTCGTCCGGGCCCTCCCCCCACGCCACGACGCCGCGAGCCTCGTAGCTTCCGGTCGCCAATGACAGGTCGAGCCGCGCGTCGCACGTGACGACCTCGCCCGCTCGGACCGGCTGGCGATCGTGGAGGTAGGTGGACTCGGAGTAGACGTGCACTCCGGCGCCGGAGGTGATGACGAGCCCGTAGATCGGCTCAGCGGCGGCCTCGCGGAACCGGACCTGCGTTCGGAACGTGACGGTGTCGCCGGTCCTCGCGAGGGCCGCAGGCTGGCCATCAGCCCCGACCAATTCGGTGGTGATCGCCCCCACTGGTCCGGCGGACGCCTCCACAGTGGCCGACCCGCGGGGCGCCGATGCCAACAGCTCGTGGTACACGGAGATGGCCTCGTTCGTCGCTCCGAGGAAGTGCGGTTCGCCGTCGTGCAGCACGAGGGTGCGGTCGCACATGTTCCTCGTGGCTTGGAGGTTGTGCGTGACGAGCACGACGGTGGCGCCGCTGGCCTTCATCTCGCTCATGCGGTTGAAGCACTTCATCTGGAAGCGAAGATCCCCCACCGCGAGCACCTCGTCGATGAGGAGGATGTCAGGTTGAGCCGCCACCGCTACGGCGAACCCGAGCCGTACGAACATGCCCGACGAGTAGAACTTGACGGGCGTGTCGATGAAGTCGGGGATCTCGGCGAAGTCGACGATCGAGTCGAAGAGGCCGTCGATCTCTCGGGGGGAGAGCCCGAGGATGGTGCCGTTGACGTGCACGTTCTCTCGCCCGGTCAGCTCTGGGTGGAACCCGACGCCGACCTCGATGAGCGGCGCGATCCGTCCCCGGACGCGCACCACGCCCTCCGTGGGCGCGGTGACGCCGGCCAGCATCCGTAGCATCGTCGACTTGCCGGAGCCGTTCCGTCCCAGGACACCAAGGGTCTCGCCCGGTTCGACGGTGAGGTCAACCCCACGCACCGCCCAGAGGCTGCTGCGAGTGGTCTTGTTGCGGCGGGCGATGGCCCGGCCGAGGAGGGTGGGCGTGTCTTCGTACTTGACGTAGCGCTTGCTCACGCCCTCGAGCTCGATGACCGGGCGGGATCCGGTGTCGCTCACAGCAGGTCCACGAAGACGCGGTCTCGGCGGGAGTGCAGCACCAGCGCCGCTCCGAGCAGGGCCAGCGTCCAGAGACCGGTGGAGAGCGCCGCCAGGCCGACGTCGGGCGTGTGGCCATCCGTCACCGCGTCGTGGAACAGCACGACCATGCCCGTGGCCGGGTTGAGCAGCAGGACGATGCGAAGGGCACCGGTGGCGAGGTCGAGCGGGTAGATCACCGGCGTGGCGTACATCCACGCCAGCATCCCGGCCTGCACGATGAAACGGAGGTCTCGGAAGTACACGTGGAGCCCAGCGAGCACGAGGGACAGCGAGGCGACGAAGACGACCATCAGGGCGGTGGCGGGAACGACCAGCCACACGTCGGGCCCGATGCCATCGCCGATCGTCGCGGCGGCGAGGAGCAGCACCGCCACGCCGGGGATGAAGCCATAGATGTTCGCGCCGATGTTGACGAGCGGCAGCAGCGCTCGAGGGAAGTAGATCTTCGTGGCGAGCGCCGCGCCGTCGACGATCGCCGTCGATCCGCTCGTCACCGAGCTCGCGAGGAACGTCCAGGGCAGCACGCCGGCGAACACGAACACCGCGTAGCTCTGACCGGTGTCGATGCGCACGATGCGGGTGAACACCACCCCGAGCACGACCGCTTGCACGAGCGGAAGCCCGATGGCCCACAGGACGCCGAACGACGTGCGCCGGTACCGCACGTAGAAGTCCTTGCGGGACAGAGTCCGAAGCAGGTTCCACGAGCCGAAGAGGTCGCGGAGCAAGGCCAGCGGTGGCGTTGACGTGCCCCGGAGCTCGAACCCCTCGCCGGGGTGCCCGCGCCCCGTAGGGGGCCCGTCCAAGGGTGTCGTGTCAGTACGGGTCAATGGTGGGTGCTCCGGTGCTGTGGTGGTACCGCTCTTGGCCCCGCCGGCGCGCTGCAGGTACCAGGTGAGTCGATTCGTGGCGAGCCTAGGCTCCACCTGCCGGGCGGCCCTCGCCGCAGCGGGCGTCGACCGGTCCTCGGTACGATCCAGCGGCTCATGACCCGCATCCTCACCATCACGAACCTGTACCCGCCCCACGCGTACGGCGGCTACGAGATGTCCTGCGACGACGTGATGCGACGACTCGAGGGGCGCGGCCACGGCGTCACGGTCCTCACGACGACCAGTCGCGTTCCAGGAGTGGTCGACCCCCCGGACGAGGCCACCCGCGTGCGCCGCGAGCTGGAGTGGTACTGGGAGGACCACCAGCTCCGCTCGCCGCACCCGATGCGGCGGCTGGCCATGGAGCGGCGCAACCAGCGGCGTCTCCATGAGGTGCTGTCCGAGGTGCGGCCGGAGGTGGTGTCCGTCTGGAACGTGGGCGCCATGTCGCTCGGCCTGCTGCACACGGTCGCTGCGCATAAGATCCCCATGGTGTACGCGGTGTGCGACGAGTGGCCGGTGTACGGGCCCCACCTCGACGCCTGGGGGCGCCTCTTCAGCGGCCGCCCCCGCCTCGGGCGGCTGGTCGAGCTCGTGGCGAGGGTCCCGTGCCGGCCGATCGACCTCGGGCCGACCGGCGCGTTCTGCTTCGTGTCCGAGCACACTCGGGCCGCGTGCCGACGGGCTTCGCCCTTCTCTTTCCCGCTCTCCACCGTCGTGCACAGCGGCATCGAGCCGTCCGAGTTCAGTGCGCGGCCAGCCGATGAACGCCCGTGGGGGGGCAAGCTCCTCTACGTGGGCCGCCTCGACGAGCGCAAGGGCGTCCTCACGGCGGTCGACGCGCTGAGCGAGCTGCCAGAGGACGCCTCCCTACGGTTCGTCGGCCGCGGCGACGCCGAACCAGCGATCCGCGAGCGAGCCGTGCAGCGTGGCGTGCTGCACCGCATCGAGATCGGCGCGCTCCCTCGCGCTGAGCTGGCCCCCGTGTACCGAAGTGCCGACGCGCTCCTCTTCACCAGCGAGTGGGACGAGCCGTTCGGGCTCACCCCGCTCGAGGCGATGGCCTGTGGCACCCCCGTCATCGGCACTGCCACCGGCGGGAGCGCTTCGTTCCTGGTCGACGGCGTGACGTGCCTGCGCTACCCGCCGGGTGATGCCGCGGCGCTGGCCGACCGCGTCCGGCGCATGGCCGGCGATCCGGCGCTCCGCCGCGAGCTGACGGCCCATGGCAGCGAGCTGGCGGTCGAGCTGACGGTGGACCACCTCGCCGACACCTTCGCGTCGTGGCACGAGGCGGCGGCCGCCGGCTACCCCGCCGGGCCGCCGCCGGATCGCGAGCTCGAGCTGTGGTCGTGAGCCAAACCGTTCTGCACTTCCATCATCGGTGGCTGCCCGCCTCCGAGCCCTTCGTGTACGACCTCGTCCGGCACCTGCCCTGCCCGGGAATCGTCGTGTCCGATGCCGCCCCCGAGAACCTCGACCGCTTCCCCTACGACCCCCTCATCTCGCTGCAGCCTCGGCTGGATCGCGTGCCGGGGCGAGCTCGCCAGCGCGCCGCCACCGCCTGGCTCAGCTGGGTGTGCCGCCGACGCGATGTGGGTCTCGTCCACGCGCATCACGGCTACGAGGTGGTGCGCGTCGCGGGTGTCGCTCGGCGACGAGGGATCCCCCTCGTCGTGTCGCTGCACGGTCACGACGCCTTCGGCTGGGTGGAGTCTCGTCCCGAGGCGTACCGCGGCATCCTCGACACGGCCGCCGCCGTCATCGTGCCCTCGCAGTTCCTGGTGCCGCGGGCGGTGGCCCTGGGCGCCCCGACCGAACGGGTTCACGTCATCGGCAGCGGCATCGACACCGCCCGCTTCGATCCCAGCCCCGTCCCCATGACCCCCGAGGTGCTGTTCGTCGGCCGCTTCGTCGAGAAGAAGGGGCTCGACGTGCTCGCCGACGCGTGGCCGGCCGTGGTCGCGGCCGTGCCAGATGCCCGCCTGCGCATCCTGGGGTACGGCCCGCTCGAGGCGCTCGCTCGAGGCCTCGACCCCGACCTGATGGTTGAACCTGACCCGCAGCAGGTCCGGGAGGCCATCCGGCGGGCCCGAGTCGTCGTCAGCCCGAGCCGCACCGCCACCGACGACGTGGCGGAGACGCTCCTCATGGTGAACCTCGAGGCCCAGGCGTCAGGCCGCCCGGTGGTGACCACTGATCATGGGGGCATCCCCGAGTACGTAGTTGACGGCGAGACCGCGCTCGTGGTGCCCGAAGGCGACGCCGCAGCCCTTGCCGACGCCCTCATCCGCGTGCTGTCGGACGACGCGCTTGCCGCGGCACTGGGGCGCGGCGGCCCCTCGGTCGTGGCGCGGTTCGACGTGCGCCTCGTGGCGCAGCGGGTGATGGACCTCTACAAGTCAGTGGGGCTCCGCTCGGCTCGTTGAGCGAGCCGAGCCGAGCCGGTGGACGGTCTCAGCGGGGTCGAACCCGGGCCGGCACACCCGCGGCGATGTGGTCGTCGGGCACGGAGCGGGTGACGACGGCGCCGGCGCCGACGATGCAGCGAGCGCCCACCGTGACGCCAGGCGTGATCGTGGCCTTGGCGCCGATCCAGGTGTCGGGGCCGACCTGCACCGGCGAGGTGCGCACCGTGTCGAGGTGCCACATGCCATCGACGTGCTCGTGAGCGGAGTCGGTGATCGTCACGTGCTCGCTGGCGACCGCGTGCGCAGCGAGGTGCACGCGCTCGTCGCAGTGGATCACGGTGCCCCACGACACGAGGTTGGGACCGTCGATCTCGAGGCATCCGCCGACCATGAAGGCGGCCCCCCGCCGCACCTCGACCCATTCGCCGATGCGGAGCTCCCCGCCCGTCAGCCGGATCTCCACGCCGTCGCCGAGGCTGCTGTGGGCGCCGATGTGGAGCGCACCAGATACTCCAGGGTCGACGCGGACGCGCACCGACCGGCCGATCTGGGCGCGACGGTCGATGACGACCTCGACGTTTGCCGACGACAGCCGGCAGGCCAGGGCGAGGCGGACGCGAAAGCGCTGACGACGGAGGCCGAGGAGCAGGCGATGGGCGCCGCCGCCCAGGCTCACGACGGCGGCCGCGGCGGGGGCACGGCCCCCGGTGAGAAGGGCCCGTTCCACACCCCAGGCGGCGGAGTGGCGCTCGCCGGGGCGCGCACCTTGCGCGCCTCCATGAGCAGATGGCAGCCCATGCGGCGGAGCAAGGGCGTGCGCCTGCAGGCGGTCTCGATGCCGTCGACGATGCGCCGGCCGACCTCCCCCCGTGCGTCGAGCCACTGTGCGAGCTCGGCCTGAGGCGGGGGGAACTCGAAGGTCGACCAGGCGATCGTCTCCATCCCCGCTGCGTTGAAGAGGTCTCGGGTCTCGGCGTAGATGTGGTGCGTGTGTGGCACGTACACGGGACCGACGTCCTCGGAGAGGATGGCGGGGTCCACTGGCTCCGGCCAGATCCAGGGCCGACGCGAGATGAGTTCCGGGCGGTGCGCGCCGAGCGCCTTCTCGAGCCACGCGAAGAGGTGCGAGAACGGTGACCGGAGCGGCACCTCCGATGCGTTGTTCGTGGTCATGACGAACACGCCAGCCGGGCGCAGCACGCGCGCCACCTCCCAGGTGGCCAGCTCGGGCTGCATGAGGTGCTCGATGACCTCGCTCATCACCACGACGTCGAAGGAGCTGTCGGCGAAGGGCAGGTGCTCGGCGTCGCACTGGCCGATCGCCGCTGCCAGCCTGTTGTCCGCTCGACGTAGGCGCTGAGACGCGTAGCTGGCGTGGTGGCCGCCGTAGTCGAACCCGACGTAGGTGGCGTCGAGATCGGCGATCCGGTCGGCGAGCAGAGCCGAGCCGCACCCGATGTCGAGCACGGTCCCGCCCGCGGATAGGTGTCGCCGGGTGACCGCCGCGAGGAGGTCGTAGCGCATCTCGTGGCGGTGCTGGTGGTAGGCACCCCAGAGGTCGAACTCCTCCTCGATCGTCGGGACCCGTTCGTTGTAGTGCCGGCTGAACGCTTCGAGGCTGGCCGTGCGGAGAAGGTCGTACTCGTGAGCCGTCTGTGCCCTGCCGCCCCGCCGGTAGCGTGCGTACACGACACTCCACAGGCCGAGGAGGGCGGTGAGGGCTCCGATGCGCACGGCGCGCCGCCGGGCGCCGACCACTACGGCTATGGCGGCGAGCGGTCCCCCGATGCGTACGACTCGCTCAACCGCCCCCCGGAACCGCACCCCTAGAGTCTGGCACGTGACCCGATCGAGCCATGACGACGCGCTGGCCAGCGCGTCGTGGGGGTCGGGAGACCCGCCCGACGTGTCCGTCCACATCGCCACGTACCGGCGGCCTGAGTTCCTTCGCGAGCTCATCGCTCGCCTGGAAGCTCAGACGCTGGCCCCGAAGCGCTTCGAGGTGGTCATCGTCGACAACGGCTCGGGCGACGACACCTGGGAGTTGCTCGGCCGTGAGGTCGCCCGGTCGCCCTTGCGGGTCACCGCTCTGCGCATCGTGGAGAACCACGGTCCGGCGACGGCCCGCAACGCCGCCGTCGCGGTCAGCCACGGTCAGCTGCTGGCCTTCACCGACGACGACTGCCTCCCGAGCCCGGCTTGGCTCGAGTCGCTGCTCCTCGCGTCTGATGGCGTCGATCTTGTCCAAGGACGCACCGAACCCGACCCCGACCCGGCCGGGATGCGGAGCGGGCCGTGGGCCCGCACGATCCGCATCGTCGAGCCCACGGCACTGTTCGAGACCTGCAACATTGCGTATCGGCGGGCCGCGTTCGAGCGCGCAGGAGGCTTCAACGAGGGCCATGCCATCTCGGCGCGGCCGGGTGGTCGGGCCTTCGGAGAGGATGTGCTGCTCGGGTCGGCTGTCGTGGCGTTCGGGGGATCGAGACGCTTCGCCCCCGACGCACTCGTGCACCACCGGTACCTCCCCGCCACCTTTGGTGACCACCTCCGCTCGATGCGCGAGCTCGCCGGGTTCCCGGCGCTCGCCCGGGAGTCCGGTGCCCTGTCCGACGCACTGTGGGCGCGGGTGTTCCTGACCAGGCGCACCGCGGCGTTCGACCTGGCGGTGGTCGCGACGGCGCTTGCGGCGGGGGGCCGACGGCCTTCCCTCCTGGCGGCGGTGCTGCCGTGGGTGGTCCTCACCTGGCCCACCACGCGGGCGCACGGTGGACGGCACGGGGTCGTGCGCCTGGCCCAGCTCGCGCTGGCCGACGCGGTGGGGGCAGCGGCCCTGTTCGAGGGCAGCGTGCGCCATCGGCGAGTGGTGCTCTGACCTTGAGGGTCGCTGCACCCGTGGGCACTGCCTACACTTCCCCGGCTCATGCGGATCCTGCTGGTGAACGACCATCCCCCGGGTCCATCGGGCGGCGCGGAGGTGCACGTCGGTCGCCTCCAGGAGGCGCTGGCCGATGCTGGCGATGCGGTGGAGCTGTTCGTGGCGGCTGAGGTGCATCGAGGCGCGGCGCGCGTCCTCGATCTCTGGGATCCCGTCGCCCGGCGACGCCTCGCGGGGCGCGTCGCCGAGTTTCGGCCCGACGTCATCCACTACCACAACATCCTCGACGAGCTGTCAACCTCCGTACTCGGGCTCGGGGTGCCGTCGGTCGTCACGGTGCACGACCCGCGCGTCCTTGGCGTGCGCTTCGGGCTCGACCACGGACGCTCCGGTCTCACCCCGCGCGTCGCTCTTCGTGACGCGAAGAACCGTGTGGGTCGACACCGACTGCGCCGCAGCGTGCGGGCGACGGTCGCGCCGAGTGCCGCACTGGCCGCCATGCTCGAGGGCGCCGGGTTCCCCGACGTCCACCACGTCCCCAACTTCGCCACACCGTCGGCCAGTGGGCCTCCAGGCGACGACGTCGTCTTCGTGGGCCTGCTGAGCGACCACAAGGGTCCGTCGATCCTGCTCGAGGCCTTCGCCCGCGTGGCTGAACGTCACTCCACCGCCCGCCTGCGGTTCGTCGGCGACGGCCCGCAGCGGGCGCAGCTCCGCTCGTCGGCCGAAGCATTGGGTCTGGCGACGCGCGTAGTGCTCGACGGCGCGGTCCCGCCGTCCGAGGTGGCGGACGCCCTGCGCTCGGCCGCGCTGGTCGTCGTGCCGTCGCTCGGCGTCGAAGGGGGCGGCCCCACCATGGCCGTGATCGAGGCGATGTGCGCCGGGCGAGCCGTCCTCGTCAGCAACCGGCCGGGGGTTACTGAGGGCGTCGACGACTCCGTCGGTGCGATCGTGCCCGCCGGTGACCGCCACGCGCTTGCCGATGCGCTTGACCACCTCCTCGCTGATCGTGCCGGGTTGCAGCGCCGCGGGGAGCTCGCGCTCGAGCGGGCCCGAAGTCGCTGGTCCGCTGAGGTCGCGGTCCCTGCATTGCGCGCGATCTACCGAACGGTTGCCACCGCGGATGAGTGAGCGCGCGAACCTCGCCGTGGTCGTGCCGACGCGCGATCGTCCGAGCCTGCTCGCGGGGTGCCTGGCCGCCCTGCGCGAAGCGGGGGTGCGCGCCGATGACATCGTGGTCGTCGACTCGGCTTCGAAGGACTCGGCGGCCATTGCGCCGGCTCGTGACCTGGGCATCGAGGTGCTGCGTTGTGAGCGTCCGGGAGCGAGCCTGGCCCGCAACGTCGGCTGGCGGGCCGTCGACGAGCCGCTGGTCGCCTTCGTCGACGACGACGTGCGCGTCAGCCCATCGTGGGCCGGCGCCATCACGGCTCCCTTTGACACCCCCGGCGTGGTGCTCGTCACCGGCGCGGTCGGTGCCGACGGGCCGGTACGCGACCGGTCGATCGCCACGACCGAGGACGTGGTCGGCGGTCGGTTCCGGCTCGACCGCTTCGGTCACGTCGGGGCCAGCGCCAACCTGGCGGTGCGGCGTGACGTGCTGGCTTCCGTGGGAGGGTTCGACGAGCTGCTAGGCGCAGGAGGACGGTTCCGGGCCGCCGAGGACCTCGATTTGTTCGACCGGATGCTGCGCCACGGCGACGGATGGCACGAAGTGACCGCAGGGGCCGTGCACGAACAGTGGCGGAGTCGTCGCGATCTGCTCGGGCTGGAGCTGTCGTACGGGATCGGGTTCGGCGCCCGCCTGGCCAAGCTGGCACGCACCGACAGAGCTCGAGCTGGTGCGATCGCTCGCTACGAGACCCGGCGCTTTGTCAAGGACGTCGCCACCGACCTCCGAAGGAGCTACGAGTTCGGGCTGCTCAGCCGGCTGGCGTGGGCGTGTGGGCTCGCCGCCGGCGCGGCAGGGGCCGCGGTGGTGCCGGTGCGGGCGGGCCACCTCCACCCTCGCCGGCTTCCCTGATCGGGATCAGCGCGCCCGCTGCGCCGAACAGCACCGCCACCCAGAGCGGCGCGGTCACGGCGGCACTGGGGCGGCCGTGGCCACGGGCCCGCACCTCGAGGGTCGCCGCCGGGAAGGCGGCAACGAGGCGCGCGCGCACCTCCGTCAGCCACCGATCGACCTCGGGGGCTGTCGGTGCCTCGATGCGCACCTTGCCCACGCCACCCGCGATCTGGTCTTCGTCCTGGCAGCGCACCGTGCCAGGGGTACCGATGTTCTCGACCACGAGGCAGGCGCTCTGCGACAGCACCTTGATGGTGAACGACTGCGTGCCCGGGGTGGCCGCCGCGACTCGCGGGTTGACCGTGGTGAACACCGCGTCCGCGGTGGATCGAGCAGGAGTGGCGGCCCAGAGCGCCGCGCCGACCACGGCACCGGCGGCCGCCAACGCCCAGACGCGCGCCGGCGGACGGTCGGTTCGCATCGGGGTGCGGAGCACGCCGAGCTCCTCGTTGGCGACCAGTCCGAGGGCGGTCAGTGCCCAGAGGGTCTCGGTCGAGGTTCGGAGCGTGGCGAAGTCGTAGGTGGTGAAGGCGAGGAGCGACGCGGCCACAGCACCGGACGCGCTGGCCGCGATCAGCCGGGTGTGTCCCGGGCCGGCGCGCAGGAACCGGCTGGTCGAGTGCAGCGCGACGAAGAGCAGCGCCGCGAACGCGCTTACCCCGATCGCTCCAAGGGCGGCGTAGGTGTTCACCCAGCTGTTGTCGACCACGAACACGCCCCGCGCCAGCAGGCCCCCGAGGCCGAGGCCGGTGAACGGCCGGTCGGCGACCGGCTCGAGCACCTCAGGCAGGCGCTGGATCCGGACGTCCTGCTCGCCGGCGGTTGACGAGAGGTCGATGGTCTCGCGGAGCGGCGCTTGAAAGGCGATAGCGGCCACGACGGCACAGCCGACGCCTACGACCAGCAGCTGGCGAGGGCGGTCGAGCATGACCCCGAGGAGCACCGCCACCGTGCCGATGGCGAGGCCCGCGTAGGACGACCGCGACCACGACCACACGAGGGCGAGGACGAGCAGCGGAGGGACGAGCAGCGGCCAGCGGGAACGGATCCGGGGGCGCTGCGCGCGCCTCAGGCGCGTGTACGCCGTTGTCACGGCGACCGGTAGGAGCAAGGCGACGACCCAGCCGAGCTCGAGCGCGAAGGTGCCCGCCGCGCGCACCCGCTCGTGCGGGCCGCGGTGTTCGAGCGGGAAGGTGAGCAGGCCCGACGGGTCGGGGAGGTGGGTTGCGAACCACCGCGAGTAGGACCACCCCGTCAGGTGCTCCGTGATCGCGATGCTGGCGAGCACCCCCGCAACCGCTGTGATCACCTCGACGGAGCGTCGGGCGCCGCACTGCCGGAAGACGGCGAGGGCCGCCACGAAGAAGGCCAGCTGCTCGGCGAGGACGAGCCAGCCGTCGACGTTCTGCCGAGGGACGGTGTCGGGCCCTGCGAGCACGACGCCAACAGCGGCGGCCACCGCCACCAGCGCCGCGAACGCGACGTGCACCCCTCGCATGGCGAGCACCCTGCGGTCGAGGCGCCCGGCCAGCGCCTGATGCACAAGCCGGGCCAGCGCGGCCGCGATGACGACTCGGTGGATGAAGATCTGACCGGTGCCCGTCCACGGGACCCGCGCCGCCCCGGGCACGAGCAACCACGTGGCGACCAGCACGGTCGCCACCGCTCGGGGTGGCCCGAAGATGGCCACGCCCGCCGCGACCAGGACGAGTGCGAAGAGCAGGGCAGCCGGCACTGGTCAGGTCTCGGTCACCGGACGGCGTGAACCGCCCATGGCGCCGACGGGCGCACCGATCTGCTCCACGGCGTCAGGCCGGGTCGATTCGGTCGCCCTCGGCGAGCGGCGGGCGGAGGAGCTGCAAGGCGAAGTAGGCCAGTGCGAGGACGACGACGAACGCGAGGGCGGCGGAGCGGAGGGCTCGGTCGGACGACGGCGATGTCTGGACCGCAGGCGACGCCTCCTGGACCACCCGGATCGAGAAGCGGTCGGCCTGGGCAACGCCGTAGGTCTCGTGCTCGGTCTGCACGAAGCTTCCGATCTCCTGGGCCATGGCTGCGGCAAGCGCCTGGGTACGGGCGGGGTCGTCGCCGTCCGCCGTCACCAGGAGGGTGAGCGTGGCCGGCGTCGGCTGCACAGACGTGGCCTCGATCACCGCGCCCACGCTCATCCCGAGCTCGTCGGCGACGGGACCGGCCATGAGCTCCGTGTCCGCGAGCGTGGCGTACTTGCCCCGGAGCTGCTCGAGCTTGTTCACCGTGGCATCGTCGCCAGCGGTGGCCAGCGCGAGGGGGTTGTCGATCAGGAGCACCGCCCGGCTGCGGTACTCGGCGGGGGCCCTGAGCGCGACAGCGGCGCTCAGCCCTGCGAGCAACGCAGCGGCGAGCAAGGCGTAGGTGAGGTTCCGGATGGAGAACCGCTCGACCGCGACGCGGGCTCGATCAGCGAGGGAGAAGGTCTGCACGGCTCGCTTTCCTCGGGCGGGTGTCGCGCCGGAGTATAGGGAAGTCGGCGAGCGCGGTCGGGGCGGACGGGGCGGACGGGTGCTACTGGGGTGAGGCGTGGAACCGCCCGGTCCACGCTGTTGTCTGGTCGAGCGCCGCTCGTCCCGTGGTCCGGCCTGGGGAGATGTGGGTCTGCTCGAACCATTCGTTCCACGACGTGACGAACACCCACTCGGGTTGCGACTCGAGGGCGACCCGCCAGGTCTGGTCGTAGCGCCAGCCCCCGGCGCGGTCGGTGAACCGGCGGTCGAGGAGCAGCGTGGAGGCGCGGTTGTCGAGACCCGGGCTCACGGTGGCGGCCCAAAGGAGCCGCCGCTGCGTGGGATCGATGGCGGGCTGGAGGCGGGCTCGGTCGACGGCGCTCTCGTAGTCGCTGTCTAACTGGTCGACGCTGCGCCCGTTGGGATCGTACTGGTACAGCCCGTCGATGGCGAAGGCCGCATCGTCGCGGTCACCGATGATGAAGGGCCGCCGGTCGCCGAGCCGGGCCAGGAAGGCGGCCCACTCAGCGGGCTGGAGATCCCACATGCCGAAGGCGACGACGACCGGTCGGCCTCCGACCTGCAACCGGGAGCCGGCCGGGACGCGTTGCTCGAAGTCGATCAACGCGCTCGCTGCGGTCGCAGGGTCGAAGTGATCGCCGAGCACCGTCTTCGTGCGCATCGCTCGGAGCTCGAGCAGCGGAGCGAGGGCGAACCCGGGGCGCTGCGCCACTTCGTCGACGAGGCGATCCACGACAGCTCCGTGCCGAGCCCCCTCCCACGACACGATGAAGCCATCGAGACCTGCGCCGGCGGCCTCTGCCACCATGCCCCGGACGTGCTCGCGGTCGTCCGTGGCGTACCAGCTGCCGGGCTTGTCGGGGTTCACCTTGGGGTCGGACGCGGCGTCGGCGCGGAACCACGGGTAGTAGAAGGCCAGGGCCAGGTTGCGGTCGTCCACCTCGGGGAGCAGCAGCGGCTCCGAGAGGAGGGCGTCGCGAGCCATCGCCGACGTCACCACGTTGCGGTAAGGGTCGTGCGTGTCGAGCGCCAGGTGCACCACGGGTCTCGGCTGTGGACCGCTCGTCGTCACCACGTCCACGTCGGCCACGCCCACTCGACCCTTGGCCACGGCGACGTCGGGCACCTCAGACGGTGCGAGCTCGGCGATGAGGTCGAGGACGACCGTGGAGGCGGGGGCGCCGTCGACCCGAACGATGGTCCAGCCGTCGGTCGCCTCCCACACCGCCTGGGCGGAGGTCGCGGACACGGTGCGGCGGGCTCGCACATCGAGGTGGTGGACGGTGACCGAGGTCCAGTCGGAGGACGTCGTGACCCGGATCTGGATCCGTGTGAGGAGGGCGGTGGTCGCCGAAGCTCTGGGCTGACTGGGTGTCAGCGCCAGGAGGGCGACAGCGAGGATCGGCACCAGCACCAGACGCTTGCTCATCCTGCTCCCCCCGGGCCGGCGACGGCGGCAGACCCTATCGGAGCAAACGTAGACATTCCGGATGACGAAGGACGAACCGGACCATGCCCCGCAGGTGCCACCAGGTGCGCCGGGTGAGGAACCGCTCGTCGATGACCGCGTGATACTTGTGCACGACCTTGGCGGAGGGCACGAGCCAGCGGTCCCATCCGGCGCGGTGGGCGCGGTAGGCGAGGTCGATGTCCTCGCCGTACAGGCGGAAGCCCTCGTCGAAGCCACCGAGTTCATCGAAGGCGGTTCGCCGAACGAGCAGGAATCCGCCCAGCAGCCAATCGGCGGGCGTCGGCTCCGTCGGTTGGTCGTCGAGCTGGTAGTGGAGGCGCTGGTGGCGGTCCGGCGGGAAGAGCAGTCGAAGTGGCGTGCGACGTACGAGCGTGCCACCGACGGTCGGGAAGCGACGCCGCGAGGGCTGCCATCGGCCGTCGGGGTACCGCATCTCCGGTCCGAGGATGCCGGCGCGCGGGTGGCGCTCGGCGAACGCCACGAGCTCGTCCACCGCATCGGGTGCGGCCACGGCATCCGGGTTGCTCACGATCACGTAGTCGGCCGAGGTGGCACGGACCCCCCGGTTCACGTTGGCCGCGAAGCCCCTAGGTCGATCGTTCTCGAGGAGGATCCCTCCGGCGGGGGCCACGGCGGGCGTCCCCGGCAGGTTGGCGACCACGACGATGCGCTGGACCTGCCCGCCGAGGGCAGCCAGGCAGGCCTCGAGGTCGGGGTCGGGGCCGTGGGTCACCACGACCGCCTCAGCGCGAGCGGGGTTCACCCTGCGAGCACCTGCGCGTAGACCTCGGCCGTGCGGCGGGCCGTGGTCGACCAGCGATGCGCCCGCGCCCGGGCCAAGCCCGCGGCGATGAGGGTCCCGTCATCGTCGAGGGCCCGCTGGATGCCGTTGGCGAGCGCGCCCGGGTCGGCGGGGGGCACGAGGATGCCCGCGTCGCCAACCACCTCCGGAATCGAGGTGGTCATGGCGGCGACCACCGGCGTGCCGCAACCCATGGCCTCCAGGACGGGGAGCCCGAAGCCCTCGTGGAGCGACGGGAACACCAGTGCGCGCGCCCCCCGGTACAGGCCGAGCAGCTCGTCGCGGCTGACGTAGTCGAGGAGCTCGATGCGGCTCGACACGCCGGCGCGGTCGGCTGCCGCGAGGACCGCGCCGCGCTGCCCCCGGTCGGGTCCGACGATCAAGAGCTGCAGGTCCTTGACGAGGGACATGGCCCGCACGGCCGTCACCGGATCCTTGCGAGCCTGGAGGCCCCCGACGAAGAGGAGGTAGGGGGGCCGCTGCGCGACCGGCCCATCGGCGAACACGTCGTCATCGACGCCGTTCGGCGTGACCACGACCCGATCAGGATCGAGCGAGTACCGGTCGACCATGTCCGCCTTGGCCCACTCGCTCACCGTGAGCACGCGGTCCGCCCTCCGCATCGCGCGCGGCACGAGGGTGCGGAAGGCGAGGAGGTCGTGGGGGGGCATGAAGGCGCGGTGTCGGGCGAAGGAGATGTCGTGGACGGTGACGACCGCTGGGCCCGTCCAGCGGGCGGGGAGGAAGTAGTTCCCGTGGAAGAGGTCCGCGTCGACCTGCCGGAGCACTCGCGGGAGGCGGTGGACCAGCCGGCCAACCTGCCCACCGCGACCAGTCGAGACACCGCGCACTCCGTCCGGCACCATGTCTGGACAGCGGGTCACGGCCACGAGGTCGAGCGTCCCGGGTTCGGTTGCGAGAGCGCCGAGCAGCCCGCGCACGTAGGTCTCGTCACCGGTTCGGCGTTGGCCAAGCACGTCGGCGTCGATCACGACGACTGGCCGATCGGGTGTGCTCACGTCCGCAGCCACCACCGAGGCTCGTTCACCCGCGCGTCCCGCATCCGGACCGCCCAGCGAGGGAGCACGGCCAGGGCCGCGCAGCGAGCCGGGACCCGACCCGGCCCCCGCAGGCCACGGATCGCCAGCCGGCGCGCCCGCCAGCCGCGCCCCTCGCGGGCGGCGTGGTAGGAGGCGTACATCGCCGCCTTGGCGTCGATGTGGCGGATGGTGGTTCGCAGGACCGTTCGATCGTGATCGAGCTCGCTCTCGTCGAGGGCGGCGAGCACGACCTTGCGTTCCTCCTGCACGAGGCGCTCGTCGGCCGACACGCTCCCCGCGCTGAGGCGGTAGAGCACTGTGGCGTGCGGAGCGCGGTGCACGACGGCGCCATAGCGGATCATGCGGATCCAGAGGTCCCAGTCCTCGGTTCCGAAGAACTGCTCTCGGAACCCGCCGACGTCGTCATACAGCGAACGCTCGAAGACCGACCCGATGAAGACGTAGTCGTGGCGGAGTATGGCTGCCCGCTGCTGACCCGGCGGCGGGACGGGGAGCGCACCGCCGACCCCCCCCGGCGCGATGCCCTCGCCCGGGATCCAGCGGATGGGGTCGGCGGTGACGATCCCCCCATTGCTGTCGTGCACCGCGAGCAGCGTCTCGAGGTGGTCGGGCAGCCACACGTCGTCGGCGTCCAGGAGCGCGATCCGCCGTGCCGAGCTCGCCGCGATCGCCGCGCGACGGGCAGCGGCGGGTCCTCCGTTGACGGGGAGCGTGAGCACGGAGATCGGGAGGCGGCCGGTCCAGGCTCGGGCCGCTTCGGCGGTGTCGTCGTCTGATGCGTCGTCGGCGACGATGACCTCGCGTGGGGCCACCGTCTGGCCGGCGACGGATGCCAGCGCCGTCTGAAGCGCCGGAGCGCATCGGTGCGCGGGGATGATCACGGCGACGTCGGCTGTCGTCACGGCGATGCTCGCCTCGGGCCGGCGGGCGAGGGCAGGAGGGGGGCAGCGGTCCGGGCAGCGACGCACCCGCGGATCACGCCGGCGCTCAGCGCAAGGTCGTCGAGGGCGCGCAGGACAACCCATGGGCCGAGCCCGAGATCGGGTTCGGTGCGGCGGCGGACGACCATCGAACGGGCCACCACGGTGGCGGCGAGGGGCGCCCTTGCCCGGGGGATGGCGAGGCCGAGGAGCAGCGCCAGCGGGAGCCAGGGCCGCGAAACGGCCGCCGCGAGCCCCCTGGCCGCCTGCGTGTGCGTCGCCAGCGCGTCACGGAGCCGCTGACCGGCATGGTCGGGATCCGACGCGCCAAACGCCTCGATGGCGATGCTCGCGCCGGCCAGTCCGACGGCGAGCCGACGCGGCCCGACCAGCGCGGCCAGGAAGGCAGCAGAGAGGAGGGGCGGGGCCACGGCGGCGCGCACGAGCCCGCGGTGGCGACGGGCCAACGCGCCGCTCGCGGTCCCGTATCGGTAGCGGTTCCGCAGGTGATCTGCGATGCCGGCCCGGTGCTCGTGCCAGACCGTGACGGCTGGCTCGTAGGCGAGCGGACGGGCGTGCGCGGCGAGCCGCCAGGCCAGGTCGAGGTCTTCGCCGAAGCGCAGCCCCTCGTCGAAGCCTCCTACCTCCTCCCACGCTCGGCGGCGGAGCAGGAGAGCGGTGGTCGACACGAACGGCACCGGTTGATCGTGGCCCACCAAGCCAGGGATTGGCCCCAGGTCGAGCGGCCCGGCGGCCGCTTCGTAGCGACCGAGGGTGGTTGGGTCGCCCTGCGTCCGGATGCGCGGGGCCACCCCGCTCACCGCGGGGTCGGAGAGTCGAGCGAGGAGCGGGTGAAACCAACCCGGCTCGGCCCGTGCGTCGGCGTCGAGGAGCAGCACGATGTCGCCGCGGCAGTTCCGGATGCCCGCGTTCCGCGCCGCGGCCGGACCCGACGGCCGCTCGTGGCGGATGACCCGCGCGCCGCGGGCGCGGGCGATGGCTCCGGTCGTGTCCGTGGAGCCGTCGTCGACGACGATCACCTCACCTACGCCGGCGACGCTGTCCAGCGCAGCGCGTAGGGTGCCTGCCGCGTCGTGCGCAGGGATCACCGCGGTGACCGAAGCCGCGGGCAGTGGCGGCGGGGCGATGTCCATTCGGCCACGGACCGTAGCCCCTCGGTCTTCGGGGAGGCCTCTAGGCTCGTGCGGTGACCGACCCGTTGCCCGACCACGACGTGACGGTGCTGGTCGCCACCCGCAATCGGCCAGACCAGCTGCGTGTGGCACTGGCTGCGATCGCCGCCGCCGCACCTCCCGGCACCGACGTCCTGGTGGTCGACTCGGCGGGCGACACCGACGCCACGCGCGCCGTCGCGGCTGCGGCGGGCGTCCGGTACGTGCGTGCGGACCTGCCCGGCCTGTCCGTGGCCCGAAACCTCGGGGCCCGCGCGACCAGGGCTGCTGTCATCGCCTTCACCGACGATGACTGCCGCCCGCGCCGAGGCTGGCTCGAGGAGCTGGTGGCCCCCTTCGCCGATCCGCGAGTCGGGTTCGTGACGGGCCAGGTCATCGGGAACGGCGCTGGCACGGCTGCCGACGTGGTGGATCTCGGTGCCGAGCGCTGGCGCTGGCCCGACGACCCGCTGCGGATGGGTTCGGGCGCCAACATGGCCATCCGGACTGCCGTCCTCGAGCAGGTGGGCGGCTTCGACCCCGGGATCGGCGCCGGAGCGCAGATCCCCTCCGCCGAGGACCACGAGGTGTTCCTGCAGGCGCTGCACCGCGGGTGGGAGGGCCGGCACGCGCCCGGCTCGGTCGTCGATCACGACGATCAGCGGAGCCGATGGGCGAGCGTGCGCCTCTGCTACGGCTACGGGGTGGGGTCTGGAGTGATCTGTGCTCGGGCCCACGCCCTCGACGGGAAGGTGGGGCGTCGCATGCTCCGCACCCGACTCTGGAGTCGCGGGGTGCGGATGGTTGCCCGGGATCTCCGGCGGGGCTGGGAGATCCCGGCGCTGCGTGGCGTGGCGATGGTCCTGGGCGTCGTGACGGGTCGCTTGAGGCGCGGTGGCGGCCGACGGGCGGCTGGGGGCGGTCAGCCGCGGAACCGCTGAGCCCACGCCGCTGTCGCCGAGAGTGCGGTGCTCGAGTACTCGACCGACGGTGCGATCCCGGTTCCCTCGAACCACTCGTTCCAAGAGGTGATGACCACCCAGTCGGCCTCGCCGGCCAGCGCAGCAGACCAGGTCGAGTCGTAGGTGGCCGTCCCGCCGCGACCCACCACGAGCCGATCTGCGCCGCGGATGAGGTGATCATCCCAACCCGGCTGGACGGTGGCGACGACGAGGCCCGGATCGCCCGAGCCGAGGGTGGCTCGGGCGCGAAGGGCCCGCGAGACGCCCTGGTTCCAGTCCGTGAGCTCGGCGCCGGTCATCGGGTCCGTCGAGGCCTGGAGCAGTGCGTTGTAGCGGTAGGTGCCGGCGTTCACGCCGCCCTGCCCGTCCCAGGTGTCGCCGACCAGGCGCACCGGGGTGCCAGCGGCCGCGAGGTGTTGGGAGATCACCAGCCACTCGGCGCTGGTCAGGCGGCCGCCGTCGAACACGAACACCACGGGCACGCCGGCGAGGCGCAGGAAGGCCGGGCTGGTCGCCTGCTGGAGAGCCTCAGCGAGCCATTGCTCCGCCACCGCCGGGCTGCCCGCCTCCACCGTCTCGAGGAGGATCGTGGCGGTACCGCTCGTTTGCTCCGCCGCAGCAAGGGTCTGGTAGAGGGCGAGGCCGTTCTTCGCGGCGCCGGACCAGGACATGACGAACCCATCGATCCCGTTCTGGCGGGCGACGCGCGCCGACCGGAGGGCGTCGTCGGGATCCCATGATCGCCACGGTTCGGCCGGATGGACCGATAGACGGGCGTCGTCGTGGGCGCTCTCGTCGAACCAGGGATAGGCGAAGGCGAGGACCCGCCGGGTGGTGTCGGCCCGCCGCCACTCCATCTGCGTCGGGCCCACCAGCGTCGAGGCGGACACCGCCACGGTCGCCGTGGAGCCTCCCCGGGCATCGATCGAGAGCACGCGGTACGGGGTAGCGGTGCGGTTGTCGACGGTGGCCGAGGTCGCCCCTGCGCCGCCCTGCTGCAGCGACACCCAACCCGTGTCGAGGGACACCGGGACCTCGGTGATCATGTCGACGACCACCGATCGGCGGACGCCGGCCAGGCCGCGCACGACGACTCCGCTCCCCAAGGGGACCACCTCGCTGGCCCCGGGGTTCGACACGACGAGGTGTCCTGCGCTGACACCCGGGAGGTCGACCTGAGCCCAGTCAGAGGTCGTGTCGATCGTGATGCGCAGCGCAGCGCGGCGCAGGGCACCGGCGACCACGGTGGTCGGCGGCACCGTGGTCGTGGTCGTGGTCGTGGTGGGTGGGGCCGAGGTGGTGGTGGTGAGGAGGGCGGTGGTCGTCGTGCTGGGTTGGGCTGTCGTGGTCGTAGTGCGCCGTGTGCTCGTCGTCGCCGCGGACTTCCGGAGGGGCGTCGCCGCCGCATCGTTCGTGACAGCAGCGCCGGTGAGGGCGGTCGCGGTGAGGAGCACCCCTAGGGCGCGGAGACGCAACTGGCGACCCGCCATCGGGTCCTGCGTCATCGAGGTGGGCATCCTGGCCACTCCATGGGTCGGGCCGGCGCCCATCAGATCGGGCGTGCGCTTGGCTCTAGCCTCAATCGTCATGGGCGAACTGGCACTTGAGGGGTTCCGGCCGATTCGGCGGGTGATTCCGGAGCTGGCTCGTTCGGGCGTTGTCAGGGGGGCCCGAGCGCCACGTCTCCCCGCTCACCCCTCAGGGCTCGGGAGCGTTCTACGATCTGCCCCCCAGGGGGCTTGAGCATGGTTGAGGACTACGAGGGCAGGGCGCGGATCGTGGTCGTGTCGCACAACCACGCGGACACCCTGCGGGACTGCCTCGACGGCGTGGCGGCCCTTGACCTGACCGGCACCGACGTGGTCGTCGTCGACCTCGCCTCGGAGGACGGCAGCGCCGACGTCGCCATCCGCCATGCGGTACCTCACACCGTCGTCGTCCTGCCCCACCTGGACGCTGACCGGGTGCTCGACGCGGCATCCGCCCATCTCGGGCTGCGCCCGCTCGTGGTGCTGCCCGCCGATCGCCGTCCCGTCGAGGGATGGCTCGACGCAGCGCTGGCGGGGCTCGCGGAGGCCTGGGTGGTCGTTGGGGCGGACGACGATGTGTCGCACGTGGCCGTCGACCGGGTCCGGTTGCAGCACGTGGCGCTGCTGACCGGGGTGACGGGCACCGAGGAGCTGACGCGGCGCGTTCGTCACGCGGGCGGGGTGGTGGCGCAGGCACCGGGGATGCGCACCGAGCCGGCGCGCCGGACACCCGTGTCGGCCCTGACAAACAGTGAGCTGCCCCATACCCCCCGATGGCCGGCCGAGCAGGCGCGCTACGAGGGGTCCATCGTCGTCGTCCTCTGCACGCGTGGACGCCCCGCACCCGTGGCCAGGTGCTTGGCGTCCCTCGCGAGGATCGAGGACCCCTGCCACGAGATCCTGGTCATCGACAACAACGATCGCCCCACCCTCACCCGCGACCACCTGCCGGCGCGCGCTCGCGTCCTGCACGAGCCGCGGCGCGGGCTCGACGTGGCTCGAAACCGGGGCGTGGCGGAGGCACGAGCAGACGTGATCGCCTTCATCGACGACGACTGTGAGGCCGATCCCGGGTGGCTCGACGCGCTCCGGGTGGCCTTCTCCGACCCCTACGTGGCCGCTGCAACTGGGCGCGTCCGCCCCGCCTCCCTCGGCGCGGCTCCGCAGCGGTGGTTCGAGGCCCAGTTCAGCTTCGACCGGGGCACCGTTCCACGGCGCTTCACCCAGTGGGACCGGCGGCCCTGGTACCCGCTGTGGACTGGCGCCGTCGGGACCGGCTGCAACATGGCCGTTCGTCGCGAGGTCATCGAAGGCATCGGTGGCTTCGACGAGGTCCTCGACATGGGCACGACGATCGGCGGTGGCGGTGACCTCGATCTGTTCGCGCGGCTCCTCGACGACGGCGCTGTCATCCACTACACGCCAGAGGCTCTCGTGTGGCACCATCACCGGGCCACCGCCGAGGAGGCCCGGCGGCAGTTCTGGGGCTATGGCGTGTCGGTGGGCGCGTTGCTCACGAAGGCGGTGATCGAACGGCGACGACGGCGCCTCGCAGCTGTCCGGTTCTTCCTCGATCGCCTCCTCCAGGGGGCGCGGGCGGTCCGGCACACCGGGGATCAACCCGTGCCCCTCCGCCTGATGCTCCTCGACCTGACCGGCCAGTTCGTCGGGGTGGCGTCGTACCTGCGGGTCCGCCGCTGGCGCGCGACGCCGTCTCGGTGATGGGCACCCTCCGGGAGAATCATCGCGTCGTGGACCTTGCCGTCGTGCTGGTGGGTCGCGACCTCCGCGTCAACTACGGCCATGCCCTCCTCGGGCTCCTGTGGGCGCCGCTCGCGTCGCTCGTTCAGGTCCTGGTGCTGGGCTTCGTCTTCGTGCGCGTCGTCCCCCTCGGCGTGCACGACTACGCACTGTTCGTGTTCACAGGCGTCGCGGTCTGGCAGCTTGCGGTCGGCGCGCTGATCGGCGGCGCCGAGGCCTTCACCGGCAACCGCGACCTGGTGCGACGCCCGGGGTTCCCCACCGGGGTGCTGCCCCTCGCCACGATCGGTTCCGCGCTCGCTGGCTACGCGCTGAGCCTGCCCGTGCTGCTGCTCGTCGTCGCGCTCGCCGGGAGGCTCTCGATCGCGGCGCTGGCCCTCCCGCTGGTGATCGCCGTTGAGGTGCTGGTGCTGACCGGCCCCGTGTTCCTGGTCGCCACCCTCAACGTCCGCTTCCGAGACGTGCGGCACCTCGTGAGCCTCGTGCTCGGCGTGCTCTTCTACGTGACTCCCGTGTTCTACGCCGCCGACCGCATCCCCGAGCGGTACCGGTGGGTGGCCGAGATCAACCCGTTGGCCCTCGTCGTCCGTCTCCATCGTCAGGTGCTCTACGACGGCGCGTGGCCCGACGCCGCCCGCCTCGCTCGCGGCACGTTGCTGGGCCTGGTTGGCGGCATCGTCGGCTACACGGTGTTCCGGCGCTTCGAGTCACACCTGTCGGACGATCTGTGACCGTCGACGCGGGGAGCCCCGTGATCGAGCTGGATGATGTGTGGCGCCGATACCGATTGGCGGCTCCGAGTCGCCGCTCGACCCTGCGGGGCACGCTTGCGGGTGGCCCACAGAGTCTCCGTCGCGACTGGTTCTGGGCTCTCAGGGGCGTCCATCTCGCCGTCGATCGTGGCCAGGCCCTGGCCGTGATCGGTCGCAACGGGGCCGGGAAGTCCACGCTGCTCCGGCTCATGGGTGGGATCGGGCGCCCTGACAGGGGTTCGGCGCGGGTGCGGGGCCGAGTGGGCGCCCTCCTCGACCTCGGGCGTGAGTTCCACCCGGACCTGACCGGGCGCCAGAACGCCGAGCTCGCGGCGGTTGTGGGGGGTCTGTCGCGCAGTGGGTTCGCACGGCGCTTCGACGAGATCGTCGAGTTCGCGGGGCTCGAGGCCTTCATCGATCAGCCACTTCATGCGTACAGCGACGGGATGCGCGCCCGGCTGGCGTTCTCGGTGCTGGCTCACGTGGACCCCGACGTCCTGCTGGTGGACGAGGTGCTCGCGGTCGGTGACGCCGCCTTCCAACGGCGGTCGGTCGACCGGATCGAGGCGCTGCGGCGCAACGGGGCGACGGTGGTGTTCGTCTCCCACGACCTGTCGTTGGTGCGGCGGGTCTGCGACGACGCCGTGTGGCTCGACGGCGGGCTGATCCGGGCCTCGGGCGGCGCGGAGGCAGTGGTCGCGGAGTACCTGGCGGTCACGACGGCGGGGAGCGCAACCGACGTGGACCACATCTCGGGCGAACCGCTGCTGCAACACCTCCGTGTGCTGGATCGTTGGGGGGTGCCGACCGAGGCGATCCGGGGTGGTGACGGGCTGGCCGTCGAGCTGGACGTGGCGGCGTCGACCGAGCTGGGGCCCCTTCTCGTCGCCGTCGCGATTCGGCGGCTCGACGACTGGGGCGGCGTCGCCGTCGACACGAGCACCACCGTTGCGGTCCGACCCCAGGAGCTCCGCGTGGTCTTCGAGCGCCTCGACCTCGCTCCGGGCCGCTACGAGGTGCTCGTCGGCTTGTACAGCGCCGATTGGAGCAGCAGGTTCGACGAGCAGCGGATCCGGCTCGACGTGTCGGGGGACGGGCCGGCACGGGCTGCCCTCGCGCCACCCCACGAGTGGCAGCGCGTCGCGCGCGGCATCGACTGACAGGTACCCTCCCGCCCGTGACGAGGCGGCGCGAACCGGGTATCTCGACGGTCATCCTCTGCGGAGGTCGCGGGACGAGGGCCTACCCCTACACGGTCGACCTCCCCAAGCCGCTCCTCGAGATCGACGGACGACCGATCCTCGCGCACCTCATGCAGATCTACGCGGCTCAGGGGTGCACCGACTTCGTGCTGGCCGGGGGCTTCCGGGTCGACAAGGTCGCGGAGTTTGCCTCCACCTGCCCGGATGACTGGCGGGTGGACGTCGTGGACACCGGCGAGGAGACCAACACGGGCGGACGGGTGCGCCGGGTGCGAGATCACCTCCAGACCGAGACGTTCTTCGTCACCTATGGCGACGGCCTGGGCGATGTCGACCTTCGCTCGCTCCTCGAGTTCCACCGCGCTCATGCCGGGCTGGCCACGCTGACCACCGTCCCGCTGCCGTCACAGTACGGAACGATCGTGCTCGACCGCGACGGTCGCGTCGACGCGTTCAGGGAGAAGCCGAAGCTGCCCGATCACCTGATCAACGCCGGGTTCTTCGTGTTCGACGACGGCGTGTTCACGAATTGGGCAGGGGAGGACCTCGAGCGTGACGTCCTGCCGGCGCTCGGTGCTCGCGGTGAGCTCTATGCCTACCGTCACGACGGGTTCTGGAAGTCGATGGACACCTACAAGGACGCACAGGAGCTGGCGGAGCTCTGCCGCGGGGGCAACCCGCCCTGGGCGGTGGTCCCCGCCTAGGTGCCGGTGTCTCCTCAGTCGAGGCCCAGGTCGCGGCGGTACCAGTCGACCGTCTGCGCGATCGCGTCTTCCATCGACACGGTGGGCTCCCAGCCGAGCACACGCCTCGCCTTGTCCGCCGACAGGTGCTGCTCGGGGATCTCGCTCGCGGCGCGGTCCTGCACGTCGGGCTCGAGCTCCGTGCCCGCGGCCTGCTGCACGAGCCGCACCACATCGAGGACGGACAGCGGTCGCTCGGTCGAGAAGTTGAACGCCTCGCCGATCACCTCGTCAGATGTCGCCATCGCCTCGACCAACCGGAGGTAGGCCGCCGCGCCGTCGACGACGTAGAGGTAGTCGCGGATCATCTTGCCGTCGGAGCGGATCACCGGACGATCACCGCGCAGCACCGAGCGGATCGTGCCCGGGATGATCCGCTCCCAGTTCAGGTCTCCGGGGCCGAAGAAGTTGCCGCAGCGGGTGATCGAGACGGGCACCCCGTACGTGGAGTGGTAGCTCTGGCCGAGCATGTCGGCGCAAGCCTTGGACACGTCGTAGGGGTTGACCGCGAGCAACGCCATCTTCTCGGTGTAGGGGAGCACCGGCTGGGTGCCGTACACCTTGTCGCTCGACGCGAGGACGACCTGTTCGATGAGCGGCGACCGCCGTGCCGCCTCGAGAATCGACCAGGTCCCTCGCACGTTGCTGTCGAACGTGCTGACCGGGTTGCGGTTGGCGACGCCTACCTGGCTCTGCGCGGCGAGGTGCAGGAGCGTGCGGACGTCCTCCTCGCCGAGGAGTCGCTCCACGGCGGCTTGGTCCACGATGTCACCCCGCACGACGGTCACCCGGTCGAGCCAGCGCTTGGCGACGGGGGCCGCCGGAACCTCGTCGCGCACGAGCACGACGACGTGCGCGCCGGCGTCGACCAGGTGGTCGACCACGTGCGAGCCAAGGAAGCCGGTCGCCCCCGTCACGGCCACCGGCCGGTCGTGCCAGAAGTGGGTCGGGTGCTGGGCGATGTCGGCGTCACCTCGTCGTTCGGTCATCGGCGTCGGACGCTAGCCGGGGGAGCCTGGCCGATCGCCCGTGGTGGCCCGTCCCGAGACCATCGGTGTCGACCTCGTGGCCTTGTGTGTCGACGACATCGTCTGACATCGCGGTGGGCAAGCTCGACCCCGACCACATCGAGCAGCTCGTCGAGGGCGTGGCCCTGCCCGGTGGTGTCGCCCAAAATGTGGGTGGCCCTCCGTCACCATCGGCGCGCGGCCGAGCAGGGCAACCCGAAGTGCGGCTCCGAGCAGAAGAGTGGTGCCGTCGCTCCCGCCGACATGCTCGACGAGCCGTCGGGCGTCAGCTTCAACGAGGCCTGGAGCAGTCTGTCAGGAGCGGAGCTTCGCTCGCCTTACCGCTTTGGCGCGGCGGAGGGCGACCATGCCCACCGTGATGCACAGCAACGCAATCAGCGTGAGGACCAGGATGCTGGCGCCCGTGAAGGGGAGCGCTCCGCCCCCCGGGTGTTCGAGCTGGGTGCCCAGCACGTCAGGAGGAGGTCGGTCCGGCGGGTTCAGCCCGCCGCCCGGGTAGGCTTGGGCGCCCGCGGTCAAGCCCGAGCCGGCGAGCACGAGGAACGTGACGACGGTCGCGGTCATCCACCGAGCGAGGCGTTGATTCGTCCCGGTCGACGCACGCATGGACCCTCCTCCAGATCCCGGCAGTTCCATCTGTTCGGAACCGCATCGGGTGACTCTTTCGCCGCCGGCCCCTGCTGATCCTGCAGGCGACACCCGTTCCTCACCACTCAGCGTGAACTCCTGGGTTGGACCGCTTGACGCCGCACCGGCTGGCTACCAGAGGCGGACGGTGGTGGCATCAGTGAGCTCGTGGTCGCCCAGGTGCACGACGATGGGGTGAACGCGTGCCGAGGGCATCAACCGGAGAGACTCCTCTGCGGGGATCTCGAAGGACAGGTCCACCGACTCTGTGGCCCCGGGCCGGACGTCGAAGCGGACGGCGACCACGTTCATGGGGCCGTCGGCACCGCCCACGATCACCTCTCGGCCACCGAGATCGACCCGACTGGCGTCCTTCGGCAGGTAGAACGTGACGAACGCTCGATACGAGCCGAATGGCAGGTCCGGGAGGGGGCTGCCCGCGACGATGTCGGGCAGACCGGTGGGCGCCGGGTTGCTCACGTCGAGAGCCAGCTCGACCCGTCGTCGGTCGGCGGTTCGCGTCACCTGCAGGGTCGCTTCGCAACGCAGGTACCAGTCGAGCTTGTACCCCCCGTGGTTCTGGACTGCAATGAGAAGTCCCTCGGCATCGAGCTTGCCAGCGACGCCGAGGGACTCCCAAGCTCCCTGCAATGCCGACTTGTTGGCCCAGGCCATGAGGTGCCGGCCCTGAGCGGCAGCCACGAGGGGTCCGGCTAGCTCACGGGGTGAGATCGGCCGCTCACCGAGAGCGGAGAACACGGCCTCGGCGACCGTTCCGAGAACCTGGTGGCGGAGGTCCGAGTCGAGTTCAGGGCGCAAATAGACGTCGTGGAGGAGCATCCGCTCAGCGTTGTCGCCGCGGATCTGGACTCCGTAGGCCTCGACCGGCCCTAGCCCCCTGAGGAGGTCTGCGATCGCACGCACGTCCACCGAGATCACTCCGTCAACCTCGCCCAGCCCCGCCGCCAGTGCGAGGCGTGTGAACACTGGGCCCAGCTCTGGGAAGTTGGCAGAGGAGGCGGTGTTTCGCCACTCGGCTCCCGGATCCAGCCACCCGTAGAGGTCCTTCAGGTCGGGAGGAAGAGGCACTGGCTTGCCGAGGAGAAGGTCTGATGTCGGTTGGAACGGGCTCGCCTGCAACCTGCCGTCGTCGATCGTCACGATCCCGGCGTGAAGTGGCATGCCCATCCCGGCCCGCATCTCGGCATTGCTCCCCGCGAGGACGAGCAATCGGGAAGGGCCTGTGAGGAGCGATCTGAGCGATGTGAGCGTCTCGGTCGTCGTGGCCAGCGCTGCGCCGGCCTGCTGGAAGCCTCGGCCGAGGCGCCGCTCCGCCGCGGCGAGCGGGGGAGCCAACCAGGCGTGATGGGGAGGGCGGACTCGCCTGATGGCGCGTTCGGTGGCCGCTGTCCGGGTGGCGAGCCGGGCGAGCACCTCAAGACGGCGAGGCCCGGCCGCTACCCGTGCGTTCAGTGTCGACGACAGATCCCGCGCCGCGGAATCGCCGATTGACGCTAGCTGAGATGCCGCCGCCGACAGCTCCCGAAGCGCATCGATCTGGTGCCCGACAACCGGCATCGCGTCGACGAGCGCGAACCACCGGCTGTGGTGTGCGAGGGAGTCTGCCTTCCGGATCTGGGCGGCCGCGGACTCGACCCGCTGTTCCACGGCATTCTCCGTGCCCAGGTCAGCCAGGCTCATCGTCTCGATGAGCTCGCTGCCATGTTTCAGGTCGCGCCCGACCCGCCAAGCATCGCGAAGTGCGAGGAGCAGGACCGCACCGATGGCGGCTAAAGCCAGGATCACGACGAGCCGGAAGGGTCGCCGGAGCAAGCGGGGCCGGCGCGGGACGGCCTCAGAGCCTGGCTTCAGCGTTGCTTCGGGCTCGGCGAGGGGGGGTTGCTCGGTCATGAACGGGTCCGGCGACTAGGGAGCCGAGCACGGAGCGAGTGTAGATGCCCTCGAGATGGTCTGCGGACGCGCCAACCGGTGGCGCGCCGTCTGTTCGTCGCAGTTCCCGTCGCTGCCTGAGACTCTCGTGTGGCGCTTCGCGTGCTGGTTCCGTTGCGTCGGCTGAGGAGGTCACGGAGCGCGCGCCGGCGGAAGTGCGAGTCGCGTCGCCGCTCCTGGCAGACTGAACCCGTGGCTCCCGCCGACGTGCTCGACGAGCCTTGGGATGACAGTCCCAAGGAGGCCTGCGGTGTCTTCGGGGTGTACGCACCCGGGCAGCCGGTCGCCCACCTCACCTACCTGGGGCTGTTCGCGCTGCAGCACCGGGGCCAGGAGTCGGCCGGGATGGCGGTCAGTGACGGCACCGCGGTCACCGTCGTCAAGGACCAGGGCCTGGTGGCCGCCGTGTTCGACGATCGCACCCTCGCTGGTCTGACCGGCAACCACCTGGCCATCGGGCACTGCCGCTACTCCACCACCGGATCGTCCACCTGGCGCAACGCGCAGCCGGCCTACCGAGGCGTCGGCCAGCGTCACTTTGCCCTCGGCCACAACGGCAACCTCACCAACACCGAGGCTCTCGCCGAAGAGGCCGGGATGCTCCCGGGCACCGTCACCAGCGACACCGACCTCATCGCCGAGCTGCTGGCCGGGGAGCTGGAGCACATGCCCGAGGACCGCAGCGACGAGCGCGACCTCGAGCTGGCCCTCTCCAACGTGCTCCCCCGGTTCGAGGGCGCCTTCTCCCTCGTGGTGATGGACGAGAGCCGCGTGATCGGCGTGCGCGACCCAAACGGCTTCCGGCCGCTGTGCCTCGGCAAGCTCGAGCACGGCTGGGTGCTGGCCTCGGAGAGCCCCGCCCTCGACATCGTTGGTGCCCACTTCGTGCGCGAGCTCGATCCGGGCGAGATGGTGGTGATCGACGCCACCGGCCCGCGTTCGCTGCGCCCGTTCCCCGACGAGCGGGTCGACCCGAAGCTGTGCCTCTTCGAGTTCGTGTACTTCGCCCGCCCCGACACGCGCCTCTACAACCGCAGCGTGCATCAGGCTCGCATCCACATGGGCGAGCAGCTCGCCGAGCAGGCGCCCGTCGAGGCCGACATGGTGATGGGCGTGCCCGAGTCCGGCGTGCCGGCGGCCGAGGGCTTCGCCCGGCACAGTGGTATCCCGTTCGGTCAGGGCCTCGTGAAGAACCGCTACATCGGCCGAAGCTTCATCGCCCCCAGCCAGGAGCTGCGGGCCCGGGCCGTGCACATGAAGCT
>JBKJIE010000147.1:0-24218 GCA_046598715.1 Acidimicrobiales bacterium | reverse complement strand
CCGTGGATCGAGGCCGGTCGTGCGCAGGATGCGGGCGACGACGTCCTCGATGGGCTGCTGCTGGAACTGGCGCAGCGACAGGTTGACGGCGACGACGAGCGGCTGGAACCCAGCGGTCACCCACTCCTGGTTCTGCCGGCAGGCCTCGTTGAGGGCCCACTCGCCGACGGGGATGATGAGGCCGCTCTCCTCGGCCAGCGAGATGAAGGCAGACGGCTCGAGCAGCCCGAGGGCCGGGTGCTGCCAGCGCAGCAGGGCCTCCATGCCCATCACGGTCCCGGTCGGGAGGTGCACCTTCGGCTGGTAGTAGAGCCGCAGCTCACCCCGCTCGATGGCGGTGTGCAGCTGGCTCTCCAGTGCCAGGCGCTCATGGGCGTGATCGTTCATCGAGCGGTCGTAGGTGCAGAACGTGCGACGACCCTGTTGCTTGGCGCGGTACATCGCGATGTCAGCGTTCTCGAGCAGTGCGGCAGCGTCGTGTCCATCGTGGGGGAAGAGGGCGATGCCGATGCTCAAGCTGGCGAACAGCTGGTGCCCGTTGAGGGTGAATGGCTCGGCGAAGTTGGCCAGGATCTTGGTCGCCACAGCGGCGGCCTCATCGGGATCCTCCAGCTGCGGCAGGAACACGACGAACTCGTCGCCGCCGAGACGAGCGACCGTGTCCTCGGCACGGGTGGCAGCCCGCAGCCGCACCGCCACCGCCTGCAGGAGCAGGTTGCCCACGGCGTGCCCAAGGCTGTCGTTCACGTTCTTGAACCGATCGAGATCGAGGAAGAGCACGGCGCTGTGACCGTCGGTGCGGCGAGCATGGGCGATCGCGACGGCGGCCCGGTCCTGGAACAGCGTGCGGTTCGCCAGCCCGGTCAGCTCGTCGTGGTGGGCCCGGTGCTCGAGCACGGCTCGGCCCTGCACCAAGCGCACGAGGTAGATCACCACGAGCAGCGACAGCGCCCCGGACAGCGGCAGCACGAGCGACCGCTCGCCGGGGGTACGGAGGCCGACGGCCAAGGTCGACGGTCCCAGCAGCACTGCAGCACCGAGCAGCGCCACCTGCAGGCGGGGCAGGCGAGTCAGCGGCCCGACGATCGGCTCGGCTGCCTGCGTCGAGTCGGGATGCAGGGCGGATGCACCCAGCAAGCCACAGACGAGGAGTCCGATCGCGAGCGCGGGCCGCACCGCGGATGGTCCGCTGGGGACTTCCGCCAGCAGCCGAGCGATGTCGGTCACGAGCACGAGCATCCACGCGAGCAGGCACAGGCAGGCGCCGCGTCGTGCACGTGAGCGGAGGTGGATCGCTTGGAGCCCGAGGCCGACCACGAGCAGATCGAGCACCGCCGGCGCGAGCAGCTCGACGGCCGGACGGGACGACCGCGCCTGCGCCTCGACGAGCCGCATGACCACCACCCAGGCACCCAAACCGGCGGTGGTCGCGCCGATGGCGGACAGGAACAGCGCGTCGAGCGCCCGCCCCGGGGCCAGATCGCGGATCATCACGAGGAACCCGCCCGCCGCCAAGGCCGCCGCGAGGCCGCTGACCAGCCAGCCGTACGGCTCGAGCGCCTCACTCGATCCGGCGTCGACGGCCGCCACGACGTGGGGGGCGACGAGCACGGCCAGCGCCGCCGCGAACGCGAGGAAGGGATCGCGCTGCCAGCTGGTGAATGACGCTGTCCGGTGTGACCGAAGCCGGACGGATGCCGACAGCAGCGCCACGAAGGAGAGGCCCCCGGCCAGCACGAGGCCGTCGACGTGGAGCTGCTCACCCCACGCCAGCATCGCGAATGCGACCGAGAGGACGAGGTAGAGCCCGCTGGCTCGTGCCGTGCCCTCGCTGGCCGCCGCGCTGGTCGGCGGCACGAGACGCCGCTCACGAGCGATGCGCGGGCCGATGACACCCCGTCGTCGGTCGCTCGACGGGCCCGGCGGTGCACAGGGGGGATCGGTCCGCATCGGTTGGCTCGTCAGCCCATCGTCGTTCGACACCGGGTTCCGTGACATGAGCGCGACTCCGGCCCCTCCGCCTACGCAAGGTGGTCAACCGACCACATCACGTAGGGATCAGCGTGCCGGTCGGGGGAGTTTCTCCGCAATGGTGCCGCCGACCCATTGCACCGAAAAGATGCGTGCTTCTGGTCGCTTTGTCCGCTTCTGGCCCACCGCCGGATGCCCGTCGGGCTCGGGGCGGCGGGCGAATCAGGACAGCCGGGCGCGGAGCAAGGGCCAGCGGGGATCGTCGCGCACGGCGGCCAGGTCGGGCTCGGCGTCGACGATGCGGGCGGCCCGGAAGCCCTGATCGGCCGCCTGACCGAGCCACGTGACGGCTTGCTCGACCTCGCCGGCCCGGGCCCAGCTGCAGGCCACCTCGAAGGCGGTCTGCGCACGACTGGACGGGTTGGCGCCGTAGACGGCCTCGCCCACCTCTGCCGCGGCGCGGTAGTGGTCGCCATAGTGCAGGTGGGTCTGCAGCGTGGCCGCTCCTTCACGACCGGAGCCATCGGTTCGGGCGATGAGGCGCCGAGCCACCGATGTCGCCGCGCCGGACCGAGCCAACATGTCGGTGGCCACCATGTTCGGCGGGCCACCGGGAGCATCGGCGTACGCCTCCTCGAAGAGCTCAAAGGCATCGGCCTCCCCCGCGGCCAGCGCGCCGGCTGCTCGCAGGTAGGGATTCACCGCGGTTGAGCCGAGGCGCGCGACGATCCGGTGCGCGGTGGCGGCGTCGCCCTCCCGGAGCGCGTTCCAGGCCATCTGCTCGAGCCGGGCCGGATCCTCCGGTGTGAGAGTCGGGGCACCCACCGGACCGATCACCGGGCTGGGCACCGACGTGAGGTGTGGGCGACGGCGACCGCGGCGCGTCGGGGCCGTGCCCGGCGCCGGCGCCTCGACCTGGAACGCATCGACGTCGTGCCCCGCGTGCTCCGCTCGCAGCTCCTGCCAGTTGTTGAAGGCGAGGAACAGGGCGAAGAACCCCGCGTAGCTCTGGTCGTGCGTGAACGCCCAGACCGAGCCGAAGATGGCGGCACCGATCGAGATGCGACGGGCCATCGGCAGGCCGAAGAGCTCCGCGGTGACGTTGCCGCCGTCCAATGGCCGGATCGGCAGCAGGTTGGCGACCGACCACCACAGGTTCTGGAATGCGAGGAACGAGATGAGGATCTGGACGTTGCGCGGCTGATCGAAGATCCACGTGGAGCTGAGCAGCTGGCGCATGGGCAGCCAGAGCACGAGCAGTGCCGTCAGCGAGCCGGCCAGGCTCACGATAACGCTGCGGGCCTTGGACACCCGACCGGCCCGCTGGCTGATCGTGACGCCACCGAAGCCGTGCAGGACGATGGCGGAGGGTTGGCCGAAGACCTTCAAGGTCAGGCCATGGCCGAGCTCGTGCACGAGGATCGATACAAAGGAGGCGGCGATCCAGATGCCCACCACATCGAGGCCGATGTCGGCGTACCGCAAGCCGAAGAGCCCCGAGATCACGAAGAAGACGGGTTCGACGCGCACCGGGATGCCGGCGACCTTGAAGTGGGCGTGGGCCGACACGACGGTCAGCCTAGGGGGCGGTCACGACCGCTGGCGCAGCACGGCGGCGACGACAGGGCCATCGAGGCTCGAGGCGCCGGGGTCGAACCGATAGCCGAGCGGGTGCTCGAAGTCGGCCAGGTCTTCCACGCGCGGCGGCTGGTCGGTCAGCAGCCAGCGCACGAGTGAACCCTTGAGGAGCTTGTTCCAGTGGCTCACCGTACGGTGGCGGTCGTCGAGGAAGCGGAAGGTGATCCGCCGGGCCGGAGCGCAGGCCGACCAGTCCATCGCCGCGCTGTGCTCGATCGGGAGGAGATCCCACACCAGCGCGTCAGCAGTGCGCTCCATCAGCAGCGGAGCCAGGCGCGGCTTCCACCAGGTGCTCAGCCGCCCCAGGTCGCCAGCGGCGGCAGACATCTTCAGCTTGTACTGCGGGATCGGGTCGGTCGGGGCGACGAGCCCCCAGAGCCCCGACGCGATGCGCACTTGCGCGGCACCGCGACGGCGAGCGGCGGCCGGGAGCGATGGCCAATCGAGCTCCTTGTAGAGCACGCCGGTGTAGCGGGCCATGGCGGGCATCGTCGCACCGCTGCGCTTCGTGGCGCCTGAGGAGATCGCGGCGCGCAGCACTAGGCGGCGGTGTCGGTCGAGCGCCGGGTCGGCCATCGTGCCCGGGCTCCAGGCAGGGTCATCGCCGCCGTCGGCCTTCGCCTCGGATGGAGGCAGCAGGATGAGCGGTTGGGGCCTCGGCACCGGCGGTTCCTAGCATGCGGACGATGACCCGCTTCACCACGCCCGAGTCGCTCCCCCAGGGTGAGGAAAAGGTGGCCGCGGTGCGGGGGATGTTCGACGCCATCGCCCCCCGCTACGACCTCGTGAACCGGATCATGACGTTTCGCATGGACGTGCGCTGGCGCAAGCGGACCGTGCGCGACCTCGGCCTGCCCGCCGGTGCGACCGTGCTCGACCTGGCCTGTGGCACCGGTGACCTGTGCCGAGAGCTCGCCGACCTGGGCCTCCGACCGATCGGCGTCGATCTGTCCTTCGGGATGCTGGCCGCGGCCCGCACCTCCGCACCGCTCGTGCACGGTGACGCGCTCCGCCTGCCGCTTCCCAGCGCCTCGGTCGAGGGTGTCACCTGCGGGTTCGCGCTGCGCAACTTCGCCAGCCTCCCGCCGTTCTTCGTCGAGCTGGCCCGCGTGGTGCGACCGGGTGGCCGGGTGGCGCTGCTCGAAGTGGCTGAGCCCCCGAACCGGCTCCTGCGCTTCGGCCATGGGATCTACTTCGGCAAGGTGGTGCCCCTCGTCGGGGGGCTCCTGTCCGATCCCGCTGCCTACCGCTACCTGCCGCGATCCGTGGCCTACCTGCCCGAGCCCCCCGTCATGCTCCGAGAGCTCGAGGAGGCGGGGTTCGTCAAGGTCGACCGCCAGCTCCTGTCGGTGGGCATCGCCCAGCTGATCACCGCCACCCGCCGATGACCGACGACCCGTCGTCGCTCGTCGCCCGCACCCGACGGGTCGACCACGACCTCGATCTGCTCGCCTTGGCTGGCGGCGACGGCGTGCTCCTCGAGCGCTCCCGCACGGGCCTGGCCGGTCGTGGCATCGCGCTCGAGCCGCTGGCGGCCGACGTGGATGCCACCCTCGCCGCCATCGAAGTAGATGACGAGGTGGGCGCTCCCGGCTGTGGTGCGGTGGCCTTCGGTGCCCTCCCCTTCGAGCTCAGCCCCGCGACCACGTTGATCGTGCCCGCGGTGATCTGGGGACGGGCCGACGACGGCACGCGCTGGGTCACCACGGTCGGTCCGCGCGCCGCCGACCAGGCCAGGGACCTCGCGTCGCTCTGCAAAACGCCACCGCCGACCCCCGCCGCCCCACCCAACCGCATCACGGTGACCCCCGCTCGCTCGGCTGACTGGTGGTGCGAGCTGGTCGCGTCCGCCACCAAGGCCATGCGGGAGGCCGGCCCCGAGGGGCTGCGCAAGGTGGTGCTGGCCCGCGAGCTGATCGTCGAGGCCGACGCACCGTTCGACCGCGCCGCGGTCCTCGCCCGCCTCCGGGCCGCGTACCCCGGTTGCTTCCTGTTCCACGTCGATGGGTTCGTGGGCGCGAGTCCCGAGCTCCTCGTGAGCCGCAGCGGCGATGTGGTGCGAGCCCAACCCATGGCGGGCACCGCACCGCGCGGCGGTGATCCCACCACCGATGCCCGGCTAGGTGCTGCGCTGCTGGCCTCGCCGATCTACCGGCACGAGCACCAGATCACGATCGACATGGTGCACGACACCCTGCTCCCGTGGTGCTCCTACCTCGACTACGAGGCCGAGCCGTCGGTGGTCGGCGTGGCCAACGTGCAGCACCTGGCCACGTTGGTGGAGGGTCGCCTGTCCCAACCGGCCCCGTCGATCCTCGAGCTCGTGGCTGCTCTCCACCCAACGCCAGCAGTCAACGGGTGGCCCCGCGCCGCGGCCCGAGCCTGGATCGCCGAGCACGAGGGCTTCGACCGCGGTCGATACGCGGGTGCCGTCGGCTGGGTCGACGCACACGGCAACGGCACCTGGGCCGTGAGCATCCGCTGCGCCGACATCTCAGGAACCACGGCGCGCCTCTGCGCCGGCAACGGCATCGTGGCCGACTCCGATCCCGCCACCGAGCTGGCCGAGACCCAGGCCAAGCTCCAGGCCCTCCTCGGCGCGCTCACCCGAGTCTGACCGAACCAACCAACGTCATCGCACGCGGACGAGCCGCAGGACGTCGGTGGTGGGGTCGGACTCGTGGGGGGCGCCGACGAGCACGCCGACGATGTCACCCGATCGGATCAAGCCCATCGACGTGGCCTGCTCCACGGAGTGCCACACGATCTCGTCCGTCGTGCCATGGGTGTCCATCACGATCGGCTTGATCCCCCACGCCATGGTCAGCTGGTGCGCCGTCTTCGCCGACGGCGTCATGGCCAGGATCGGACACGTGGGGCGGAATCGACTGATCATGCGAGCAGTGCGGCCCGAATCGGTGCAGGCGATGATCGCCGCCAGCTCGGCATCAACCGAGGCCCGCCACGCGGCAGCCGTGATGGCGGCCGTGATGCGGACCGTTGTGGGAGCGTTGTGCATCCCGATGATCTGCTGCTCGCCGAGGCGGGTGCCCCAGCCGCGGTAGTCGAAGTCGCGCTCGGCCCGCACCGTGATCCGCGACATCGCCTCGACGACCGCCACCGGGTCGATGCCGATGGCGGTCTCCGCAGAGAGCATCACCGCACTCGTACCGTCGAACACCGCGTTGGCGACATCGGTGACCTCGGCGCGCGTGGGCGTGGGCGCGGTGATCATCGACTCGAGCATCTGCGTCGCCGTGATCACCGGCTTCCCGTAGGCCACGCCGGTACGGATGATCTGCTTCTGGATGTGGGGCACGTCCTCCAGGGGCAGGCGCACGCCCAGATCGCCTCGGGCCACCATCACGCCATCGGAGACGTGGACGATGTCGCCCATGTTGGCCACCGCACCGCCCGTCTCGATCTTGGCCACCACCATCGGCCCGTCGGGTCCCACCGCCATGCGGATGGTGGCCACATCGTCGGCCGACTGCACGAACGACACCGCCACGGCGTCGACGCCCACGTCGAGCACCACCTCGAGCATCCGGAGGTCGTCGTCGGTGGGCGACCGAAGCGGCACGCGGTCCTCGGGCAGCGACACGCCCGGCCGACCCCGCACGACACCGCTGCTCAGCACGCGGGCCACGACGCCATCAGGGGTGCGCTCCTCCACCACCAGCGCCACACCACCGTCACCAAGCGCGACCCGGTCGCCGGCGGCAAGGGTGTCGACGGCGCCGGCCAGCGCCACCGCCACAACCTCGGCCGAGCTGTGGTCGCCGTCGATTGCCTCCGTGAGGCGGAGCCGCGACCCCGCCTCGAGGCGGACGCCGTCAGCGTCGAACGGCGCACACCGGACCTTCGGTCCGGGGAGGTCGACGAGGATCCCGACAGGGCGGCCCACCGCCTTGGCCGCCTCGCGCACACGCCGGATGCGGTCGATGCTGGCTTCGATCGGCCCATGGGCGAGGCCGAGCCGAGCGACGTCGACGCCTGCTTCCAGCAGCCCGCGCAGCACTGCAGGCGGATCCGAGGCCGGTCCGATGGTGGCGACGATCTTGGTCCGGCGAGGCATGCGCTTCACGCTACGCCGCGCCTGAGAGCCCTCCGCGCCGCAGCGGCCGGTGCCTCAGGTGGTGATGGCGCCGGCGACGGCAGCGTTGAGCCGGCGATGCAGCTCCACGTTGGCGCCGCGCTCCGTGCCCACCACGAGCACGTGGACGCCACCAGCAGCAGAGGCCTGCGCGACGGCTTCCTGCACGTCGTCGACGGCACGCGCCTCGACACCGTAGGCCTGGGCCAGGACCACGAGATCGAGACCGTGCGGGGTGCCGTACAGGCGCTCGAACAGGGCCGCTTCCACGTGGTCGGCCTGGGACAGGAACGAGAAGATGCCACCGCCGTCGTTGTCGATCACCAGGATCACGAGGTCGACGTCCCGCTGCGTGGCACCGAGGAGACCGTTCGAGTCGTGGAGGAAGGCGACGTCGCCGATGAGCAGGGCCGTCGGTCCTTCCACCGCGGCCGCCACGCCGACCGCGGTCGACACGACGCCATCGATGCCGTTGGCACCGCGGTTGGCGTGGACCGTCAGCGGTCGCCCCGAGGACGCGTACCACTCCAGGTCACGGATGGGCATGGACGAGGAGACGACGAGGTGGGCGCCGTCGGGGAGCCCCGCGACGAGGTCGCGGGCCGCGCCCGGCTCCGTGGGTCCGTCCTCGCCGGACAGGGCGTCATCGATCGCAGCCAGTGCGGTCGACCCCAACCGCTGCCACCTTCGCAACCACTCACCGCCATCGACGGGTACGACGTCCCGAAGCTCGTCGGACCATGCCGCGAGCAGGTGAGCGGGATCACCGGCCAGGACCACAGACGCGGTGCCGTGCGGGTCGCTCCAGGTCTGCGGACCGGCCACGACGATCTCCGCCGCGCCGGTGCCCGCCACCCACTCCCCCACGACCCGCGACGCGAGTGGCCCACCCAGCCGGAGCACCACATCAGGCCGAAGGTCCTCTAGGCCTGGCACCCGCAGGAACGCATCAGCGGCGGGGATCGTGGCACCGAGGATGCTCCACACCGGGGCCTGGGGCGCGGCCAGCACCGGCCAGCCCAACGCCGTGGCGATCTCGTGCAGGGTCTCCCCGTTGCCCGATCCCGGCCCCGCCACGATCACCCCGCGATGGCCGGCGAAGTCCTCGGCCACGCTGATGACCGGATCCACGGGTGCCTGCACCGGTGGGCGCCAGGACCATCCGGCCCCTTCGACCGAGCGGGCCGACGGCATGTCCGCCATCGTCCCCACCAACGGTTCCCGGAAGGCCAGGTTCAGGTGGACGGGGCCCTGGCGAGGGCCCGTGGCCTCGGCATAGGCGCGGGCCGCCAGCGGTCGCCAGCGGGAGCGGGCCGCGTCGTCGGCCACACCAGGGGCGTGGAACCAGCGCACCGAACTGCCGAAGAGGCGCGTCTGGTCGATGGCCTGGGGCGCACCCACGTCGATCAGCTCGGGCGGCCGATCTGCGGTGCACACGAGCAGCGGCACGGCGGCCAGGTCCGCCTCGACCACTGCGGGGTGCAGCTCCACGGCGGCGGTGCCACTGGTGCTGAGCACCACCGTGGGCTCCCAACCGGCGAGGGCCAGGCCCAGCGCCATGAAGCCCGCGCTGCGCTCGTCGAGGTGCACGTGCAATCGGATCCGCGGCTCGGCAGCCAGGGCCAGCGCCAGGGGCGTGGAGCGCGACCCAGGCGCCACCACCGCGTGCTCCACCCCACACCGCACCCACTCATCGACGAGCGTGGCGCAGAAGGTCGCCTGGAGATCCTCGGGTCGGGGGGCCATCGGGTGCACATCCGAGCACACCGCGCCACCGTCCCGCTCATCAGCGCGCCTGTCGCCTGCGCGCCACATGGAGACCAACGGAGTCACGGTCTGCCAGGATCCGAGCGATGTTCCTGCATGCGGAGCGAAGCGGCGAGGGCCCACCCATCGTGCTGGTCCACGGGTTCACACAGACCGGGCGGTGCTGGGGGCCCGAGGCCGACGACCTCGCGACGGACCATGAGGTGATCCGAGTGGACGCGCCCGGTCACGGGCGTTCGGCTGAGATCCTCGCGGGCCTGCGCACCGGCGGACGCCTCATCGCCGATCAAGGCGGTGAGGCGACGTACCTCGGCTACTCGATGGGGGCTCGGTTCTGCCTGCACCTCGCGCTGTCGAACCCCGAGCTCGTGCGCGGCCTGGTGCTCATCGGCGGCACCGCTGGGATCCAAGACCCCCGAGACCGAGCGGACCGCCGGGCCCAGGATCTGCAGACGGCAGCCCGTCTCCAGGCTGACGGGCTCGAGGCATTCCTCGATGCGTGGCTGACGCAGCCGCTGTTCGCCAACCTTCCCGCCGATCGGGCGTTTCGATCCGAGCGGCTGGAGAACAGCATCGCAGGCCTCGTGTCGAGCCTCGAGCAGGCCGGTACGGGTACCCAGGACCCGTTGTGGCACAAGCTCGGTCGACTGTCCATGCCCGTCCTGGTCGTTGCCGGCGAACGTGACGACAAGTTCAGCGCCCTGGCGCAGCGAATGGCCAGGGAGATCGGCGACAACGCCACGCTCGCCCTCGTCCCCGACGCCGGCCACGCAGCCCACCTCGAGCAACCCGCGGCGTTCCTCGCCGCGCTACGCCCCTGGCTCCGCGAGCACCGCCTCTGACCGTGGGCCGTCCCGCGGGCGGCGGACAGACCACCGATATGCAGGTCAAGGGCGCAGCGAGGGCAGCGGCGGGTCCCGGCACGGCCCGCGGCGCACTCGTGCGCGTCCGGGTCCTGGGCGTCCAGTCGCGCACGAGTGCGCCAGCACGTACCCGGCGAGACTCGTGCGCCAACGAACACTCGTGCGTGAAGTCGTCGCCACCGCTCATTCACGCACGAGTGAGCCGGCGCGCGGCACCCCAGGACGGTCGGGGACCGCATTCTCGATGCGACGCCCTCGCCGCGCCCTTGACCTTCGGGCTCGCTGCGCCCTTGACCTTCGAGCTCACCACGCCCTCGCCGCGCCCTTGACCTTCGAGCTCGCTGCGCCCTCGAGCTCGCCGCGGGCGTGACCTCCGCCCACGGAACCGCGGGGCGGGACGGGTGCCTGCCGCTCAGGGCGCTCCGAGCCAGATCCCGGCGGCGAAGAGCGTGCCGGTGATCAGCTGGACGCGCGCCGTCCCGCCGAGCACGGCGATCAGCTGCGGACCACGCGCCCCCTCGAGCACCCGGATCACGGGTCGACGGGCGATCACAACACCGACCAGCGCGACCGCAGCGGGGGCCCGATCGAAGCCGCCCGCCACGATCGGCACCGTGACGAAGGCCGCCACGAGCATGCCGACGTAGAGCACCCGGGTGCGGCGATCGCCGAGCCGCACCGCGAGCGTGCGCTTGCCTGAGACGGTGTCGCCCGGGATGTCGCGGAGGTTGTTGATCACAAGAAGCGCGGTAGCCAGGAGGCCCACGGCGATCGCCGCGACCGCGGACAGGGCCGTGACCGACTCGGTCTGCACGTAGGTGGACCCGATCGTGGCGACCAGACCGAAGAACACGAACACGAACAGCTCACCGAAGCCGTAGTAGCCGTACGGATGCGACCCGCCCGTGTAGAACCACCCGGCGGCGATGGCAGCCGCGCCGACAGCCACCAGCTCCGGGCCCACGGCGATCGCCAGCGCCAGCCCGGCGATCCCCGCGATCGCGAACGAGAGCAGGGCGGCGCGCTTCACCGCCTTGGCCGGCTGCAGGCCCCAGCCCACGAGCCGGACCGGGCCCACGCGCAGCCCGGGATCGTCGGTGCCCCGCACGCCGTCGCTGTAGTCGTTGGCGAAGTTCGTGCCGATCTGCAGCGCGAGGGCCACCACACCGGCGGCAAGGGCTCGCCACGCGACGACCTCGGCCGAACCGGCTGCACATGCCGTGCCGACGAGCACAGGCACCACGGCCGCGGGCAGCGTGCGCGGCCGAGCGCCGGCCACCCACGACCGCCAGCCGACGGGCGGAGGCGCCACGGCGGGGCGAGCTGGATCAGGCGTGGAGGTCATGGCGGCGCAGAGTCTCCCCCGACGTCCTCGTAGGGTGCCACCGTGGCCAACCAGCTGGTGGTGCTCGACGCCGACGACCCGCACTTCGTCGACCGCCTGCAGCAGGCGTGGGACGCCGGCGACGCGGTGCTCCCGCTCGACCCGAGGCTGCCGGCACCGGCGCGCGCCGCGGTGCTCGCCGCCGCACGCGCCGATGAACCCGCCGAGCCGGGCGACGCGCTCGTGGTCGTCTCCAGCGGCACCACCGGCGACCCGAAGGCGGCCATCCTCACCCACGAGGCCGTCGCCGCGTCGGCCCTGGCCACGAGCCATCGCCTCGGGGTGGATCCCGCCGCCGACCGGTGGCTGGCTTGCCTCCCGCTCTCGCACGTGGGCGGGCTGTCGGTGGTGACGCGCGCGCTCTGCACTGGCACGCCCCTGACGGTGCATCGCGCCTTCGACGCGTCGGCGACCGAGCGGGCCGCGCATGACGGGTGCACGCTCACGTCGCTCGTGCCCACCGCGCTGCGGCGAGTCGACCCAGCACTGTTCCGCCGCATCCTCGTGGGCGGCCAGGCGCCGCCACCGGACCGGCCCGCGAACGTGGTCGCGACCTACGGGATGACCGAGACGGGCAGCGGCGTCGTCTACGACGGCATCCCCCTCGACGGCGTGGAGGTGCGCATCGAACCGGATGGAGAGATCCACGTGCGGGCGCCGATGGCGCTACGGGCGTACCGGGACGGAACGGATCCCAAGCTGCCCGATGGCTGGTTCCCCACTGGCGACCTCGGCGTGCTCCGCGACGGACAGCTCGACGTGCACGGACGCCGCAGTGAGCTCATCATCACCGGCGGCGAGAACGTGTGGCCCACCGCGGTCGAGCGGGCGCTGTCCACCCACCCCGAGCTGCAGGACGTGGCCGTCGTGGGCCGACCCGACCCGGAGTGGGGCCAGCGAGTGGTCGCCGTCGTCGTGCCTACAGACCTCGGCGCACCCCCGTCGCTGGATGCGCTGCGGGACTGGGCGAAGCAGACGCTGCCGGCGTACGCCGCTCCCAGCTCGCTCGTGGTCGTGGCGAGCCTGCCGCGCACCACCAGCGGCAAGGTGCGTCGCCGCGACCTCAGCGGGTAGGGGCGCGCCGAGCCGCCGGGCCGAGCAGCGCCCCGCCGTCGACCACGAGGGTGTGGCCGGTGACCCACGAGGCCAGATCGCTGGCCAGGTAGAGGGCGGCGTTGGCGATGTCGACCGGCTCACCTAGGCGAGCCAACGGCATCGTTGCCGCGATCCGGTCCTCGGCGGGCTCCCACAGGGCCCGGGCCATGTCGGTCTTGACGAGGCCCGGCGCGATGGCGTTCACCCGCACCGACGGCGCCAGCTCCGCGGCAAGGGTCTTGGTGAGGTGGATGAGCGCGGCCTTCGTTCCGTTGTAGATCCCGATGCCGGGTTCCACGGAGAGCCCGCCCACCGACGCGATGTTGATCACCGAACCCCCGCGCTCGGCCATCGCGGCCCGCCACACGAGCTGGGTCCACACGAGCGGGGCCCGCACGTTGACGTCCCACGTCTTGTCGTAGCGATCGAGGTCGATGTCGATGGCCGGCCCGAAGTAGGGGTTCGTGGCCGCGTTGTTGACCAGGATGTCGACCCCACCGAAGCGCTCGATGCAGTGCGCCACCGCGGCGGCTGCCTGGTCGGGATCGCCCGCGTTGGCGACGACGACGTCGACGTCGCCGCCGATCTCCGCGGCTGCCGCCTCCAGGGCGTCGAGCTTGCGTGACGACAGCAGCACCGATGCACCAGCGTCGGCGTAGGCATGGGCGATGGCCTTGCCGATGCCTCGCGAGGCGCCGGTGACGAGGGCGACCTTGCCCTTGAGGGAGAGCTCCACGGTCGGGACCGTAGCCGGGGGCCTCGACCCTAGGGTGGCCAGGTGAACCGACTTGCCGCCGAGACCAGCCCCTATTTGCGCCAGCACGCCGAGAACCCCGTTGACTGGTACCCGTGGGGCGATGAGGCGTTCGCCGCCGCCAAGGAGCGCGACGTGCCCATCCTGCTGTCGGTCGGCTACTCGGCCTGCCACTGGTGCCACGTCATGGCCCACGAGAGCTTCGAGGACCCTGACGTGGCCGCCGTGATGAACCGGGTGTTCGTGAACGTGAAGGTCGACCGCGAGGAGCGCCCGGACGTTGATGACATCTACATGGAGGCCACGCAGGCCATGACGGGCCAGGGCGGCTGGCCGATGACCGTGGCCTGCACACCGGAGGGCCGTCCCTTCTTTGCCGGCACCTACTTCCCGAAGGAGCGGCGTGGCGGCATGATCGGCTTCGTCGAGCTCTGCGAGCGCATCGACGAGCTGTGGCGCACCCGCCGCGACGAGCTCCTCGGCCAGGCCGACGAGCTCACCGGATCGCTCGGCCGATCTGCGCTCATCGAGCCCACCTCCGACCTGCCCACCGCGGGCAACGTGGATGCCGCCATCGAGGCCTTGCTGGCCGCGTCCGACCTCGAGCATGGCGGCCTCGGCGGCGCCCCCAAGTTCCCCCAGCCCATGGCTCAGGAGGCGCTGGCAACGGCCGCCACACGGGGCGATGCCAAGGCGCTGGCCGCCCTCGTCGCGACGCTCGACAACATGGCCGCCGGCGGCATCTACGACCACCTCGGCGGCGGCTTCTCGCGCTACTCGGTGGATGGCGTGTGGCTCGTGCCGCACTTCGAGAAGATGCTCTACGACAACGCCCTGCTCATCCGCCTGTACCTCCATGGCTGGCAGCTCACCGGCGAGGAGCGCTTCCGTCAGGTGCTCACGGAGACCATCACTTACGTACTGCGCGACCTGCGGCAGCCCGGCGGGGGCGTCGCCTCAGCAGAGGATGCCGACAGCGAGGGTGAGGAGGGCAAGTTCTACGTCTGGACCGACACCGACGTGCGCGCCGTGCTCGGCGAGGACGCTGACCCCGCTCGCCACTGGTACGGCTTCCGGCCCGGCGGCAACTTCGAGCACGGCACCACGATCCCCAACCGCCTCCACGCGCTCGGCGAGCTCGCTCGGCCCACCGACATCCAGGCGGCGCGCGCCGCCCTCTTCGCGGCACGGGCCGAGCGCATCCGGCCTGGCCTCGACGACAAGATCCTCACCGAGTGGAACGCCTACCTCATCGCGGCGCTGGCCGAGGCAGGCGCGGCCACGGGCGAGACCGCATGGGTCGACGCCGCCACCGAGATCGCCGAGTTCCTGCTGGCCAACCTCCGCCGCGCCGACGGGCGCTGGCTGCGGGCCTGGCAGGCCGAGGCGGGCGCAAGGCACCTGGCCTACGCCACCGACCATGGCGCCCTCGTCGACGCCTTCACCCGTCTCGCCGAGGCAACCGGCCAGGCACGGTGGATCACAGAGGCGCGCTCGACGGCCGACGCGCTCCTCGATCTGTTCTGGGACCCTGAGCGCGGTGGCGTGTTCACCACGGGTCACGATGCCGAGGCGCTCATCGCCCGACCGAAGGACCTGATGGACAACGCCACCCCGGGGGCCAACGGCCTCGCCGCCGTGGGCCTGCTGCGTCTGGCCGCCCTCACCGACGAGGCGCGCTACCGCGACGCGGGCGAGGCGGTGGTGCGGCTGCTGGGGCCGATGGCGGTGCAGCACCCGACGGCGTTCGGGCACGTGCTGGCCGCGGTGGATCTCGTGGCCCGCGGCACCATGGAGGTGGTGATCCCCGGCGATCACCCGGACCTCGTGGCCGTGGTGCGATCCCGGTTCCTGCCCAACGCCGTCCTCGCATGGGGCGAGCGCTACGACAGCCCGCTCTGGGACGACCGCGCCGACGGCAAGGCCTACGTCTGTCGCGGCTATGCCTGCCAGCTCCCCACCGACGATCCTGCCGTGCTCGAAGCGCAGCTCCAGGCCTGACCCGATCTGTGGAGGCCCAGCCACGGATTGCGTGGTTCAGACACCACAGAAATCGTGGGTTGGGCCGGTCAGGCGTCAGACGCGGATGACGATCTTGCCGATGTTCTTGCCCGTGAACATCGCGTTGAGCGCCTCAGGCGCCGAGGTCAGGCCCTCGAACACGTGGGAGCGGTGGCGGAGCTTCCCCTCGGCCACCCAGCCCGCCAGCGTGTCGGTGATCTCGCCCCAGCGTCCCCAGTAGTCCCAGGAGATGAACCCCTCCATGCGAGCTCGACGCGAGATGAGGTTGAGGTAGTTCGGCGGCCCGGGCGGCTTGTGGCGGTCGTTGTAAGAGGAGATGGCCCCGCACAGCACCACCCGGGCGTGGTCGGCGAGCCGGCCGAGCACCGCATCGAGGATGGGGCCACCGGTGTTGTCGAAGAACACGTCGATCCGCTTGGGGCACAGCTCTCGCAGCTTGGCGGGGACATCGTCGGTGCGGTGGTTGATGGCGCCGTCCGCGCCGAGCTCGTCGACCAGCCACGCGCACTTCTCGTCCGTGCCAGCGATGCCGATCACGCGGCAACCGAGGATCTTGGCGATCTGCACGGCGATCGAACCCGTGGCGCCCGCCGCCGCCGACACGACGACCGTCTCGCCCTCCCTGATGCGACCGATCTCGGTGAGCCCGACGAAGGCCGTGAGGCCATTGGCGCCGAACACGCCCAGCGCGGCCTGCGGGTCTGTGCCCTCGGCGAGGGGCGTGGTGAGCATCGGGTCGTCGCCCACGACCGCGTACTCCTGCCAGCCCGTGAGGGTGGCCACGAGCTGACCCTCGGTGATCTTGTCGCTCTTCGATGCGATGACCCGACCGATGCCACTGCCCCGAACGACGTCGCCGATGGCCACCGGCTCGATGTAGCTCTCGGCCTTCGACAGCCACGTACGCACGGTGGCGTCGATCCCGAGCCACTCGACGCGCACGAGCACCTCGCCCTCTGTGGGCTCGGGCACGGCCTGCGCGTCGAACGTGAAGTCGTCCCGGCGCACGAGCCCGTCGGGGCGTTGGGCGAGCAGGACTCGGTGGTTCAGCGCGGGGTCCACGAGCGCGAACCTATCTGACGCCCCGTCAGGTCGGATCGGCGGGCGGGTCGCCCAGGCGGCGCAGCACCCGGCGGACCAGAAGGCTCCCCACCCCACGCACCGCCGCAGGCGAGATGCGCTGGAGGTACCAGAGGCCCTGACCGCTCCGCGGCACGATGACGATCGCTCGGTTCCGCTCGATGCCCCGCAGGGCCTGCTCGGCGAAGCGCTCGGCCGGCATCGGCCGCATGCGCATCATCTCGAGGAACTGGCGGGAGGTGAGCGTGCCGGACGCCTGCGGCGGCAGGTCAGCCGGGGGCGCCTTGTCGAGGATCGGCGTCTCGATGGCACCGGGGCACACCACGGTGACCAGCACGCCGTGCAGCGCAGCCTCCGGGCGCAAGGTGGTGCTCAGCCCCACCACGCCGTGCTTCGTCATCGTGTAGGCGGCCGTCAGCGGCGTGGGGGCCAGGCCCGCCATCGACGCCACGTTCACGATGTGGCCGTGACCTTGGGCCACCATGCGCGGGTAGGCGGCGGTCACGCCGTTGACCACGCCGCGCAGGTTCACGTCGATGATGCGGTCCCAGTGCTCCGGCGGCATGAGGTGCGACTCGCCCCCGAGGGCGATGCCAGCGTTGTTGACCATCACGTCGAGCCCGCCGCGCTCCCGAGCGACCTCGCCCACGAGCGCCTCCACGGCCGTGCGCTCTCGAACGTCGAGGCGCACACCCGTGATCGACCCCACCCCCGCGGCCTGAGCGGTGATGGCGTGGGCCGCGTCGACCGCGGCATCCTCATCGAGGTCAGCGAGCACGACGTGTGCGCCCCGCATGCACAGCCCCGCCCCGAGCGCCCGACCGATGCCCGACGCTCCGCCGGTGACGATGGCCGACCGACCGACGAACCTCGATGTCCCCACGCGCGCTCCCTCGATGCCGACGGTCGGCACGCTACCCAATCGCGTCCAGGGCCTCGACCGGTTCACCCCCTGCGCCCAGCAGATGCCCGACGCGCGGGCCGCTCAGCGGGCAGGCTGCTCAGATGCCACACGCGCTCCTCGCCTCCATCCACGACGACCTCTTCACCATCACGGTGCCGATCATCGAGAAGGTGCTGCGGACGATCCTCGTCTACCTCGGGATCCTCCTGCTCCTCCGCGTGGCGGGGAAGCGCGACCTCGCGCAGCTCAACACCTTCGACCTCGTCGTGCTGCTGCTCCTGTCCAACGTCGTGCAGAACGCGGTGATCGGCAACGACAACAGCCTGCTCGGCGGGATGCTGGGCGCGGCCACCCTCGTCGCCGTCAACTCGTTGGTGGTGCGCGTCGCCCGCCGGAGCGACCCCGTCGATCGACTGCTGGAGGGCACCGCCACCACCCTGGCCGCCGACGGGACGATCGACCACGACGCCCTCGTTCGCCTCGGCCTGCGCGAGGCCGACGTCGTGCTCGCCCTGCGCAAGCAGGGAGCGATGTCGCTGGAGGATGTGGAGCGGGCCGTGCTCGAACCAGGCGGGAGCATCCTGCTCACGCTGCGCGACGGCGCGGAGACGGCCACCCGGGCCGACGTGGCTCGCCTCGAAGCCAAGCTCGACCGCCTCCTCGCTGGCTGACCCGCCCCCACGCCGCCCCGTGCGGATTTGGGGGGCTACCAGCCACCTCGGTGGATCATGCCGTCGAGGCTGCCGCGGCGACGGGCGGCGGACCGCCCCGGAACGTCAGGCGCCGGATGCCCCAGCGCGATGGTGCCGACGCCTCGCCATCCCACGGGCACGCCAAGCGCGGCCAGCATCGCCGTCTCGTGGTCGAACAGCCCGAAGAAGCATGCGCCGAGCCCGGCGTCGACCGCGCCGAGGAGGAGGTGCTCCACCGCCATGCCCGCGTCGACCCACCAGTACGGGACGGGCCACTCGCTGAGTTCCCTCCCCAGCCCGGTGGCCGCCTTGTCGGGCTCCGAGTAGCGCTCGACCCACGCCTGCGGCCGCACGAGCGCCACGACGAGCACCGGCGCAGCGACGAGCCCAGGCCAGCGGAAGCCCTCCCGCCGCTCGGCAGGCAGCGTGATGTCCCAGTAGCGGTCGGTCTCGACCGGGCCGCTGAGCACTACGAACGCGCTCCCCTGGGTGTTGCCAGCCGACGGCGCGCGCCGGGCGAGGTCGACCAGCCCATCGACGACATCGGGGGCCACCGGCTCGCTGGTGAACGCCCGCACCATCCGCCGTCGGAGCACGACGTGGCGCACACTCACCGCCGCGATCGTCTCTGTACAGCCACGTCCGCCAAGCGGACGTGGGGCTTCACAGACGTTGGTTGGTCAGGCCAGCTTGGCGAGGTCTTCGGCCATCGCCCAGCCGAAGGCGACGAGGGAGTCGCCGCGCTCGGTCGTGACGCCCTCGAAGAAGGCAGCGACGTCGGCCGGGATCGTCTCGGGCTTCAGGCTGTCGTGGTCGAACACCTCAGGGTGCGACCCAGTGCCCGTGGCCAGGAACGAGCGGTCGTCGTAGGCCGAGGCCTCGACACCGAACCGCTTGGCCAGACGCCGGCCCCACGCCCGCTCCTCGCCGCTCGCCTTGTGATCGGGACGGGGCACGACGTCGTTGAGCGTGCGGAACGCCTCGAAGCCACCAGGCGTGGCGAAGCGAGTGCCGAACAGGACGTCCTCGTCAGGGAACGCGAGCACGGCTCGGCGGAGCTGGTCGTGGACGATCGCCCGGAGCACCGTGTCGCGCTTGGCAGTGCGCTTCACCGACGCGAGACCGATGAGCACCGACGGCGTGCCCCCGATGCGCTCGAGGGTGGAGAACGCGAAGCCCTTGAGCTTGCCGTTCTCCGTCACCTGGGTGACGAGCACCCACGCGTCGGCCTGCTTGGAGAGCAGTCCGACCTCGTAGGGGATCGGTCCTTCAGCGCAGAGATCAGCGAGCTCAGCCAGCTCAGCGTCACCCAGTGCGGTGCAGTCCTTGGTCTCGACCTGGATCGACATTCGCTTTCCAGCCCCCGGATCACTCGATGTGGCCCTACCAGTCCAGTAGACGCGGGCGCTCAGCGCAACTCGGGATCGTTTGACACGGACGCGAACAGCCTGCTCAGCGATCGTGACCCACGGGTCAAGGACAGATCAGCCGACGATCGCCATCGGTCCGAGCAGGACCCGGAGCTCGGCCAGCAGCGCCGGGACGACGCTGACCGTCCATGCGGCCGGGAGGCGCAGCACCTGCTTGTCGCCGAGGTGGAGCAGCACGGGCGAGTCGCCCGGGTACTCCCCGAGCAGGCGCTTGAGCTCGTCGATCAGCGCCTCGGACAGCGCGGCGGCGGCGACCTTCACGCGCAGCGGGAACGCCTCGCCCGACATCGGCTCGAAGGGCTCGATGTCCATCGCGATCAGCTTCGGCTGGTCGTCGCGAGCATCGACGCGCGCCTTCACCACGACGACCGCGTCGTCTTCGAGCTTGTGCCCGTGGTCGGTCATCGTGCGCGGGAACACCATGACCTCCACCGAGGTGTGGAGGTCCTCCAGCGCGAAGACGGCCATGAGGTCGCCCTTCTTGGTCCACTTGCGCTGCAGGCCCGTGATGACGCCGCCGAAGGTGCGGATGGCGCCGTCGTCCATCTCGGCGAGATCGGCGAGCGTGCCGTCGCACTTGCGTCGCAACGATGCCTCGGCGCCCATCAGCGGGTGATCGCTGACGTAGAGACCGAGCATCTCCTTCTCGAAGCTGAGGCGCTCGCGCTTGGCGAACTCGATCTCAGGGATCGGCGGTCGCTCGTCGAACATGGGCCCGGCGTCGGCAACCTCGCCGAACAGCGACATGACGCCCATGTCGCGCTCGCGTCGGCGCGCCATTGTGGAGTCGACGATGTGCTCGAAGGCCCGCAGCAGACCTTGGCGCGGGTGCCCGAGGCTGTCGAAGCCACCGGCCTTGATCAGCGACTCGAGCGTCTTCTTGTTGAGGACGGAGAAGTCGACCCGTTCGCAGAAGTCGTAGAAGTCGGCGAAGGGGCCGTTGGCCTCCCGCTCGGCGAGGAGCACGCCGACGAGGCCCTCCCCCACGTTGCGGATGGCCGACATGCCGAACACGATGGACGCCTTTTCGGAGCCGTCCTCGGTGGTCTCGATGAGCGGGGTGAAGTCGGACTCCGATCGGTTGACATCGGGCACGAGCACGGGGATGCCCATCGTGCGGCACTCGGCCAGGTAGATGGCGGCCTTGTCGAGGTTGGCCTTGACGCTGGTGAGCAGCGCCGAGAGGTACTCCGGCGCGTAGTTCGCCTTGAGATACGCCGTTTGGTAAGCGATGTAGCCATAGCCATAGGCATGCGACTTGGCGAAGGCGTAGTCGGCGAACGGCTCGATGATGTCGAAGTACTTTCCGCCGAGCGCTGAGCCGTAGCCGGTGGCCTCGCACCCGGCGATGAACTTCTCCCGCTCGAGGGCAATGAGATCCCGCTTCTTCTTTCCGCAGGCACGACGGAGCAGATCCGCGTCGGCGAGCGTGAAGCCGGCGAACTTCTGGGCGACCCGCAGCAGGCTCTCCTGGTAGATCATCAACCCGTAGGTGTCGCCGAGCACCTCGATCAGGTCGTCGTGCAGGTAGTCCACCGGCTTGCGGCCGTTCTTCCGGTCGGCGTAGTCGTTGTGCATGTTGGCCGCCATCGGCCCCGGTCGGTAGAGCGCCACCAACGCGGCGATGTCGTCGAACGAGGTCGGCGCCAGTGAGCGCATGAGGGCCCGCATCGGCCCGCCTTCGAGCTGGAACACGCCCATCGAGTCGCCCCGCCGCAACATGGAGAGCGTCTTGTCGTCGTCGAGGGGTATGGCGTCGATGTCGAGGCGTTCGCCTCCGGCCGAGATCTCGATGAGGTCGAGGGCCCGCTCGATGACCGAGAGGTTGCGCAGGCCCAGGAAGTCCATCTTCAACAGCCCGAGCTCTTCGACCCCGTGCATCTCGTACTGGGTGACGATCGGCGCGTCCTCGGGCTTCTCCCCCGCTCCCGGCTTGCGCTGGATGGGCAGGTACTCGGTCAGCGGCTCCTTGGTGATCACCACGGCGGCGGCGTGGATGCCGTCCTGGCGGCGGAGGCCCTCGAGGCCCTTGGCCACGTCGACGACCCTCTTGACGTCGGGGTCGGTGGCGTACATGTCGCGGAGCTCCTGGGCGGCCTTGTAGCCGTCGAGGAACTTCGGATGCTGGTCGAGACAGGCGTAGAGCGGCGTGTCACGACCCATCACCAGTGGCGGCATGGCCTTGGCCACCTTGTCGCCCACCATGTAGGGGTAGCCCAGGACGCGAGCAGCGTCGCGCACGGCGGCGCGCGCCTTGATGGTGGAGAAGGTGACGATCTGGGCCACGTGATCGCGGCCGTAGCGCTCGGCTGCGTACTTGATCATCTCGCCGCGGTAGCGCTCGTCGAAGTCCATGTCGATGTCGGGCATCGACTTGCGGCCGGGGTTGAGGAAGCGTTCGAGCAGCAGGTCGTAGCGGGTCGGGTCCATGTCGACGATGCGGAGGCAATAGGCGACACAGCACCCCGCCGCCGATCCACGACCGGGGCCGACACGGATGCCTCGATCCTTGGCGTACTTGATGAGGTCCCACACGACGAGGAAGTAGGCGCTGAAGCCCATGTCGCCGATGACCCCGAGTTCGAAGTCGAGGCGCTCGGTGACCTCGGCCGACAGCACGGCGCCGTACCGGTGGCGGGCGCCTTCAAAAGTGAGGTGGCGGAGGTACGCCGACTGGGAATCGAAGCCGTCGGGCAGGGGGAAGTTGGGGAGTTGCGGCTTGCCGAACTCGATCTCGACCTTGGCCCGTTCGGCGATCCAGAGGGAGTTGTCGCAGGCCGACTCCCAGGAGGAGAACAGCGCCCGCATCTCCGCCGCCGACTTGAGGTAGTGCTGGTCGGAGTCGAACTTGAATCGGTTCGGGTCGTCGATGCTCGATCCGGTCTGCACGCACAGCAGGGCGTCGTGGGGAACGGAGTCTTCGCGATGGGTGTAGTGGCTGTCGTTGGTCGCCAGCAGCGGCGCCTTGATCGTCTTGGCGATCTCGATCAGGGCGGGGTTGGTTCGGCGCTGCTCCGGGAGCCCGTGGTCCTGCAACTCGACGAAGAGGTTGTCGCGCCCGAAGATGTCCTGCAGCCGCGCCGCCAGCGCCGTCGCCTTGTCGAGTTGGTCGTGGAGGAGCGCCTGGAGGACGACGCCGCCGAGACATCCCGTGGTGGCGATGACGCCCTCGTGGTGTTGTTCGAGCAGCTCCCAATCGAGGCGGGGCTTGTAGTAGTACCCCTCGAGATAGGCCTTGCTGCTGAGCTGCATCAGGTTGCGATAGCCCTGGTTCGACTCGGCCAGCAGGATCAGGTGGTAGTAGAGCTTCTCCCCCCGCTCCCCCTCGCCGCCTCCGTCGTCGACGCGGCCACGGCGCACGGGTCGCTCGGTCCGGCTGTCGGCTGCCATGTAAGCCTCGATGCCGATGACCGGGTTGATGCCCTGGTCGTTGCAGGCCTTGTAGAAGTCGAGGACGCCGTACATGTTGCCGTGGTCGGTGATACCGATGGCCGGCTGCCCGTCGGCCACGGCCGCCGCCACCACTTCACTGATCCGGGCGGCCCCATCGAGCATCGAGAACTCGGTGTGGAGATGCAGATGCGTGAACGAGTCCCCCACTTCCCGACCTTTCGTGACGCCACCGGGCAGTTGTCCACAGCCTGTGGAGAACTACACCGGTGTGATTCGAGAACCCACCATAATCGCGGGTCAGTCCCTGTCGCCCTCGGAGGGTTCGCGTTCCTTGCGGCGCACGAGGTAGCCGGCGGCGGAGAGCACCAGGACGAGCAGACCGAGGACACCGATCTCGGTCATCGAGGCCTGAAACGCCCGGTCATCGAGCCCCGAATCGTTCTTGGCCCGAAGCGCGAGAACCACGATCTCCTTGATCGAAGCGATGATCCCGACCACCAGGAACGGCTCGGCCACCAACTTGCGCTCGATCATCGTGGCCCTGACCCCTGCCAGGAGCTCGAGCACGATGAAGACGAGCAGGAGGCCGTCGAGTGCGGACGTGACGGCTTCCTCGGCGCCCTTCGAGAGATCGGCGAACAGGTGGAAGACGACCTCGCCGAGGACGATCACGGCGGCGACGACCAGAAGGCCGCCGGCGGCCGCATAGACGAGGTTCTCCGCCGTTCCGAGCACGCGATCGAGGGGCCCGACGACCGACCGGTCGTTCTGGCGTTCTGGCACCGGGGTCGACACGAAGGTCGACGCTAACGGGCCGGCGGAGGGGATCGGTACGCTGCCAGTCCGTGAACGACGGCGGGTTGGTACTGGTGGTCGGTCCTGCGCCTGACGTCGCCGCCGCCGTGGGTGCGGCCGGGTACGAGGTCGCATCCATCGACGACCTGGCCGACATCGAGGCCGGCTCCGCCGCCGTCGCCGTGGTACTCACCGGGCCGCTCCATCATGTGGGGCTCAACGAGCTCGGCCCTGCAGTGATCGTGATCTGTACCGACGACGACGTCGACATCCGCACGGCCATGCAACGCGGCGCCCATGACGTGATCCGCACGCCGATCGTGCCCGCCGAGCT
>JBKJIE010000101.1:0-41034 GCA_046598715.1 Acidimicrobiales bacterium | reverse complement strand
GACCGACCAGACGTATCGCTTCATCGCCGTGGACGAGGTCCGCTCGGGGCTGGCCAACGTGGACTACCTGGCTGACGAAGGCATCGCCGGCGTCGTGTACCTGGCCGACCGCCTCCAGAAGCCGATCCTGGTCGAGGGCCCTGCGGGCACGGGCAAGACCCAGCTCGCCAAGTCCGTCGCCGAGATGTCGGGCGCCCGGCTGATCCGGCTCCAGTGCTACGAGGGGCTCGACGAGTCCAAGGCGCTGTTCGAGTGGAACTACAAGAAGCAGCTGCTGCGCATCCAGGCCGAGCGGGGCGAGGACAAGACGTGGGAGAAGGTCGAAGAGGACATCTTCTCCGATGAGTTTCTGCTCACCCGCCCCCTGCTCGAGGCGATCACCGCCGAGGATCCTGTCGTGCTCCTGATCGACGAGGTCGACCGCGTCGAGGTGGAGACCGAAGCGCTGCTCCTCGAGATCCTCTCCGACTACCAGGTGTCGATCCCCGAGCTGGGCACGATCGAGGCCAAGCAGATCCCGCTCGTGTTCCTCACGTCGAACAACACCCGGGAGCTCTCCGAGGCCCTCAAGCGGCGGTGTCTGTTCCTGCACATCGACTACCCCGACCTCGAGCGCGAGAAGGAGATCGTCCTCACCAAGGTGCCGGACATCACCGACTCGCTAGCCGATCAGGTCGCCCGCATCGTCCGGTCGATCCGTCAGCTCGAGCTGAAGAAGTCGCCATCCGTGTCGGAGACGATCGACTGGGCCCGCACGCTGCTGCTGCTTGGCGTGGAGCACGTCGACGCCGAGACGGCCAAGGCCACGATCAACATCCTGCTCAAGTACCAGAGCGACATCACGAAGGCAGTTCGTGAGCTCGATCAGGAGCACGGCACGATCCAGAAGGCTGCGGCGGGCAAGTAGCACGCCATGACCGACATCGTCCCCGAGGCCTCTGCCGGCGCTGCGATCACCGAGCTGCTGGCCGGGTTCATCCAGGAGCTGCGTCAGGCGGGGCTCCCGGTGAGCCTCACCGAGAACCTCGACGCGATGGAAGCGGTCAAGCACATCCCGCTGGAGGACCGCGAGGCCTTCAAGTACGCGCTGGCCGCCACCCTCGTGAAGAACAACACCCACTGGCGGGCCTTCGAGACCGTGTTCGAGGTCTACTTCTCGCTCCGTGGCTCCCGCTTCCGCATCGCCGACGTCGACGACGAGCTGGCCGAGCTCCTCGAGGAGCTCGAGCAGCAGGAGATGCAAGGCGATGGCCAGGGCGCCGGCGCCGGTGGGGGCGAGCACCTCACCCCCGAGGAGATCGCCGAGATGCTCTTCAAGGCGCTGCAGAAGGGTGACGACGCGCTGATGCGCGCCGTGGCCCGGCAGTCGGTGCGCCGCTTCGCGGGCATGGAGCCGGGCCGCCCCGTCGGCGGCACCTACTACCTCTACCGCACGCTGCGGAACCTCGATCTGGATGCGGTCCTCGACCGCCTCATGCAGCTGGCTCGCGATCAGTCACCGGAGCCGCTGACACCACTCGAGGAGAGGCTCGAGCAAGACGAGTACCAGGCTCGGATCGATCAGCTGAAGAAGGAGATCGAGTCCGAGATCCGCCGTGCGCTCGTGGCCGACCGCGGCGTGGAGGCGATGGCCCGCACCCTGCGCAAGCCCCTGCCGGAGGACGTCGACTTCATGCACGCCTCCCGCGAGGAGATGGCGTCATTGCGCAAGGCGATCTACCCGCTCACCCGCAAGCTGGCCGTGCGGTTGGCGCGCAAGCGTCGACACGGTCGCAAGGGCCCCCTCGACTTCCGCAGCACCGTGCGCCACTCGCTGTCCTACGGCGGGGTGCCGGCGGAGCTGAAGTTCCGGTATCCACGACCGTCCAAGCCGGAGATCTTCGTCATCGCCGACATCTCCGGGTCGGTCGCCGCCTTCGCCCGCTTCACATTGCACCTCGTCTACGCCATCTCGGGCCAGTTCTCGAAGGTGCGGTCGTTCGTGTTCATTGACGGTCTCGACGAGGTCACCCGCCTCTTCGAGGGCGTGGAGGACATCAGCGAAGCCGTCCACCGCGTGAACACCGAAGCCGACGTCGTGTGGGTCGACGGGCACTCCGACTACGGCCACGCCTTCGAAGTGTTCTGGGACAAGTTCGGCAAGGAGGTCGGCCCGAAGACCACGGTGCTGATACTCGGCGACGCCCGGAACAACTACCACGCTTCCCAGAGCTGGGTGCTCAAGGAGATCGAGAAGAAGGCCCGCCACCTCTATTGGCTCAATCCCGAGCCCAAGAGCTACTGGGACACGGGCGACTCCATCGTGGGGGAGTACGCCAACCACTGCGACGGCACCTTCGAGTGCCGCAACCTGCGCCAGCTCGAGAAGTTCGTCGACTACTTGGCGTAGGCGTCGAGGGGCGCGGCCACGAGCGGCCGCAGGCGCTTCGGCCGACCAGCGCTCAGCTCTCGGCCCCACGCGAGGAGGTCATCGTCGCTGGGTTGCTCGGGGAGGTCGGTCGTGTCCCGTTTGATGCGTTCGCCGAAGAGAGCCACGCAAGGTGGTTCGACGGTCAGCTGACGGGATCCTGCTGACGCCGGTCATCGACCCTCAGTCGTGGAGGCCGCACTCCGTCTTGCTCGTACCCACCCAGCGGCCCGACCGCGGGTCGTTGGGATCGGTGGGAAGCTGCGTGCACGGCATGCACCCGATCGAGAGGTAGCCCTGGTCGCGCAATGGGTTGACCGGCACGTCGTGATCGGCGATGTAGCCCTCGACGTCGGCGCTCGTCCAGGTGGCGAGCGGGTTGATCTTGACGAGGCCACGTAGGTCGCGGGCGACGATCGGCGCCTGGCCACGCGTGGCCGCCTCCTCGCGTCGGAGCCCGCTCATCCAGGCCGCCTTGCCCTCGAGGGCACGGTCGAGCTGGCCGACCTTCACCGCGGAGCAGCAGTTCTCCGGATCGAGCTGCCACAGAGCCTCGTCGTGGTGGGGAACCGTCATCATCCGCAGGTTGAGTCCGTAGCGGCGGCGCACCGTCTCCACGGTCTGGAGGGTCTCCGGGAAGTGGTAGCCGGTGTCGATGAAGACGACCTCGATGCCGGGGTGCACCTTCGTGGCGAGGTCGATGAGCACGGCGTCGTTCATCGACGCGCTGAGGCTGAGGTGGGGAGCGAAGCTGTCGACCGCCCACTGGATGATCTTCGACGCGGGAAGTCGCTCGAACTCGCGGTTCAGCTCGGCGAGCTCCTCGTCGGTGAAGTCGGCCACCTCCATCACGGTCATGTTGCGCACTCCGACTCGCCGGTCTCGGCGACGTAGGGACCGGTCTCGTCGAAGTCGACGTAGTACTCCGGGCCGTCCTCGGGGGTCGGGAACTCGTCGAGGTCGCGGAGCCCGTCAGCGATCGTGGACACCCCGCCGGATCGCTCCATCCAGGAACGGAAGGACTCGCCGGCCTGGCGTTCGTCGTTGAACCGCCGAACGACCCGCACGGTTGCCTCTGGCGCGTTCTTGGCGGGCAGCCGCAGCGCCTTTTCGCCGAAGTTGATCTTCTCCTGGCCCACATAGCCGCCGAGGAGCAGCTGGTAGCCGGGAGCCGACTGGCCGTGGGCTCGCCGCTCCGCCCCGAAGAACCCGATGTCGGCGATGTGGTGCTGGCCGCAGCTGTTCGTGCAGCCCGAGATGTTCGTGCGGATGCCGCCGACGTCGGCCAGACCGGCTTCGTCGAGCGCAGCGCCGATGGCGTCAGCCAAGCCGCGGCTCTGGGTGACGGCCAGGTTGCAGGTGTCGGCGCCGGGGCAGGCGACGACGTCCCGGGCCAGCTCCGCGCCAGGCTCGGCCATGCCGATGGCGGACAGGCGCTGGTGGAGGATCGGGAGCTGGCTCTCGGAGAGGCCGCGGAACACGAGGTTCTGGCGGTTGGTGATGCGCACGTCGGCCGCGAGCTCGCGCTGGATCGACGCGAGGGCTCGGAACTGGGCCGTGGTGATGTCGCCGAGCCTGGCGTAGGCGATGGCCGACACCGTGCCCTTGGCCACACCTCGGATGACGTTGGCGTCGTCCCAGGCCTTGTACGGATCGTTGCGGCGCAGCGTGACGGGCGTGCCCTGGCCGATGGCCGTGGGTGTGACGCCTTGGCCGAGCCCCGCCGGCGCGTCGCCCGCCTTGCGGACGGCCTCGGGGATGCCGCCGGGCCAGGTGGAGGATGCGACGAGGAGGCGCCGCTCCTTTAGCACTCGAGCCTGCACTTCGTCCCAACCCATCGTGTCGACGAGCCACTTCATGCGGGCGCGGAGCTTGTTGTCGCGGTTGGCGTGGTTGGAGAAGACGCGGAGTACAGCCTCGAGCGTGGCCATGAGCTCTTCGCGCGGGGTGAACTCCTCGAGGGCGAGCGCAGGGTGCGGGTTGGCGCCGAGGCCGCCGGCCACGAAGACGCGGAAGCCCGCCTCGCGGGTGCCGTCGTCGCGCGTTCGGGTGGTGGCGATCACGCCGACGTCGTTGAACATGGCTTGACCGCAGTCGGTCTCGCAGCCGGAGAAGTTGATCTTGAACTTCCGCGGCAGCCGCTGTGCAAGCGGGTTGTGCAGGAAGTGCTGGAACGCCGCCTCGGCCCACGGGCTGATGTCGAGCGCCTCATAAGGGCATGCTCCCGCGAGGTGGCAGCCCATCACGTTGCGGACGGTGTCGCCGCATGCCTCGCGCGAGGTGAGACCCACCGACGCCATGTCCCAGAGGGTGGCCGGCACCTGCTCGAGGTCGACGAAGTGGAACTGCACGTTCTGGCGGGTGGTGAGGTGGCCCCAGCCACGGCTGTAGGTCTCGGCGATGTGGGCGAACATGTCGAGCTGCTCAGGGGTGATCGACCCGTAGGGGACCTTGACCCGCACCATCTGGTTGTGGCCGCCTTGGCGCTGGCCGTAGATCCCGTTGTTGAGGCGGAAGACGCGGAAGGCGTCCTCCGCGAGGTCACCCGAGAGGTAGCGGGCCAGCTGCTCTTCGAACTTCTCGATGTCGGCCCTGATCTCGGGATCGATCTCGCGCTGCAGCATGCGTGGCCTCACTGGCGGGTCGGACGTCAGGGCAATTCCTGAGCGGATGACTCAACAATCATCGCAAACCCGAGTGAGTCGGTCAACATTCCCGCCTGGTCGTCTGTCACGCCCCGGGGGCGACGTTGCTCAGCGCTGCAGCAGCTCAGAGATCCGGAAGGCCAGGTCGAGCGACTGACGGCCGTTGAGCCGTGGGTCGCACATGGTCTCGTAGCGGTCGTCGAGGTGGGCGTCGAGGATCTCCTCGGCACCGCCGAGGCACTCGGTGACATCCGCGCCGGTGAGCTCGACGTGCACCCCGCCGGGCCACGTGCCTTCAGCCTTGTGGGCGGCGAAGAAGCCGCCGATCTCGCTGAGCACAGCGTCGAGGTGGCGGGTCTTCTTGCCGCCGTCGGAGGTGAAGGTGTTGCCGTGCATCGGATCGCACGCCCACACCACCGGGTGCCCGGCGTCGCGCACCGCGGCGAGCAGAGGGCGCAGGCCGTCTTCGATGAGATCGGCACCCATCCGGGAGATCATCGTGAGGCGACCAGGCACCTTGGCGGGGTTGAGCGCCTCGCAGATGGCCAGCACCTCGTCGGCGGTAGCCGTTGGGCCGACCTTGCACCCGAGCGGGTTCCCCACGCCGCGCAGGAACTCGATGTGGGCGCCGTCGAGCTGGCGGGTGCGCTCGCCGATCCACAGCATGTGGGCCGAGCAGTCGTACCAGTCGTCGGTGAGCGTGTCGACGCGGGTGAGCGCCTCTTCGTACCCGAGGATCAGCGCCTCGTGGCTCGTGAAGAAGTCGACCTCGTGGAGGTTGGGCTGCGTCTCCGACGCGATGCCACAGGCCCGCATGAACCGGAGCGCCCGGTCGATCTCGTCGGCGAGCTGCTCGTAGCGCTGGCCTTCGCGGCTCGACGCGACGAACTCCTGGTTCCACTGGTGCACACGCGAGAGGTCGGCGAAGCCGCCCTTGACGAAGGCACGGAGCAGGTTCAGCGTCGACGCCGACTGGAAGTACGCTTGGAGGAGCCGATCGGGATTGGGCACCCGCGCCGCTGCCGTGGGTGCGATGTCGTTGACGATGTGGCCGCGGAAGGACGGGAGGTCGAGGCCACCGATGTGCTCGATGTCTGAGGAGCGCGGCTTCGCGAACTGGCCGGCGATGCGACCCACCTTCACGATGGGCACGCCCGAGGAGTAGCTCAGCACGATCGCCATCTGCAGGATGACCTTCAGGGAGTCACGGATCCCGTCGGCCGAGAAGGAGTCGAAGGACTCCGCGCAGTCGCCGGCCTGCAGGAGGAACGCCCGGCCGTCAGCGACCTGGCCCAGGGCGGCCGTGAGGGCGCGAGCCTCCCCAGCGAAGACGAGCGGCGGCAGCGACGAGAGCTGCTTGAGCACCGCCTCGAAGGCGGCCTCATCAGGCCACGAGGGCTGCTGCACTGCAGGGCGATCGCGCCAAGACGTCGGTGACCAGGTGCCGCTCACGGCTAAAGCGTGGCCGGTCGGCGGGCCGGAGGCAAAGCCGTAACGCGGACCGGCCGTCCCAGGCGGGTGGGACGGCCGGTCTGACAGGAAGCCGGGCGAGCGGGCGTGCCACGGCTTCGATCGCTAGAGCGGTGGGAATGCTCCAGCGGCAAGTTCATTGTCCACCCGTTCTCAGATTCCGACCAGAGCGAATCTTGACGGTTCGTCAGGCGGCGTCGCTACGGGCGACAGCTTCCTCACGGACTGCGGTCACAGCCCGCTTCACGAGCCGCCGTGCGGCCTCGGCCGTGACGCCGAGCTCCTCGCCGACCTCGCGGTAGCTGCGCTTGCGACCGTCGTGGAGGCCGAACCGCTGCTCCACGGCGTGGCGAGCGCGGTCGTCGAGCACACCGAGGAGATCCCCCACGAGCTGCTGCTCCTCGTTGTGGATGACCAGGTGCTCGGGGCCGGGCTTGTCGTCGGCGATGAGGTCGATGAGCTCACTGCCGTCGTCGTCGCCGATCGTGCGATCGAGCGAGGTCGGCGTGGTGAGCCGGTAGAGGCGAGCGTTCTCGTCGTCGAGCTCGTCGCCGTCGCCAGAGACCTGTCGCAGCGCGGCGCGCAGGCTGGCGGAGCGATCGCCCGGCAACCGGACCAGCGAGGCCTTCTGGTCGAGGGCTCGACCGATGGCCTGCCGGATCCAGAACGTGGCGTAGGTGGAGAACTTGAAGCCCTTGCGCCAATCGAACTTGTCGACGGCGTGCTCGAGCCCCAGGTTGCCCTCCTGGACGAGGTCGAGGAGCTCCATGGCGGCCGGGAGCGGGTAGCGGCGGGCGACGGATACGACGAGGCGGAGGTTGGCCCGGATGAAGCGGTCCTTCGCCTCGGCCCCCTTGCGGGCCAGGCGGCGGTTCTCCGGGGTGTCCTCACCTGCCTCGATGGCGGCGCGGGCCTTGGTGCCTGCTTCCACCACCTGGGAGAGCTCTCGCTCTTCCGCGGCGGTGAGAAGGGGCACGAGGCCGATCTCGTTGAGGTACTGACCTACTGAATCTGTCATGGCAACACTCCTCAACGATTGGTACCCCACCCATCTTCCCGACAGAAGCGAATTTCCACCATCGTCATAGGGCAAATACCCGGAACTGGGCTTCCCAGCCCCGGTTTTCGGGCCGTTGGTGACGGAAGTCACTGGTTGAGACCGCCCGGGCGGCTGACGCTCGACCGAATAGGTTGCGGGGATGGGCAGCGAGCGGCTCGGGATCTTCGGGGGCACCTTCGACCCCCCACACATCGGTCATCTGGTCACGGCGGTCAACGTCCGCCACGATCTCGCGCTCGACCGCGTGCTCCTCGTGGTCAACAACGTGCCGTGGCAGAAGGTCGGGAGCCGGGCCATCAGTCCCGCCCAGGACCGCCTCGCGATGGTGGAGGCAGCGGTGGCCGACGCGGACGGGCTCGAGGCCAGTCGCATCGAGATCGACGCGGGGGGCATGTCGTACACCGCTGACACCCTCGGTGCCCTTCGAACCGAGGAGCCCAAGCGTGAGCTCTTCGTGATCCTCGGGGCCGACGCCGCCGCCGGACTCCTCACCTGGGAGCGGGCCGACGAGGTGCGCGACCTTGCGACCATCGTCGCCGTGCAACGCCCCGGGGTGGCGGAGGTGCCGCCGCTGGAGGGGTGGCGATGGGCATGTGTCGACGTGCCAGGCCTCGATGTGTCCAGCACCGACCTACGCCAACGCGTCCGGGACGGGCGGCCGCTGCGCTATCTGCTCGCCGATGCGGTCATCGACTGCATCGCGGCACATGGGCTCTACCGAGGTTCTGCATGACCGCACCCACCGACGACGGCCCGTACCCGAGCCTCGATCTTGAACTTCCCGAACGGGGCACCGGCGTGCGAGCGGCCCGTCGGGCGGCCGCCACCCCACCGTCCGTTGCCCCGGCGCCGGCAGCGGCACCGACGCCTCGGGCCGGGCCCTCCCGCCGGTGGATGACGGGGTTCGCGGCGGCGCTTGGCGTGGCGGCGCTCATCGCGTGCGTGCTCACCTTCGTCGGCGTGCAGACCCTGCGGGGGAGCAGCACCGGACGCCGGGTGGCCAGCATCGATCCGAGCCAGCCGGGGTTCGAGGGCCTGCTCGAACCCACGCCCACCCTGTTGGTGGTCCACGTGCACGAGGGCGTGCTGCAGTCGGCCGCACTGCTCGCGCTCGCCAACGGTGACGCCGGCGGTTCGGTCATCCTGCTCCCGCCCTCGGTGAAGGTGGGCGACGGTGCCGATGCCGCAACTCTCGCCGTCACGTTCGCGTTCGGGGGCACCCCCGATGTGATGCGCGGCGCCGGTGAGGCGGTCGCTGGTGTCGGTGTCGAGGACATCGTTACCGTTGACGACGCGCGCTGGGCGGCGCTCGTCGCTCCGGTCGCACCACTGACCATCCAGAACCCCGATGATGTGGGCGGGTTCGTCGTCGGTCCGGTGACGCTTGGGGCCGACCGGGTCGCCGCCTGGCTCGAAGCCTCGAAGCCGGGGGAGGGGGAGCTGGCTGTCCTGGCCCGCCAGCAGCTCTTCTGGGAGGCGTGGGTGGCGGCCGTCGCTGCCTCGAAGGACCCCGCCTCAGTGCCCGGCGAGCTCGACTCAGGCTTGGGTCGATTTGTGCGCGGGCTGGCCGCCGGCCCGTTGCGAGTGGAGACGGTTCCGGTCACCGACGTGACCGACGGTGCCGGGAACCACGTCTTCCCGGTCGATCGCGATGCGCTCCGCAGCATCATCACTGAGCTCGTGCCCTTCCCCACGGGGACGGCGCTGGCACCCCGCACTCGGGTGCGCATCCTCGACGGCACCGGCGACAGGAACCACGTGCAGAGCGTTGCGCCCACCGTGGAGGCGTCCGATTCCACCATCGTCGTGGTGGGCAACGCCGACGGGTTCGACTACAAGACCACCGAGATCCGCTATCACCAACCGGGGCAACGAGCCGCCGCCGAGCGCCTCCGCCAGGCTCTCAGCGCAGGTCGGGTGGTGGAGGACGTTCGACCGATCGACGCGTTCGATGTCACGATCGTGCTGGGCACCGACATCTAGGAGCGACCCTGACCGACCAGACAACCCTCGACGAGACACGCCAGTGGGCCATCACCGCCGCCCGCGCGGCGGACAGCAAGATGGGCCGGGACGTCGTGGTGCTCGAGGTGGCCGAGGTGCTGGCCCTGTGCGGTTGGTTCGTGATCGCCAGTGCCGCCAACGACCGACAGGTCAAGGCCATCTGCGACGAGGTGGAGTTCCAGGTCCAGGCGGCCGGCGGTCCGAAGCCCAAGCGGATCGAAGGCCTCGGCGACCGAACCTGGGTGCTGATGGACTACGGCGACGTCGTGGTCCACGTCTTCCAGGAGGAGCAGCGAGCGTTCTACGACCTCGAGCGCCTTTGGGCCGACGTGCCGCGGGTCGACTGGCAGGAGTCCGCCGCCTGAGGCGACGAGCGGACGCTGGCCCCTTCGTCCCGTCAGCGGGCGAAGGTGACCGGACCGGGCCCGCCCGACGAGCTGGCCACGAGTCGGACCACCGTGAACGAGTTCCCGGGATCGTCAACGAGGGCAGCCGGCGGCAGCGGGCCGGGGGTCATGTGCGTGTTGTTCTCCTCGATGATAAGCGTCAGGTAGTACGTCTTCGAGCTGCCCGAGCCCACGAACATGCTGGTGGCGATCCGCCCCCTGAACCGCTCGCCGCCCGTCAGCGTGTAGAGAACGCTGCGGTTGGCCAAGCCCTCAGTGCCGGTGGCGCCCACGATCGTCGGCTCGACGATCCCGACCGACACATCGGTCTGACACTCGATGACGTTCTTCTGCAGGTTCAGGGAGCTCCCGCTGAACGTCATCGGGGGGTGCACCACGGCCGAGAACGTCGCCCCGGTGGCGTAGCCGGAACAGCCCGGAGCGGTGCCTGGGGTGCCTGCGCCAACGGTGAAGGTGGCCGCCGCATCGTTTTCGGGCAGCGACTGGACCATGGCAGGCGAGGATGACCCCGCGCTGTGCAATGAGCCGTCCACCACGGCGAAGACGTCGACGAGTCCGGCGCTGGTGCGCAGGGCGAGACCGAGGTTGTTACCTTGGCGAACACCAGACAGGACGTTGCCGGTGTACCCACCGCTGACGGTGCCGCCGCTGATGCGCCAGATGGTGCCAGCGGTCCTGCATGCGGTCATGCCGGTGATGGTCACGGCCACCGGACCGATGGCGCCGTCGTAGTTGACCGAGCCACAGGTCAGCGGCGTTGTGGGGAACGGGGTGGTGAAGTTCCCGTCGAAGCCCTGGCGAGCGGCGCCACCGACGAGAGCGAGCCACCCATCGGTGTCGGTGTTCCCACTCCTCGATCCCGGGTTGCCGAACACCACGTGACCGACGAGGTTGGCCGAGTCGATCACGAAGTCGATGCTGGCCTGCCGACTACCCGAGGGGGGATTGCTCTGCACGCCCTCAGATCCGCCGGTGACCGTGCCGACCTGCTCGGCGCCGCCGGTGGGCGTGAACTTGGCGGCCGAACCGGGCAGCACGGTGGCGGCTTCGGCCTGCACCCCGTCGCCCACCTGGCAGAAGGTAGCGTCGACGACGAGCTTCCCGGGGAGGTCGCCTGTCACCGTCCAGGTGAAGGTCTGGGTGCTCGTCGGGGCTTGGCAGCCGGTGACGCTGCCGGGCGTCGCCGACGCGCTTCCGTTGACGAGATCGCGGTAGGTGGTCGACTTCCCGCCCGCGACGGCGAGGTTGAGCAGTTGATTCGACCAGCTCGTGGCTGCCGCGGCCGTGATTGCGACGGTGCCACCGAGGATGTACGAGCGAGCGGGTCGCAGCGGCCGGTCGTAGCCGAGGGAGCTGAGGTACACAGCGGTGTCGGTCGGCAGCGAACCAGGATCGGTCAGCAGGAGTGGAGCACCGAGCGACCCTGCGAGGGGACCTCCGCCCAACGCGTCTGCGCCGCCACCGGCGTTGTCACCGCGGGCCAGCATGAGCTTGTCATCCCGATCGGAGGTGCTGACGGTGAGATCGAAGAGGTTCTTCCCCACCGCTACGGCCGTGGCGAAGCGGTTGACCCCCGCGACGCGGTTCACGATCACGCCCGAAGGTGCTGCCGCGGCGGCGGTGCCGCCGATCACGTGCACGATGGTGGAGGTGTTGGCGTGGTTGTCGAGGAACTTCTGGGTCTCGGCGGGGATCCCAGTCGGGGTCACGAGCAGGATGGGCACCCGGTGCAGTGCCGCGTAGGGCGACGCCGCGAGGGCATCCGGGAAGTTCAGTCCGCTGGTGACGATGATCTCGCTCAGCTTCGTAGTCGGGCTCGCCGTGAGCGTCTCGGCGAGCGCGGCCGCCGTGTCGAACCGGTTCAACGGTTGGCCTGACCCGGTGGAGTAGCTGGTGAGTCGGCGAGGGGTGTATCCCGCTGTCGAAAGCGCCGCGTCGATCGACGGCGACAGGGCGGCCGAGCCACCCATGAGCAAGACGGTGTCGCCCGGGTTGAGTCGTCGATCGATCTCATCCTTCACGCCGCTGTCGAGCGAGGTGCCCTGGGTCAGCAGGATCGGCGCGAAGGACCCGGCGCCGGTGTCGTAGGCCGCGGGGGAAGCGGCCAGCGCATCAGGGAAGTTCGTGCCGAGCGCGAGGATCACGAAGTTCTGGCCGACGGGCAGCTTCTTCGAGATGGCGACCGAGGTGGCGAATCGAGTCGATCCGGCCACGCGCTCCGCCTCGTTGGCAGGGGGTGTTCCACCGGTGGCCGCCCGTGCTGGCAACGCGACCAAGGCCAGCGCCAGCGACAGGACCGATGCCCCAGCCACAACCGCGCGAATCCGACGCGAGCCCATGGCACCCCACCAGCCTTTCAAGAGGTCTTCGCTCCGGGTACGGAGCTAGACGCGACGCACCCGTACGGACCGTACCAATCCACCCGCATCGGCCGCAATGCAGACGACGGGTGGTTCACGGGGTGGAGCTAAGGAGAATCGAACTCCTGACCTCTTCCATGCCATGGAAGCGCTCTACCAACTGAGCTATAGCCCCGTGGGAGATGACAACTTAGCAACTGGGTCAGGCGACGACGAAGTTCACGAGCTTGTCGGGGACGGCGATGGCCTTGCGGATCGTCTTGCCGGCGAGGAACTCGGCCACGAGCGGGTCAGCTTTGGCGGCCGCCTCGAGGTCGTCCTTGGACAACCCGGTGGCAACCGTGACCCGAGCCTTGACCTTGCCGTTGATCTGAACGGGGATCTCGACGGTGTCGTCGACGAGCAGCGCCGGGTCGGCCTCGGGGAACGGCGCCCACGTGAGCGACTCCGTGTGACCGAGGCGCGACCAGAGCTCCTCCGCCGCGTGGGGCGCGAGGGGGGCCAGCAGCAGCACGAGGGGTTCGGCCACCTCGCGGGGCAGTCCGCCGTCGGGGAAGCGGGCCGTGAGGTGGTTGTTCAGCTCGGTGATGCGAGCGATCGACACGTTGAACCGCAGCGACTCCATGCCGTCGCGCACGGCCGCGATGGCGCGGTGCAGCGCCCGGCGCGTCTCGTCGTCAGCTCTCTCGTCGCTCACGCGCGCGACACCCGTGTCTTCGTCGAGGATGTTGCGCCAGATGCGCTGCAGCAGCCGGAACACGCCCACGACGGCCTTGGTCTCCCACGGCCGGCTCTGGTCGAGCGGTCCGGTGAACATCTCGTAGAGGCGCAGCGTGTCGGCGCCGAACTCCGCGATCAGGTCGTCGGGCGTGATCATGTTCTTGAGGCTCTTGCCGATCTTCCCGAACTCCCGATGCACCGCCTTGCCATCGTGGAAGAAGCCACCGTCGCGCTCCGTGACCTCGCTCGCCTCGACGTAGAAGCCGCGCTCATCGGTGAACGCAGGCGCCTGGATGTAGCCCTGGTTGACGAGGCGACGGAAGGGCTCGCTGGAGCTCAGGTGGCCGAGGTCGAAGAGGACCTTGTGCCAGAAGCGCGCGTAGAGCAGGTGGAGCACCGCGTGCTCCACGCCTCCGACGTACAAGTCGACGCCGCCGCAGTCGCCATCGAACTGCGGGCCCATCCAGTAGCGCTCGACATCAGGGTCGACGAAGGCGTTCTCGTTGGTGGGGTCGAGGTAGCGCAGCTCGTACCAGCACGACCCGGCCCAGTTGGGCATCGTGCTCAGCTCGCGTCGGTACATCTTCGGGCCATCACCCAGGTCGAGGGTGACCTCAACCCACTCAGCGGCCCGTCCCAGCGGCGGCTCGGGATCGGACGTGACGTCGTCGACCGGGAACGTGCGCGGTGAGTAGTCATCGACCTCGGGCAGGAGCACCGGGAGCGCCGCCTCGGGGACAGCGCGAGGCAGGTCGTTCTCGTCGTAGACGATGGGGAAGGGCTCGCCCCAGTAGCGCTGTCGCGAGAAGAGCCAGTCGCGCAGCTTGTAGGTGATGGTGCGGCTGCCGTGGCCGTGCTCGACCAGCCAGTCGTTGATGGCCGCCTTGGCGTCCCCGACGCCGAGTCCGTCGAGGAACTCCGAGTTGATGGCGGGGCCGTCGCCGAGGAACGGTTCGTCACCCCAGCCCTCGGGCGGCTGCACCGTGCGCACGATCGGCAACCCGAAGGCGGTCGCGAAGTCCCAGTCGCGGTTGTCCTGAGCGGGCACGGCCATGATGGCGCCGGTGCCATAGCCCATCAGGACGTAGTCGGCGATGAAGACGGGGATCGGCTCACCGTTGACCGGGTTGGTGGCGTGGGCGCCGAGGAACACGCCGGTCTTGTCGCGACTGTCGGACTGGCGATCGACCTCGCTCTTGCGGGCGGCCTGCTTCCGGTAGGCCTCGACCGCGTCCGGCGGTGTGGCCGCGCCCCCGCCAGTCCAGCGCGGGTCGACCCCATCGGGCCAGGCATCGGCGGCCAGCACGTCGACCAGCGGGTGCTCTGGCGCGAGCACCATGTAGGTGGCTCCGAACAGCGTGTCGGGTCGGGTGGTGAACACCTCGATCGACGTGTCGGCGAGCGCGGTGGCGAAGGTCACCCGCGCTCCTTCGCTGCGTCCGATCCAGTTGCGCTGCATCAGCTTGATGGAGTCGGACCAGTCGAGCTTGTCGAGATCGTCGAGCAGACGGTCGGCGTAGGCCGTGATCCGCATCTTCCACTGCTTCATGGGGCGACGGAACACCGGGAAGTTGCCCCGCTCCGACCTCCCGTCGGCGGTGACCTCTTCGTTGGCCAGCACCGTGCCCAACCCCGGGCACCAGTTGACGGGCGCCTCGTGGAGGAAGGCGAGCCGATGGGCGTCGATCACCCGGCGCCGCTCGACGGGATCCAGCTCGGCCCAGGGTGTGCCCGACGGATTGGTGCCCTGGTCGGGTTCGCGGCCCGCCTCCAGGGCGGCCTCCAGCTCCGTGATGGGCCGGGCCTTGTCGGCCTCGACGTCGTACCAGCTGTTGAAGATCTGCAAGAAGATCCACTGTGTCCAGCGGTAGAAGCCGACGTCGGTGGTGGCAACGCCACGGCGGTCGTCGTGGGCGAGGCCCAGGCGGCGCAGCTGGGCGCTGATGATGGCGATGTTGGCTTCCGTGGTGACCCGCGGGTGCGTGCCGGTCTGCACGGCGTACTGCTCGGCGGGGAGGCCGAAGGCGTCGTAGCCGAGCGTGTGCAGCACGTTGTGGCCCGCCATGCGCATGTAGCGGCCGTAGACGTCGGTGCCGATGTAGCCCAGCGGGTGACCGACGTGGAGTCCGGCCCCGGACGGGTAGGGGAACATATCGAGCACGTAGAGCTTGGGGCGCTCGGCCATCGTCGCGAAGCCGTCGGCCAACGGACCGCTGGGGTTCGGGGCCCGGAACGTGCCGTCGCGCTGCCAGCGGTCCTGCCAGGCGATCTCGACATGACCGGCGAGTGCCGCGGTGTAGCGGTGCGCAGGGACGCGACCGTCCCGATCGACCTCTGGCTCCGAACTGTCAGCGCGCATGGGTCGACCGTAGTGGGCGACCGGTTGCGCATCAGAACCGGATAGACCTGTAACTGCGGGCCTTCGAGGGGGGTCGAAGCCGACGTGCTGACACTCAACCAACGGATCGAGTCTGCTGCTGCGCGCGGCCACAGCCTCACCTTCGTGGTCGGCGGCGACCACGTCCCCGTCCCCTACGCCCAGCTCCACGACGAGGCTCGTGGCTACGCCGCCAACCTCCAGGCGCTCGGAGTCGGCTCCGGCCACCACGTCGCCCTGCTCGGCCCCACCTCCCGACCGCTGGTCACCGCAATCCAGGCGACCTGGCTGGCGGGGGCCACCGTGGTGGTCCTTCCCCTGCCGATGCGCATGTCCTCCATCGACGAGTTCGTCGCGCAGACGCGGGTGCGCATCACCAACGCCGACGTCACGCTCGTGCTCGTCGACCCCGAGCTGGCTCCGTTCATCGAGCCCGCGCCGGGCGATCCCCCGATGGTCGGGTGGGATGTGCTGCAGCCAGGGATCGGCAAGGCGACCGCCAGCTCCTACGAGCGCCCGGTCGACGACCTCTCGTCGCTCGCGATCCTGCAGTACACGAGCGGCTCCACCACCGACCCCAAGGGCGTGATGCTCCCGCACCACACGGTCGGCGCCAACCTCGATGCCATCGCCCTCGCGACGTCACTCGACCCCGACGACGACTGCCTCGTCTCGTGGCTGCCGCTCTACCACGACATGGGTTTGGTGGGGCTCTTCTCCTTGGCCCTCACCACGGGGACACCCCTGGTGCTCGGTGCCCCGACCGATTTCATGGCCGGTCCGTCTCGATGGATGGAGTGGATGTCGACCTACGGCGGCACCGCCACCGCTGGGCCCAACTTCTCCTACGTGCTCGCAGCGCGAGCCCTGCGCCGTGGCGACCAGCTCGATCTGTCCCGGCTGCGGATCGCCCTCAACGGTGCCGAGCCCGTCGATCCGGCCACCGTGGCCAGCTTCATCGAGGCGGGCGAGCGGCACGGTCTGCGGCCCGGTGCCGTCTTCCCGGCCTTCGGCATGGCCGAGGTGGCCATCGCCGGCACCTTCCCCGAGCCGATGTCGGGCCTGCGCACCGATCCCATCGACCGCCGGGTGCTCGAGACCGAGCGCTACGCGGCGCCGGTTGATGCCGATCGCGACGGCGTGCGTCACCTCGCCATCCTCGGGCGACCAGTCGACGGGCTGGCGATCCGGGTCGTCGATCCCATCACCGGCGATGTCTTGGCGGACCGTGAGGTCGGTGAGCTCGAGATTCGGGGCACGTCGGTGACGCCGGGCTACTACAAGCGACCCGACGTCAACATCGAGCTGTTCCACGACGGCTGGCTCCGCACTGGCGATCTCGCCTACCTGCTCGACGGTGAGATGGTCATGTGCGGGCGCATCAAGGACATGATCATCGTCGGCGGGCGCAACGTGTACCCCGAGGACATCGAACGAGCGCTGGCCGATGTCGACGGCGTGCGGGCCGGCAACGTCATTGCCTTCGGCGTAGACGGCGCGCAGGGCAAGGAGGGCCTTGTCGTGGTCTGCGAGTCGAAGTCCGACGATCTGCCCGAGGTGCGCCGCTCCGTCGCCGAGCGCGTGCGGTCCGCCGTCGGCCTGCCCGCCAAGGACATCGTGCTCGTGCTGCCGGGGAGCCTTCCCAAGACGAGCAGCGGCAAGCTCCAGCGCTCCCTCTGCAAGCTCCGGTACCTCGGGGCCGAGCTCAACCACGCCTAGGCGGATCCCCACAGATCGGTCCCGTGCGAGGCAATAGGTCCCACCCTGCCGAGCCGGAGGCAATGAGTCCCACATGTGGGCCTCATTGCCTCGAGACCCGTGGATTGGGACCTATTGCCTCGGGCGGTCAGACCTGGTGGAGGTCTTCCATCACGGCTTGCCAGCGGTCGGGGTCGCTGGAGTAGGGGGCGTAGAAGCTGAGGCGCTGCACGATGTCGCCGTAGCGGGCGTGGATCCCGGCGGCGAGCTTCTCGGGCTCGGCCACGACCGCGAAGGTGTCGAGGATGTCGTCGGTGATGAGCTCGCCCATCTCCTTCCACTTCCCCTCCTTGGACATCTTGTTGAGGTCCTCCTGGAGGCCGCCCCAGCCGTGGAGCTCGAGCACGCCCTTGTAGGCGGGTGTGGAGCCGTAGAAGGCGATCTGCTGCTTCGTGCCGGCGACCGACGCTGCCATCTCCTTCTCGGTCGCGCCCGTGACCACGAAGGCTGGCCCGGAGATCTCGATGTCGGCCAGGGTGCGGCCGGCCTTGGCGGCGCCGCGCTCGAGGGCGGGCAAGGTGACCTCACGCAGGTAGCGCTCGGTGGTGAAGCCATGGCACAGGAAGCCGTCGCACACCTCGCCGGCCACCTCGGTCATCAGCTCGCCGACGCCAGCCAGGAAGATCTTGGCGTTGCCGTGGGGATTGGGACCGGGGTTGAAGAACGGGGTCATCAGGGTGTGCGTGTAGAAGTCGCCCTGGAAGTCGAGCTTGGTGCCGTCGTTCCACGATGCCCAGATGGCGCGGATGGCCAGGATCATCTCTCGCATGCGCGCGGCGGGGTGCGACCACGGCATCGAGAACCGCTTGGTGATGTGCGGCTTGATCTGGCTGCCCAGCCCGAGGATGAACCGGCCCTCGGAGGCGGCCTGCAGATCCCAGGCGATCTGGGCCAGGCTCATCGGGTTGCGGGCGAAGGCGACGGCGATGCCCGTGCCGAGCTCGACGCGGGTGGTGGATTGTGACGCGAGGAGCAGCGGGAAGAACGGATCGTGGGCCGTCTCCGCGGTCCACAGGCCGTCGTAGCCCTGGCCTTCCTGGGTCGCGGCGGCCGTGCCGGCCCCGCGCAGATCGCCACCGATGCCTCCGTCGACCTTCATGTCGCGACCCTAATCCGAAACTTGACCGTGCGGTCTAGTTGCCCTGCTCGCGCAGGAAGCGCTCGAGCTCGGCCACCAGCTCGTCGCCGGAGGCCGCGGCCAGCTCAGTGGTGGCGTGCTCATCGGCCTGCTGCTCGAGCTGTTCGAGCATGGCCCGATGCTCCGGGTTCTGGCCGATGAGCTCGTCGATCCGTGCCCGGCTGGCCTCGGCCCGCTCGGCGAGGTCGGCCAGCGGGAGATCGAGCCCGGCGATCCGGTTGGTGGCCTCGAGCAGGGCGAGCGACGCCGCTGGGTAGGGCATCGCGGCGACGTAGTGGGGCACCTGCGCCCAGAGGCCCAGCGATGGAAGGCCGCGGAGGCCAGCTCGGCGCTCGATCATCCCCTGCACGCCCGAGGGGACCTCGACGGAGTTGCGCAAGAGCCCCTGCGTGAGGTCGTCGGAGGACGCTGAGGCAGCGAGCAGGGGCACCCGCGTGTGCGGGACGGGGGTGGGGTAGGCACCGAGGCCGATCACCAGCCGGCAGCCGAGGTCGACGGCCAGATCGACGACCTGCTCGGAGAACGAGAGCCACGCGTGGTCGGGCTCGTTGCCGAGCAGCAGGAGCACGTCGTGACCGCCGTTGTCGCGCGCCCAGGAGAGCTCGGTCTCCTCCCAGGACAGCCGCGTGTTGAGGCCGTCCTCGAGGCGCATCACGGGCCGGCGGGCGCGCCAGTCGAGCAGTGCGTCGGCGTCGAATCGAGCGATGGTTCGGCGCTCCATTCCGGCGGTGAGCACCTCCACCGCACCGTCGGCGCCGAGCCCGGCGTCGATCCAACCCTTGAGCGCGACGATCAGCACCGGCGTCACGAGATCAGGTTGTTCGAGCATCGTGTAGAGCGACGTCATGTGCGGTGTCCGCTCATCCGAGCCGCGCTACCGCGTCGGCCGCCGCCTCGGCACAGCGCTCCACCTGGATCGCGAAGCCCTCGAAGCCCGACGCGTCGGACCCCATCGCGCCGCCCACGTAGCGGGCGTAGACGCCCTCGACGATGCAGGCCAGCTTCCAGTACCCGAAGGCGATGTAGAAGTCGATCTGGGACAGGTCGCGGCCGGACACCTCTGCGTACCGGTCGAGTACCTCCTTGCGGCTGAGGAAGCCCTCGACCGTGGTTGGGGCCGTGAGGAGCATCGGCGCGGCATCGGACGCCTCGGTCCAATAGACCATGAGCAGACCCACGTCCGCGAGTGGATCGCCGAGCGTGCAGATCTCCCAGTCGAGCACGGCGATGACGTTGCCGTCGTCGTCGGTCATGCAGTTGTCGAGCCGGTAGTCGCCGTGGACGATGGAGGCTCGGCCCTGGTCCGGGATCCGGGCCGCGAGGGCATCGTGCACCTGGTCGACCGCTGGCAGCTCCCGTGTCTGCGACTGCTGGAACTGGCTGTACCAGCGCTTCAGCTGGCGGGCGATGTAGCCCTCCTTCTTGCCGAGCTCGCCGAGGCCCACCGCATCGGGGTCGACCGCGTGGATGCCGGCGAGCGTGTCGGCGATGGAGATGCTGGCGTTGCGCCGCGCCGCTGGCGTGATCGCCTTGGCGGCCGCCGCGTCTCGAAGCACCCTGCCGTCGACGAAGTCCATGACGTAGAAGGGCGAGCCGTTCACCGAGTCATTGGTGCACAGGCCGAGCGCCGGGGCCACCGGCACGTCGGTGGGTCCGAGGGCCGAGATGATGTTGTGCTCCCGACTCATGTCGTGGGCCGTCGCCAGCACGTGGCCCAGCGGTGGGCGGCGCAGCACGTAGTGGTGCCCGGCCGCATCGGTGACCGCATAGGTGAGGTTGGAGTGACCGCCGGCGATGAGGTCGAAGGCCAGGGGCCCCTGCGCACCGGGGATGTTCGCCTCGAACCAGGTGGTGACGTTGGCGCGGTCGACACCCTTGATGTCGCCAACTCCCTTGCTGTCCTCGCTCACGGCGCTCCTCCAGATGGGCCCGTTGCCCCGGTGGGCGAGGGTATCGCCGCCGGTAGGTTGGGGCGACCAAGCCCCCCAGGAGATGCACGCATGACGATTGACGTCACCGACGCCACCTTCCCCACCGAGGTGGTCGAACGCTCGAAGCAGGTCCCCGTCGTGGTCGACCTGTGGGCCGAGTGGTGCGGGCCGTGCAAGCAGCTCGGCCCCATCCTCGAGAAGGTCATCGACGAGACCGATGGCAAGGTGGTGCTGGCCAAGGTCGACGTCGACTCGAACCGACAGGTGGCTGGGGCCTTCCAGGTGCAGGGCATCCCCGCCGTCTACGCGATGCGCGACGGTCAGATCGTCGACCACTTCGTGGGCGCCCAACCGGAGGCCGCTGTCAGGGCGTTCGTGAGCGGGCTGCTGCCCACCGAGGAGGAGGACGCGGTGGGCACGCTGGTGGCGGCGGGCGACGAAGCGTCGCTCCGTACCGCACTCGATCTCGAGCCGGGCCATGAGGGCGCGGTGGTCGGTCTGGCCGAGCTGCTCGTCGAGCGCGGCGGTGACGCCGACGTGGCCGAGGCGCTCGCGCTCCTGGAGCGCATCCCGGAGTCAGCGGAGACCCGGCGCGTGGCCGCCCTGGCGCGCGTGGGCACCGATGTGCGCGGCGCCGATGTGACCGGCGAGCTCGACGCGCTGCTCGGCCAGGTGAAGGACGACGAGGCGGCTCGCCAGCGCTACATCGACCTGCTCGAGGTGATGGGCGCCGAGGATCCGCGGACCGCGGGGTACCGCAAGCAGCTCACCAACCAGCTCTTCTGAGCTCGGCTGATTGGCCCTGTTCGATGCCTCGCCGGCCTCGTAGCATCGACGGATTCCCCCCTGCCGTGACTGCCCCGTCGCGCCCCGGGAGGAACCGTGGCCCTCGCCCCCGATGTCCCGACGTCGGAAGACCCTGCCCGTTCGGAAGACCGTGCGCTCCCGGAAGACACTGCCCTCCGGCGTCCACCTCCGCCGAGGACCTGGCGCGACCGGCTCGAGCAGCTCGCTGACGCCACCGGCACAACCCCCGCGCGCATCCTGGTCGGAGGAGGGGCGGCGATCTGTGCGGGCCTCGCGGCGCTCTGGCTCACTCAGCCGCCCGCGGCGCCACCCGAGGTGTCCCTGCCCTTTGCCAGCACCACGGTGGCGCTGGCCGCCGCGTCCACGACTGACACCGACGCCACGGTGGTGGTCGTCCACGTCGCGGGGGCGGTTGTCGCTCCAGGGGTGCACACGCTGCCCGCGGGATCGCGAGTCGTCGACGCCATCGAGGCCGCGGGCGGGCTCACAGCGGAAGCCGATGGCTCCCGGATCAACCTCGCCGCGCCGCTGACCGACGGGGAGCGCGTGTACGTGCCCAAGGTGGGGGAGGCGGCCCCCGCTCCGGTCGCCGGAGCCTCTACAGGGCTCGGCGCGGGCGGCCCCGCCTCTGGCCCCGTGAACCTCAACGACGCAGATGAAGCCGCGCTCGATGCCCTGCCCGGCGTCGGTCCGGCTACGGCGGCGGCGATCATCGAGCACCGCAATCAGATCGGTCACTTCACCTCCGTCGATCAGCTCCTCGACGTGCGCGGCATCGGCGAGGCCAAGCTCGAGCAGCTCCGCCCGTTGGTCACGGTCTGATCGACCGTGACCGACCGGTGGGTCGTTGCGTTGGCGGCCAGCGCTGTGCTCGGGGCCCTCCGGCCCTCTGCGGTGCCGCTCTGGATCGGCAGCCTGGTGGTCGTGGCGGCACTCGCGGCCCGCCAGCCCGCGCTGCTCTGCCTCGGCGCGGTCGCGTTGGTGAGCGCACTGGCGGGCCGCTCCCTCGCCGGGCTCGACGGGGTGCGCGCCGGTCCGGCAGCAGCGGAGGTGACGCTGCTGAGCGATCCGGTGCCGAGCTTCGGTGGTGTGCGGGCCGACGTCCGTGTCCACGGCCGCCACATGGAGCTGCGGGCCGACGGTGCATCGGCCGCGGCACTCCGGGCGCGCCTCGCCGGCGAGCGAGTCACCCTGCGCGGCGAGGTGCAACCGGCGCCCGCAAGCGCGCCCTGGCTCACGTCCCGGCATGTCGCGGCCCGACTTCGCGTCTACTCCGTCGAGTCGTGGCGGCCCGGCGGTGTCCTCAGCCGGACGGCCAACGCTCTGCGCCGCACGCTCGAGAAGGGCGCCGCTCCGCTCGCCCCGGTGCAACGGACGCTGTACACGGGCCTCGTGATCGGCGATGACCGCGCCCAACCCGTCGAGCTGGCCGATGACTTCCTCGGTGCGGGCCTCACGCACCTCTTGGCGGTGTCCGGGCAGAACGTGGCGTTCGCGCTCGTGATGGCCGGACCGGCGCTACGGCGGCTTCGCCTGTGGCCGCGACTTGGCGTCACGCTTGCCGTGATCGCGATGTTCGGGCTGATGACGCGCTTCGAGCCGTCGGTGCTTCGTGCTGCAGCCATGGCGGCGCTGGCCACGATGCTGGTGACGGTGGGCGGGGCCGTGTCGCGGATACGGGTCCTGGCGCTGGCCGTCACCACATTGGTCGTCGTCGATCCGCTCCTCGTTCGCTCGGTGGGGTTCCAGCTGTCGACGGCGGCGGCCGGCGCGATCGTGGTGTTCGCTCCCCGTCTGGCCGCCGCCCTACCGGGACCGGCATTCGTGCGCGAGCCCCTATCGGTCACCGTGGCCGCGCAGCTCGGCGTGGCGCCGGTGCTGCTGGCCACGTTCGGGCCGCTACCCGTGGCCTCCTTCCCCGCCAACCTCCTCGCCGTTCCGGCCGCCGGCCCCGTGATGGTATGGGGCCTCACCGCGGGAATGGCGGCCGGTGTGGCGGGCGGGTGGGTGGCCGAGCTCGTGCACGGTCCGACGCGGCTTCTGCTCGCATGGGTGGCAGAGGTGGCACGACGGTCGGCCGCGCTGCCACTCGGCGAGCTCCGGGCTCGGCACGTCGTGGTTCTGGCCGTTGGCCTCGGGCTCGCCACCGCGGCACGGCCTCCGGCTGGCGCCGCGCCGCGGAGCCGTGCCGCACGCGCCGGTTTGGTCTTGGCCTGTGGCGCGGTGGTCGTCGCCGTCGTGTCGGCGCAGGCTCCGGTGCCGCTGCGCTCGGAGCTCCGACCAGGTGTGGTCCGCTGGCATGCCCGCTCGTCTGAGGTCGTCGCCCTGGGTGGCGTCGGTGGCCGGAGCCAGCTCGGGTCGGGGTCGACGCTCGCCGCCCTCCGCGAGGCCGGTGTGCGGGCCATCGACGTGCTCGTGGTCGCTGACGGCTCCATCTCCTCCGACCTCGTCGCCGCCATCGAGGCCCGTCACCCGATCGGCACGGTGCTCCTGGCGGGCGGCATCGAGGGGATCAGAGCCCGGGCGTCGGTGACGGTGGCGCCGCGACCGGCTGCCGACTTCGTGGTGGGGGCCCTGGAGGTGCATCTGACGGCCACCGCCGACCGGCTCGTAGTCGAGGCCCGCCCCCGGTAGGTTCGGCTCGGTGAGCGACATGCCCTGGCACGTGGTCTACGAGGTGCCGTGCCCGGTGATCGCGCTCGGCTCGCACCGGTTTGATTGTCGGTATCGAGCGCTGGTGATGGGCATCCTCAACCGCACCCCCGACTCCTTCTTCGACAAGGGCGGCTACTACGAGTTCGACGCGTTCCTCGCCAAGGCCGAGCTGCTGGTGGGCGAGGGAGCCGATTTCCTCGACGTGGGTGGTGTGAAGGCCGGGCCCGGGGTGGAGGTGACCGAACCGGAGGAGCTCGACCGAGTGATCCCGGCGATCGAGGCCCTCCGCTCACGCTTCGACGTCCCCATCTCCGTCGACACGTGGCGGGCCACGGTGCTGCGCGAAGCGCTGACCGCCGGCGCGGTGGTGGGGAACGACATCAGCGGGTTCGCCGATCCCGACTACCTCGCCGTGGCGGCGGCCTCCGGCGCCTCCGTCGTTGCCACCCACATCCGGCTGGGTCCTCGCGTGCCCGATCCGGAGCCGGTCTACGAGGAGCCGGTCGTCGACGCGGTGTGTCGATTCCTCCGTGACCGGGCCAACCAGGCCGAGACCGCTGGCATCCCACGCGAGCGGGTGATGGTCGACGCCGGGCTCGATCTCGGCAAGAACGAGCCTCAGTCGCTCGAGCTCCTGCGGGCCCACGATCGCCTGGCCGCTCTTGGCTGGCCGCTGTTCCTCTCCGCCTCCAACAAGCGGTTCCTCGGTGATCTCGTGGGCACCGAGGTGGAGGATCGGCGGGAGGCGTCACACGCGGCCCACGCGCTGGGGATCGCGCTGGGGAGCCGCGTGCTCCGCGCCCACGATGTGCGAGGTGCTCGACGCACCTCAGACGTGATGGCTGCGATCCTCGAGGCCCGAGCCGACCTTGCGGAGACGGGATGAGCGCGCTGATCGCGCCCATCACCCTGCTCAAGGGCGACGACGCCGTCGTGTTGCGGGATGCCGTGCGTCACCTCGTCGACGAGCTGGTGGGCGCCGAGGAGCGCTCACTCGTTGTCGAGGAGGTCGACGTCGCGTCGCATGCCGTCGAGGACGACGCGCGCGATCCGTTGATCACCCTCGTGGATGCCGCGCAGACCCCACCGTTCCTCACCGAGTTCCGAGTGGTGCTGGGTCGGGTCACCGAGAAGCGGGAGCGCAACGAGCTCGTGCAGCCGCTAGTCGACTACCTCGTCGACCCGCTGCCCAGCACGAGGCTCGTGCTCGAGTGGCAAGGCGGGCGCATCCCCAAGGCGCTCAGCGAGGCCGTGACCCGTTGCGGCGGGCAGCTCGTGGACACCAGCCCCGGTCGAAAGGTGGCCGAGTGGCTGGGTGAGCACCTCACGGAGGCGGGGCTGAAGGTCGACGCGGAAGGACGCAAGCGACTGGTCACCTGGCTCGGCGATGAGCCCAGCCGGCTGCTCGGCCTCATCGAGCTGCTGCGCTCCACGTACGGGGCCGGCACCAAGATCACCGCAGCAGAGCTCGAGCCCTTCCTCGGTGACGACGGCGGCGTGCCGCCTTGGGATCTCACCGATGCCATCGATCGGGGCGACCGAGCCGGTGCTCTCGAGCTCCTGCAGCGGATGATCGGGCAGGGTGATCGGCACCCCTTCCAAGTGCTGGCCACGCTACACACCCACTACGCGCGGATCCTCCGCCTCGACGGCTCCGACGCGGCGGGGGAGCGGGAGGCGGCGGAGCTGCTCGGCATCAAGGGCTCGACGTTCTCCGCCAAGAAGGCGCTGGGTCAGGCGCGCCGCCTCGGCCACGAGAGCGTGGTGCGGTCGATCGACCTGCTCGCCCAAGCCGATCTCGACCTGCGGGGTGGCAAGCTGTGGCCCGCGCCTCTGGTGCTCGAGGTGCTCGTGGCCCGCCTCGCCACCTTGGCGAAGAAGTAGCCGAGACGCAGCCCGGACGCGCCACTGCCGGGCACGGGGCCCGGCAGCGGTGAGATCTGGTGAGCGACGAAGGTCAGTCGGCCGAGGGGGCCGACTTCTTCATCAGGCGGGACTTGCGGCGGGCGGCGGCGTTCTTGTGGATGACACCCTTCGCGGCGGCCATGTCGATGCGCTTCACGGCTAGGCGAGTGAGCTCAGCGGAGTTCTCCGCGCCTTCGACGGCCGCAGTGGCGGCGATCTTGGTGCGCGTCTTGAGCTCGCTGCGCACGGCCTTGTTGCGGGCGGCGCGTTTCTCGTTCTGACGGTTGCGCTTGATCTGGCTCTTGATGTTGGCCATGACGTCCTCTACTGCTGAATCGAACCGACGGATCGTACCGGCAGGGGCCGGTTCGCGTCACATCCACCCGCGCCGGTAGCCTCCAGGCTCCCCCTATGGACCTGAGCTTGATCCGCTGCTTGTCGATCGTGGCGCACGTCGACCACGGGAAGAGCACGCTCGCTGACCGCATCCTCGAGCTGTGCGGCGCCGTCGACCCCCGAGACATGCGGGCGCAGTACCTCGACTCGATGGACCTTGAGCGCGAGCGGGGCATCACCATCAAGCTCCAGTCGGTGCGCCTCGACTGGCGCGACCACGTGATCAACCTGATCGACACCCCCGGCCACGTCGACTTCGGCTACGAGGTGTCTCGATCGTTGGCCGCGTGCGAAGGCGTGATCCTCCTCGTCGATGCCGCCCAGGGGATCGAGGCCCAGACCCTTGCCAACTGCTACCTGGCCATGGAGAACGACCTCGAGATCGTGGCCTGCATGAACAAGATCGATCTCCCTGCCGCCGAGCCCGATCGCTGTGCGGCCGAGATCGAGCAGGTGCTCGGGATCCCCGCCGGTGAGATCCTGCGCATCAGCGCCAAGACCGGCGAGGGAGTTCCCGACCTGCTCGACGCCGTCATCGAGCGCATCCCGGCCCCCGTGGGTGATGCCTCGGCGCCTCTGCAGGCCCTGATCTTCGACTCGTACTACGACAGCTACCGAGGCGTGGTGTCGTCGGTGCGAGTGATGAACGGCGTGCTGAAGACCGGTGGTCGTGTGCGCTTCATGCAGGCTGGCGCCACCCACGACGCGGACGAGATCGGCGTCCGTCGACCTGACCACACCCCCGTGCCCTCGCTCGGCCCCGGCGAGACCGGCTATCTGATCGCCGGCATCAAGGACGTGCGAGAGGCGCGCTCCGGCGAGACGGTCACCGACGCGAACCGGCCAGCCGCGGAGGCGCTCCACGGCTACCGCGACCCGAAGCCGATGGTGTTCTGCGGCCTCTACCCGATCGACGGCGATCAGTTCTCCGACCTGCGGGACGCCCTCGAGAAGCTCGGCCTCAATGACGCCAGCTACACCTACGAGCCCGAGACCTCCGGTGCGCTGGGGTTCGGCTTCCGCTGCGGCTTCCTCGGTCTGCTCCACATGGAGATCATCCGGGAGCGCCTCGTGCGCGAGTTCAACCTCGACCTCATCGCCACGTCACCCTCGGTCGCCTACCTCGTGCACAAGACCGACGGCACCGTCGTCGAGGTGGACAACCCGGCCGACCTGCCTCCGATGGTGGAGATCGACCACATCGAGGAGCCGATGCTGACGTGCACGATCCTCACGCCCAAGGACTACACGGGCACGGTCATGGACCTCTGCCAGACGCGGCGTGGCGAGATGAAGAAGCTCGAGTACCTCTCGCCCGAGCGCATGGAGCTCGTGTACCTGATCCCGCTGGCGGAGGTTGTGCGCGACTTCTTCGATCAGCTCAAGAGCCGCACCCAGGGCTACGCCTCCCTCGACTACGACGCGGCGGGCTACGCCGAGTCGGAGCTCGTCAAGGTGGACGTTCTCCTCAACTCTGTGCCGGCCGACGCGTTCTCCACGATCCTCCACAAGGACCGGGCACAGGACTACGGGAAGAAGATCGCCGAGAAGCTTCGGGAGCTCATCCCGCGCCAGATGTTCGACGTACCGATCCAGGCGGCCATCGGCGGGCGGATCATCAGCCGCGAGACGGTGAAGGCCAAGCGCAAGGACGTGCTGGCCAAGTGCTACGGCGGCGACATCACCCGCAAGCGCAAGCTGTTGGAGAAGCAGAAGGAGGGCAAGAAGCGGATGAAGAACATCGGCCGCGTCGAGGTCCCCCAAGAGGCGTTCATTGCCGCCTTCAAGCTCGACGACTGAGTTGTTCGCCGGCTCCGCAGCGTGACGCGTCCCGGGCAACTCGTCGGGCCCAGAGGAACATGGGGACCTGGAGTGGGGTGCGAGCCCAGATGGCCCAGTCCTGCACGGATGACGGCCGGCCGACGTCGACGGTCATCTGCAGGTTGGCGGGATAGACACCGAGGAACAGCAGCACTGTGGCCCAGCCGCCAACGCGTGCGGTACGCCGGTTGGCGACCAACGCCGCGCAGGCGAGCTCCGCAGCCCCGCTCACGTAGGTCGTGGTCCTCGGCGTGCCGGGCATCCATGTGGGGACGATGTCATCGAAGAACTTCGGGTTTGCGAAGTGCATCACACCGGCGAAGCCGATGAACGCGGCCAGGCCGAGTCGGAGGCGTCGGGCGCGGGAGTCCTCAGGAGGCATCCCGGCAGGGTAGGTCGTGCGCGAGCATCGAGCGCATGGCCCCGCACCCGATGACGCCGCTGCAGCAGCGCTTCCGAGCGGTGGTCGCCGACCTCGCGTTGGGCGAGGTCGTGTCCTACGGCGAGATCGCTCGCCGCGCTGGTCGCCCCGGGGCGGCCCGGGCGGTCGGTGGGTTCCTGGCCCAGCACGGTGGGGACGTCCCCTGGTGGCGCGTCGTGCGAGCGGACGGCTCGCTCGCCGCGCAGCACCCCAGGGAGCAGCAACGCCGACTCCGTGCTGAGGGCATCGAGGTCGTCGACGGGCGTGTGCTCGACGCGCTGCCGAGCGCGGAGCGGTAGGTGTCTGCCGTCGATCGCTCGGTGCTGTGGTTCCGCCGTGACCTCCGGCTGTCGGATCACCCGGCCCTCGCGGAGGCCCACCGCCTCGTCGGCGACGCGGGCGAGGTCCTTGCGCTGTTCGTCGTCGACCCCCGGCTGTGGGGGCCTGCCGGCGACAACCGCCGCGCCTTCCTGCTGGCGTGCCTGCACTCGCTGGATGCCGACCTGGGTGGCCGGCTTGTGGTGCGCCTCGGCGACCCGGTGACCATCGTGCCCGCCGTGGCCGACGAGGTCGAGGCGCAAGCCGTCGTCGTCACCGCCGACTTCGGTCCCTACGGAACCCGCCGCGACGATGCGGTCGAGGTGGCGCTCGCCGAGCACGGCCGGGTCCTGCACAAGGTGGGCTCGCCCTATGCGGTCGAGCCCGGGGTCGTCCTGAGCGGATCGGGCCAGCCCTACAAGGTGTTCACCCCGTTCTCGAGGGCGTGGCTGGCCGAGGGGTGGCCGGCTCCGATCACCCCGCCGGCCGAGGTGCGGTGGGCGACGGCCCACAGCGAACCGCTGCTGGCGGTTCCCGTGGTCGCGGCTGATCTGCCCCGAGCCGGTGAGCAGGCTGCGAAGGTGATGGTCGAGGCATTCCTGGCCGACCGACTGACCCGCTACGACAGGGCCCGTGACGTACCCGGTGTGGACGGCACCTCCCGCCTGTCGGCGTACCTGAAGTGGGGCTGCATCCACCCTCGCCAGCTGCTGGCCCGCCTGGGCGACGAGCCGGCCGAACAGACCTTCCGTGCCGAGCTGTGCTGGCGCGAGTTCTACGCAGACGTCCTCCACCATCGCCCGGAGACCGTGCGGGAGGCGTTCAACCCGGCCATGCGGGCGATCCAGGTCGACCCCCATCGGGCGGGAGACGGCTTCGACGAGTGGTGCGCGGGTCGCACCGGCTACCCGATCATCGATGCCGGGATGCGCCAGCTCCTCGCCGAGGGATGGATGCACAACCGGGTGCGCATGCTCACGGCCAGCTTCTTGGTGAAGGACCTGCACCTCGACTGGACGCTCGGCGCACGCTGGTTCATGAAGCACCTCGTCGACGGCGACGTCGCCTCCAACCAGCACGGTTGGCAGTGGGTGGCCGGCACCGGCACCGATGCGTCGCCGTACTTCCGCATCTTCAACCCGGTCACGCAGGGCAAGCGCTTCGATCCCGACGGCTCCTACGTGCGGCGCTGGGTGCCCAAGCTCGCGGGCGTCACCGATCGCCACGTCCACGCGCCTTGGCTCGATCCGGTGGGCCTACCCGTGGGGTATCCGGCACCCATCGTCGACCACGCTGAGGAACGAGAGGAGTCGTTGCGCCGCTACCGATCGTTGCGCGGACGGTGATGGTGGCGCTGGCCGTGATCGTCAGACGATGCCGGGCGGGAGCTGCGCGATCAGCTCGTCGGGCGTCATCGTGCCCGGCGGGGCACCCGCACGGGCGAGGTGGTTGGCCGTGCGCTGCAACAGCTCGTTGACCGGAGTCGGGACGTCGTGCAGACGGCCGAGCAGCACGATCTCACCGTTCAGCGTGTCGGCCTCGATGCTGCCGGTGCCTCGGGCGAGGCTCTGCCACGACGAGCCGCCACCGCGCCGCTCACCGGCGATCCGCCGCATCGAGATCAGATCACCGCGGCGTGCCGCGTCCTCCTCGTCAGACGCGACGTCGATGTCCGCCGCGGCGAGCACTGCGAGGGCCTCGGAGCGGGCGGCGAGATAGAGGTCGCTGCTCCGACCGATCGGGCCACAGGCCGCCTCGAGCGAGTTGCCCAGGTTCATGAGCAGCTTCGACCACTTGAAGCGCATCACCCGGGGGTTGGTGACCGAGCTGAACGTGGAGCTCGCGAACGCCGCCGCGATGGCCTCGGCGATGTCATCGACGCCCGTGGGGTAGCGACCGACGTCGAGGATGCCGCTGACTGGTGCCGAGGAGCACTCGACGACGCCAGGCTCGAGGTGCGACGCCGGGCACATCACCGGCACCGCGTAGACGCGCGACGTGCGCCGCAGGGCCTGACGCTCGTTGTCGACCCCGTTCTGCAGGCAGGCGATGGGCAGGTCGGCAGGCCCGTCGGCGAGCCCATCGAGCGCGCTCTGGGTGTCTTGACCCTTCACGGCGAGCAGCACCACGTCGTCGGTGCTGAGCTCGACCGCAGTCGGGTGGCCCACGACCGGGACCGGTATCCGCACCTCGTCGTCGGGGGATCGCACGAGCAGGCCGTTGGCCGCGATCGCGTCGCCGTGGGCGCCGCGCGCGACGAGGAGAACCTCGTGCCCGTGCTGCGCGAGTCGTCCCCCAACCACCCCACCGATGGCACCTGCCCCCACCACGACGAACCGCATCGGGGGAGCCTGCCACCCCCAGACCTGCTCCGCCGGGCTGGCACTCGGTAGCATCGAGTGCCAGGACCCACCGGTCCGACACCAACCATGCTGGACGAACGCAAGGCCGCCATCCTCCGGGCCGTCGTGGAGGAGTACATCGACACCGCGCAGCCGGTGGGGTCCGCGCACGTCGTGAAGTCGTCCGGCGTGCACGTGTCCTCGGCCACCGTCCGCAACGACATGGCCACCCTTGAGCAAGAGGGGTACTTGCGCCAGCCCCACACGAGCGCAGGCCGCATCCCCACCGAGAAGGGCTACCGGTTCTTCGTCGACAACCTCGGTGCCCCGGCCACGCTGCGCGGGTCCGACGCGGTGCAGGTCCGCTCGTTCTTCGAGAAGACGCACGGCGAGATCGAGCAGATGCTCCAGGACACGTCTCGGCTCCTCGGCGACCTCACGAGCTACGCCGGGGTGGTCGTGGGCGCACCCCAGACCGAAGCCACCGTCCGCTCGGTGCAGGTGGTCGGGCTGACGGCGTCGTCCGCCCTGGTCGTGGCGGTGCTGTCCAACGGCGCCGTGGAGAAGCACTCCATCGACCTCGCCGACGGTGGCAAGCCCCTCGACGACGGGATCGGCGAGGAGCGCATCGGGGCGGCAACGGCCCACCTTGCGGCTCACCTGATCGGGTCGGCGCGCACGAGCCTGTCCACCCTGCCGAAGACGGGCGACGCCGCCACCGACGCGCTCTGCGAGCTCGCCGTGCGGTCGCTCCGCAGCGACGCGGGGGAGGACCCCGACCAGGTCTTCGTGGGGGGCACCTCGCGGATCGCCCGCGCCTTCGACGCCATCGAGACTGTGCGCGAGGTGCTCGGCATCCTCGAGCAGCAGTACGTCGTGGTCACCCTGCTGCGCGATGTGATCGACCGCGGCCTGCAGGTGGCGATCGGCACTGAGACAGGGATGGCCCCGCTGGCCGACTGCGCGCTGATCGTGGCGCCGTATCAGGTCGAAGGCGAGCCGGCGGGCACGATTGGCGTGCTCGGGCCCGCTCGCATGGACTACCCCCAGGCGCTCGCGGCGGTCGCCGTCGTGAGCCACCGCCTCTCCCAGCGCCTCAGCGAGGGCTAGCCGTGTCCGACTACTACGAGCTGTTGGAGGTGGCGCGCAACGCCTCGGCCGACGAGATCAAGCGCGCGTACCGGCGTCTCGCCCGTCAGCTCCACCCGGACACCAATGCCGATCCCACCGCGTCGGATCGCTTCAAGCAGGTCGCCCAGGCCTATGAGGTGCTGTCCGATCCCGAGAAGCGTCAGCGCTACGACCGCTTCGGCCCCGACGGGGTCAACGCGGGTGCGGGCGGGTTCGCCGGTGGGGGGATCAACGACATCTTCGACGCCTTCTTCGGCGGCAACAGTCCCTTCGGGGGCGGCGGTCGCGGGCCCAGCGGCCCGCCCCGCGGACCCGATCTGGAGGTGGTTGTCGATCTCCGGTTCGAGGACGCCGTCTTCGGCATCCGCCAGCCGGTCGAGGTGCGCACCGCCGTGGTGTGCGAGACGTGCGAAGCATCTGGTGCCGCACCGGGAACGCAGCCGATCAGCTGCCTCGAGTGCGCCGGCACCGGGCAGGTGCAGCGGGTCCGGCAGTCGTTCCTCGGCCAGATGGTGACGAACTCCGTGTGCCCGCGCTGCGCAGGCCAGGGGCGGGTCATCAGCGATCCATGCGTCGACTGCAAGGGTGAGGGTCGTCGAGTCGAGGAGCGCACCTACACGGTCGACGTCCCGGCCGGGGTCGACACCGGATCCACCCTGCGGCTCACGGGCCGCGGCGCGGCGGGTCCGCGCGGCGGTGGCAACGGCGACCTCTATGTCCACGTCCGGGTGCGACCCCATGATCGGTTCACGCGCGACGGTGTGGATCTCCACTGCGACCTGCCGATCGCGTTTGCCCAGGCGGCCCTCGGGACCCACCTCCAGTTCGAGACGCTCGACGGCGCGGAAGACCTCGTGATCCCGGGCGGCACGCCGTCGGGGCGCGAGTTCCGTCTGAAGGGGCGAGGCGTACCGCACCTCGAGCGACGCAGCCGAGGCGACCTCATCGTGCACGCACGGGTGCAGGTGCCCGGCGACCTCACACCCGAGCAGGAGGAGCTGTTGCGCCAATTCGCCGAGCTGCGGGGCGACGAGGTGGCCCCGGCCGACGCCGGCTTCCTGTCGCGCATCCGCTCCGCCTTCCGATAGGCGACCACCCTGCACCCGGCCGACCACCCCGAGCCCCTCGTGTTCGTCGACGACCTCGACGCGCCGCTCCTGTCCGACGACGATCGTCACCACCTCGAGCGCGTGCTCAGGGTCCGCTCGGGCGACGCGCTGGTCCTCGCGGATGGGCGAGGCCGATGGCGCACAGCGGCCCTTGCCGCTGACCTCGAGGTCACCGGACCCATCGTGGAGGAGGCGCCGGGCACCCCTGCCCTCACGATCGGCTTCGCCCTCGTGAAGGGCGACAAGCCGGAGCTGATCGTGCAGAAGCTCACCGAGCTCGGCATCGATCGCATCGTGCCCTTCCGCGCCGAGCGGTCGGTGGTGCGCTGGGACGCAGACAAGGCCGCCAAGGCGGTCGGCCGACTTCGAACCGTGGCCCGCGCCGCATCGATGCAGTGCCGGCGCCCCCGTCTGCCCGTCGTCGGCGATCTGGTCGACCTGGCGACCTTGGCCCAGACGCCCGGAGCGGCCTTGGCGGACCGTGGCGGTGTCCCTCCCACGCTCGACCTTCCCCTTCTGCTGATCGGACCAGAGGGCGGATGGGCCCCTGACGAGCGAGCCCTCGACGTGCCCCGGGTCGCGCTGGCCACCCACGTGCTCCGTGCCGAGACCGCCGCGGTGGTGGCGGGAGCCATGCTGGCCGGGCTCCGGGCCGGGATCGTGGGCCCCGCGACACCGATTGCCACGTAGGGTGGTTGCTCACGGCCACGCATCGCGCGTACATTGGTGGCCTCCGCGCAATGCGGAGGCGGGCGTGAAACTCTCTGCTACTGCGGGTACGGCCCGCGTCAGCTGGGGAGTCCTTTGGAGGGGCAGCAATGAGCGAGATCGAGGGCGAGGTCGAAGAGACGGGTGCGTATGCCGGCAAGGTCGGCACCCGACTCCGGGCGATCCGGCGCCAGAAGCGCCTGTCGTTGCAGGATGTCGAGGCGACGTCGGGCCAAGAGTTCAAGGCGTCGGTGCTGGGTGCCTACGAGCGCGGTGAGCGGGCCATCTCGGTGCCTCGCCTCCAGCGTCTGGCCCGGTTCTACCGAGTGCCCGTCGACCAGCTCTTGCCTGGTGACGACGGCCCCGACTTCGGGCCCCGGCCCGGCGACGCCGACCTGATCATCGACCTCGATCGTCCCGTTCGGGCCGAGGAGAAGGTCAAGCTCGACCTCACCGCCATCGAGCGCATGCAGGGCACCGAGGCTGAGATGCTGTCGCGCTACCTGCGCATGGTGCAGGTGCAGCGCGGCGACTTCAACGGCCGCGTCCTCACGGTGCGCCGGGACGACCTCCGGGCCATCGCCTGCATCCTCGACGTCACCCCCGACCTCGTCACGGCTCGCCTCGACTCGCTCGGCATCGTGTTCGCCGTCGACCTCACCCCCACGCCGGTCACTGCCGCCAACTAGGGGTCAGCACCGCGCGGGGGCCACCATGGGTTCGTGCCCGTGCCGTCGCTCCCCGACCCTCGCAGTCCCTTCGGCGTCTACGTGCACGTCCCGTTCTGCGCGGCCCGCTGCGACTACTGCTCGTTCGCGACCTGGACCGACCGTCACCACCTGACCGACGCCTACCTCGCGGCCTGCCGGGCCGACGCCGAGCGGCTCGTCGCGGCAGGGATGCCGCTGGCCACGTCGGTGTTCGTGGGCGGCGGCACGCCCTCGATGGTGCCCGCGACGGAACTGGTGGCTGTCCTCGCGACGATCCCGCGTGCGGATGGCTGCGAGGTAACCGTCGAGTGCAACCCCGACAACGTCACCGCCGAGCTGATCGACACCTACCTGGCGGGGGGAGTGAACCGGCTGAGCTTCGGGGTGCAGTCGACGTCGGCCCACGTGCTGGCGGCGCTCGGGCGCACCCACGACCGTGCCAACGTGCTGCGCTCCGTGGAGCTGGCCCGTGCCGGCGGTGTGGCGACGTTCAACCTCGACCTCATCTACGGCGGCGTCGGCGAGACGCTTGACGACTGGTGCGCCACGCTCGACGACGTGGTCGCCCTCGACGCCCCCCACATCTCCGCCTACGCGCTGACCGTCGAGGCCGGGACCCCGCTGGCCGCGGACCTCGATCGTCACCCCGATGACGACGATCAGGCCGACAAGTACCTGGCGGCGGTCGAGCGGCTGGGAGCGACAGGGCTCGAGTCCTACGAGATCTCCAACTGGGCGCGACCGGGTCACGAGTGCCGTCACAACCTCCTCTACTGGACGATGGGGGAGTACCAGGGGATCGGCTGCGCAGCCCACTCGCATCGCGACGGCCGACGCTTCTGGAACCTGCGCACCCCCGATCGCTACCTCGAGGCCGTGGTCGCGGGAACGAGCGTCGAGGCGGCCGACGAGCGGCTGGACGACCAGGGGCGCGCGCTCGAAGCGCTGCAGCTGTCGCTGCGGACGCACCTCGGGGTGCCTCGGGCCGCGCTCGACGTCAGCGAGCTCCCCGGCCTCACCGAGGCCCACGCCCACGATCCCGATCGTCTCGTGCTCACCGTCGAGGGACGACTGCTCGCCAACGAGGTGGCCCTGCGCCTCCGCGTGCCGACGTAACGCTGACCACTTCAGAAGGGTCTAGACACCTTTCAGTATCTCTCATATCGTGTCGGCGTGAGCCGCTCCTGCGAGGTCGAGGCCATCGGGTCCGCTGCCATCGTTGTGCGGCGGGGCACGGGTGCCGCCGACGCTGCGCACGTGCGAGCCGCCGGCGAGCGCCTCGCCGCCGCTGCCCACCCCGGCGTGGTGGAAGTCGTCAGCTCCACTGGAACCGATGATCTCTGGGAGCTCCAGGTGGTCCATGCCGGCCGACCGGTCGGCCTGGTTGGCCCGCTGTCGGTCGAGCAGGTGGCGGGCGTGGCTGCCGCCGTGGCGGCGACCCTGGCCGACCTGCACGCGGCGGGCGTGGTGCACGGCAGCATCGACGGCTCGCACGTGCTGATCGGCCCGCACGGGCGACCGGTGCTGTGCGGCTTCGACCCAGAGGCGGGCCAAGCCGCTCGTCCCGAGGATGACATCGCTGCGCTGGGGGCGCTGATCGTCCAGCTGCTGGGAACCGACGCGGAAGTCGAGCCCATCCCGGAGCGGCGCTGGCGCCGCGGCGCCGCATGGACCGGCTGGGCTCGGCGATCGTTGCTGCTCGTGGCCGACCAGGCCTGCGCGGAGCCGCCCACGCGGCGTCCCAGTGCCCGCCGGCTCGCCGCTGCCATTGCCGATGCCGTGCCCGGTGCACAGGCGCCCGACGCATCCCATCCGATCGCCGCAGACGATCCGCTCGACTCTCTACGCCCCAGAGTCGAAGACGAGCACCCCCCAGCGCGGCTGCCTGCCGTGATCTGCGCGCTGCTCGGCGTCGCGGCGCTCGGTGCCGGCGCGTGGCGCGTCGCCCAACCGATGCGCACGGCCGAGCCGGCGGCATCGGCGCCCACCACCGCCCTGGCCCCCGCCCCGCTCCTGCCCACCACGACGACTCCGCACCCGACGACGTCGATGCAGCCCACCACCACCCGGCCACCCATCACCGTCGAGGGAACCTCGGTGGCGATGGGCGGCCGGCACTTCGAGATCGGTCAGCCCGGTGACCTGGTGGTGGTGGGTGACTGGGACGGTGATGGGGAGCCCACCGCGGCAGTGCTGCGGCCCGCCACGGGCGAGGTCTTCGTCTTCCGGTCGTGGACCAGCGGCGACGAGGTGGTGGTTCGAGCGGTCGCGACGGTGGAGGGTGCCGTCGAGCTGCAGGTCGACCGAGCCGGCGACCGCGATCGGCTCGCCGTGCGAGCGGCTGACGGCTCGCGGCATGCGATCCTCACCGGAGCCGCCACGTGAGCGCGACCGACGTGCGACTGGCGCGTCGACGCGGGCTAGCGGCGGTCGTCGCGCTCGGGGTGGTGGTGCGGTTCCTCTGGTGGGCCGGCAAGCTCCTCGGCCCGCCCCGGGTTACCTCGTGGGCCGACGCCGAGCGCTGGTACGAGGGCGTGGGCCCCGCCACTGGCGTCATCGCCGCGGTGCGAGTCATCGCGCTGGCCTTGGCGCTGTGGTGGCTCGCCGCGGCCGCGCTGCAGCTCCTCGCCGCCGTCGTGCGCGCTCCCTCGGCCCAGTGGGTGGCCGATCTGATCACCCCGCGCTCGTTGCAGCGGCTCGTGCATGGCCTGGCGGGCCTCTCCCTCTCCGCCGGGCTGGCCGTACCCGCTCCGGGCGCGGGGATCCTCGGCCCGCCCCCCGGTGCGGGCACCGCCACGATGCGGGTGGTGCCGGACGGCGCGCCGCCGGTGGCGCCGCCCGCTACCCCGGTCCCGGTCCCGGTCGCCGCCGCGCCAGCGCCTGCACCCGTGCCTACCCCCGCGCAAGAGGTGGTCGTGGTGGCGGCAGGGGACTCGCTGTGGTCGATCGCCGAGGAGGCCTTGATCGACGCCGGACGAACATCGGTCGACGAGCACGCCGTGGCGACCTACTGGCGGCGGGTGATCGACCACAACCAGGCGATGCTCGTGGATCCGAGCAACCCAGATCTCATCTACCCGGGCCAGCTCGTAGCGCTGCCGGCCCTCTGACGGAGCCTCCCGCGCTTGACATGATCCATCTCATCATGAGATGAATCATCTCATGTCACAGGTTTCGGTGGAGGAGTCCCTGCGAGAGGGGCAGAGGCGCACGACGCGGGAGCGGATCATCCGAGCGGTGGCCGCCCTCGTCGCCGAGGCGCACCCGGCTGCGATCTCCGTGCCCGCCGTCGCGGCGCGCGCCGGCGTCGGGGTGGCCACCGTGTACCGCTACTTCCCCACCAAGGAGGCCCTCCTCGACGCGTCGATGCTCGTGATGGGCGACGAGGCATCGATCACGAGCGTGGCCGAGCTGCCGTCGTCGTTCGACGAGCTCACCCTGATGCTGCCGGCCGCGTTCGCCGACATCGCCGCCCACCTGTCGCTGGCTCGCAACCAGCTGGCGTCGCCGCTGGGTCGCGAGCTCCGGCAGCGGCGGTGGGAGGCAAAGAAGCTCGCGGTCGACGCGGCACTGGCGGGAAGCGGCATCGACCCCGCCTCATCGGCCGGTCGGCGCTTCGGCGCCCTCGTCGACGTCCTGACATCGTCCACCGCCGTGCTCGAGCTGCACGACAAGGCGGGGGTTCCGGTCGATGACGCCGCCGCCTACGTGCTGTGGGCGCTCGCCGTCCTCGAGCACGCCACCAGGGAGCAGCCCGCACCATGACCACCTCTGTCGTCACCACCTTCGAGCCACCGGCGAAGGGCGAGTGGATCTCCTTGCGGGATCACTTCCCTCGGGCCGTGACGCCCGAGTACGCCGAGCTCCTTCCGGCGGCGATGGCCGAGGGCGAGGCAGTTCCGTTCGCCGAGTACGGCCTTCCGGTGAAGACGCTCACGGTGGCGCTCGTGCACGGCCACGTGTACGTCGCGCCTGCGCCCCTGATGGGCGGCCCGACCAACTCGCTGCCTCCCACGCCGATCCTCTGGGCGGCGGCCCGGGTTGCGCCCGTGTTCCGCCGTCGCAATCGGGCCGCCCGCCGTGCCCTCGCCACTCGCCCGTGGCTGGCCGACGCCAAGCGGTGGTACGCCACGGAACGGTCGGAGTGGATCGTGGCCAACCGGGCCCTGCAGGCCGAGGACCCCGATGCCCTGACGCCAGCGGCGCTGGCCGAGCACCTCGCCCGCGTCCGCGCCCACGCGGCGGCTGGCTACCGCCGCCACTTCTCCTTGCACGGCCCCGACCTCATCCCCACGGGCTTGCTCCTCGCTCGGTGCAGCGCGTGGGGCATCACAGCCGAGGACGTGCTGCCGGTGCTGCTGGGCTGCTCGCCGGCGTCGACCGGCAGCGGTGAGGCCCTGGATGCTCTCCGGGCCGCGGTTGCCAGGTCGGGCGAGCGGCTGGCCTCCATCGACGACGTGCGGCGCGTGGCTCCCGATGAGGTGGATGCGTTCCTCGAGGAGCACGGGTGGCGGCTGGTCACCGGCTACGACCTCGACGCACGCGCGCTGGTCGAGCTGCCCGCGCTGGTCGTCACCCTCGCCGGCGCGCCACCGTCCGCCGCTCCTGCGGTCGATCCTGGAGACGTCGCTCTCGGCGCACTCCGAGCGCGGGTGCCCGCCGGCTCAATCGGGGAGCTCGAACAGCTCGTGGCCGACGCACGCGCCACCTTCGGCATGCGCGACGACAACGGCGGGCTCACCGGTGCGTGGCCGATGGGGCTGCTGCGCCGAGCGATGCTCGCCTCGGGTCGTCGGCTGGTCGAGCGCAGCTCGCTGGCCGAGCCTGACCATGCCGTCGAGGTCACCGTCGACGAGCTGTGCGACCTGCTCCTCGACCGCCCGGGGCCAAGCGCGGCGGAGGTGGGGGAACGGGCCGAGCAACGGCGCCGTCGCTCCGCCCTCGTGCCGCCGCTCCGGCTCGGACCCGCCCTCGACATCCCGCTCGACGCGCTGCCCGCCCCGATGCGTGCGATGTCGCGAGCGCAGCTCGCCCTCCGCGACAGCTTCACCGCTCCTCTCGACGCTCGCGCCGACCTCGAGGGTGACGGGATCGGGACGAGTGTGTACCAGGGGCGTGCCTGCGTGGCGGCCGACCCGGCTGACGCCCTCGACCGGCTCGAACCCGGTGACGTGCTCGTTGCCCTGGGCACCACACCGGCGTTCAACATGGCCCTGTCGATCGCAGGTGCGGTCGTGGTGGAAGAGGGGGGCCTGCTCTCCCATGCTGCCGTGATCGCCCGTGAGCTCGGCCTCCCAGCGCTCGTCGGCGCGGCTGGGGCCATGGCGCAGATCCCCGACGGCGCCATCGTGGAGGTCGATCCGATCGCGGGGCGCGTGCGGGTGCTGGTGGGCGCCTGACGGCGCGAGGTGGCACGCGTCGGGCCATGCTGGCGCCGTGCAGCCGCCCACCACCGCCGACGAAGCGATCGTGAACGCGCACGAGTGGTTCGAGCACAACAGTGGCTGGGCCCCACCCGATGAGGGCACCATCGCCGAGTGGGCGCACGACGACGTGGGCCGCGCCCCCGACGACTGCCTCGTGTTGCCCCGAGGCTGGTGCCAGCACGGCCTCGCCTCGTGGCAGCTCATCCTCGACGCCCTGGACTGAGCGATCAGCCGCGAGTGTCAGCCGGGCGCTGCGACCGCCGTGGCCCGAGCGGTGACGGTGGTGCCATCCGCCGCCCCGGGAATGGCCTTGGCGAACACGTAGTCGACGCGCACCGTGAGCGTGACCCGCACGCTGTCCGCGCCGAGCACGTCGACGGTGAAGGCCACCACATCGCCACCGAGATCGCTGCTGTCGACCAGCGAGCGGCCGAGGCGATCGGCGAGGTCTGGGTCGAGCTCGAAGGTGCCCGCCGATCGGAAGACCTGCTCGTCGAACGCGGCGGAGACGAGATCGTTGGCTACGTCGACGGCGACGCTGCTCGCCTGCCTCTGTCGCAGGAACACGAGCGAGAGGTCGAAGCTGATGGCACCGAGCAGCAGCACGATCAGGACGCCCGCGGGCATCAGCATCAGCACCGAGCCGCGCTCGCGCTTGATACGTGGGAGTGTCACGTGCAGTCCTCGGCCTGGCCTGGGAGGCCGCTTCGAAACGGATCGACGATCTCGCTGTGGGTCGAGCGCACCCTGAAGGGAGCACGTCCGTACCCGCCGATCAGCGGGAGGCTCAATGCCGGCACGTCGTAGGTGGCTTCGAAGGTGGCACGCTCGCAACGCACGAGCCGCGGGGAGCCCATTGCCCGGATCACAGCGCGGTCCGGATCGCGACCGTGGCCTTCGATCGCTGCTCGTCCAGCGAGCTCGGCATCGTTGAGGGCGGCATCGGTGGTGTCGCCCTCGACGAAGGTGCGCGCCGCCTGACGGGCGGCCGCGTCGGTGGCGAACTTG
>JBKJIE010000130.1:0-63202 GCA_046598715.1 Acidimicrobiales bacterium | reverse complement strand
GGCGGTGGCCTCGATGCCGCTGGCGTCCCACTTGCCGTTCGGCTCGGTGAAGGCGAGGGTGGCGATCGTGTCGCCGGAGGCGATGCCCGGGAGGATCTCCTTCTTGGCGGCGTCGTCGCCGGCGTGGAGGAGGGTGGTCGTGGCGAGCACGGCGGAGGAGAAGTAGGGAGCGCACAGCAGGGCCCGGCCCATCTCCTCGAGCACCACGGTGAGCTCCACGAACGTGAAGCCCTGACCGCCGAACTCCTCGGGGATGATCAGGCTCTGGAGGCCCAGCTCGTTGGCCATCTGGCCCCAGACCTTGGTGTCGTAGCCCTCGTCGGTGTCCATCAAGCGACGGACCTCGGCCTCGGGCGACTTGCTCTCGAGGAACTGGCGGGTGATGCGGCGGAGCTCTTCTTGCTCTTCTGAAAAGGCGAAGTTCATGGGCCAGGTTCTAGCCAGATCTGCGCCACCCCCGCCACCCCCGATGTGTACACCCGTGTACACATCGAGCGTACACTCACGCCATGGACCCGATCGGCACCCGCGAGCTGCGGTCGAACCTGGCCGCCGCCCTCCGCCAGGCCGCCGGGGGCGAACGAGTCGTGATCACCGTCGACGGACGCCCGGTCGCACAGCTCGGGCCGCTGGAGCCGGCTGGCGCGCCCACCCTGCACGAGCTGGCCGCCTCCGGCCTCGTCGATCCCCCGCGCCGCGCTGACCGCCCGGGCCCACCGGATGCGCTCGACGCCGCGGTCGACGTCCGCCTCGACCGCGTCCTCACCGAGGTCCGCGGCGGATGACGCTGTACGTGGACACCTCCGCGCTCGTGCGGCGGTACCTGCATGATCGACATCGGTCTGTGGTGCTCGACGCCATGGGGGGCGACGACGCGTGGTGCGCCTCGGCGCTGGTGCGCACGGAGGCACAGCTCGCGCTGCACCGCGCTTCGGTCACGGCCCGCCAGCAGACGCAGCTGTGGCGCGAGCTGCGCGACGAGTGGGAGGCGTTCTGGGTGGTGCCGATGGACGATCGCTGCATGGCCCGGGCCGTCGAGATCGGCGCCACCTACGGCGTGCGCATCGTCGACGCCATCCACCTCGCGGCAGCCGATCGCCTCCCGGGGCCGGTGCGCTACCTCACGTTCGACCGCCAGCAGATCCCGGCCGCCGACGCGCTGGGCTTCGAGGTGATCAGCCCGATGGAGGCCTAGACCTCGAGCCCTAGACCGACTCTGCGCTCGTCATCCAGCGGTCGCCCTGCACCCGCAGGTGGTTCTTCAGCGCCCGCACGCACACCCACAGCAGCATGCCGAGCCACACCGTCGCGATCCCGAGCGACGGACGGACCATCACGGCCACGAACACCGGCAGCACCAGCGCGAAGGCGAGCGTGGTCTGCCAACGCAGGTCACGGAAGTCGTTGGCACCCATGAGCACGCCGTCGAGCACGAAGGTGAGCGCGGCGGGCAGCTGCATCACCGCCAAGACCACCAAGGCGATCGTGGCCGTGTGCTGCACGGCGGGGTCGCTGGTGAAGAGGTGCGGCAGCAGGGGCGACGCGACGAACGTCGTCACCGTGAGCAGCAGACCCACGCGCCAGGCCCACCCGTAGAGGTGGGTGACGACGGCACGCGCCTCGTCGGGTCGGCGAGCTCCAAGCGCGTGCCCGATGAGCGACTGGCCCGAGACCTTGAACATGTCGACCCCGATGGCGAGGAACAAGAAGAGCTGAGCGGCGATCTGGTGGCCCGCCAGCTGCACGGTTCCGACGCGACTGGCCGCCGCAGTGGCCACGGCCAGCGTGGCAAGCAGGAAGGCGGTGCGCTGCACGAGGTGCGCACCCACCTTCACCACGGCCCACATCACCGATGGCACCACGCTGAGGTGCCGCAGGCCATCGGCCCGCAGGCTCGGCACGACGATGGCCAGGAACATCGCCGCGCTCAGGATCTGCGCCGTCACGGTGCCCCACGCGCTCCCGCCAATGCCCCAGTCGAGGCCGAACACGAGGAACAGCTCGAGGGCGAGGTTGGCCGACGTGGCCACGGCGAGCACTGCGAAGGGCCGCTTCGTGTCGGGAAGGCCGTAGAGGTAGCCGATGCAGGCGATGGTCACGAACTGGAAGGGCACGCCCACCACGCTGATGCGCAGGTAGGTCACGCCCTGGGCGACGACCGCTGCATCGTGGCCCAGGAGACCGACGAGCGCTGGCGCACACAGCCCGATCCCAGCGGCGACGACGCTGCCGATCCCCACCGCGAGCCACAGCGCTTGCAGGGCATCGGTGGCCGCGCCGGCCGGATCGCCGCGCCCTCGACGCACCGCCACCCGCACCGTCGTGCCGTACGACAAGAAGTTGAACACCCACACCAGGGTGTTGAGCACGGTCGACGCGAGGGCCAGGCCGCCGAGCGGCACCGTGCCCAGACGCCCCACCACCGCAGTGTCGGTTAGCACGTACACGGGCTCAACCAGCAGTGACCCGAGCGCGGGCACGGCGATGGCGAGGATGCGCCGATCGAGTGCATCGAGGCGCCGCAGCCGAGTCCGCATACGCTCGTCAGCATGGCCGACACGCTGATCTGGGACGCCACTGGAATCGAGATCCACGAGGTGGTGGTGGGTCCGGTCGACAACAACGTGCTCATCTTGCGCTGCACCGAGACCGGCGACGCCGTGCTCCTCGACGCCGCCAACGAGCACGAGCTGCTGCTGGACCTCTGCAAGACGCTCGGGGTGCGACGGGTGCTCGAGACCCATGGCCACTGGGACCACATCCAGGCCGTCCCCGAGCTGCGCGACGCCGGCTACTCGGTGGGCGTCACCGCCGCCGACGCCGCCATGCTCCCCTCTTACGACGAGGTGCTCGAGGACGACACGGTGATCGAGGTGGGCCGACTGCGGCTCCACACGATCGCCACACCGGGCCACACGCCGGGATCGATGTGCTTCCTCGTGGAGGGCCACCCCGTCATCTTCAGCGGCGACACGCTCTTCCCTGGCGGGCCGGGCAACACCACCTTCGAGGGGGGCGACTTCCCCACGATCATCGAATCCGTCGACCGCCGCCTCTTCACGCTCCCGGCCGACACGCTGGTGCTCCCCGGCCACGGCAAGCCCACGACCATCGGCGCGGAGCGTCCCCACCTCCAGGAGTGGATCGACCGGGGCTGGTAGGGGTCATGCGGTAGGGGTCATCGGGTAGCGGTCATCCGGCACCGGCACGGGCGCCGTAGAGGGGGCATGAACCTTGGTGGACCCGAAATGCTCATCGTCCTGGTCGTCGTGATGCTGATGTTCGGCAGCAAGAAGGTGCCCGAGCTGGCCCGTTCGCTGGGCAAGGCCCAGAAGGAGTTCAAGGACGGGCTGCGCGACGCCCCGTCGTCTCCCGACGCCCGCTGACCCCCTTTTCCACTATCGCCATAGTGCTAATACACTGGGGGCATGCCCCCCGAGGTCAGCCCCACTGAGGCGGCCGCGCCGCTCTTCGCCATCGAAGGGCTGCGAGTCCGCCCCGTCGCCACCCCCAACGGTCCCGAGATCCTGCAAGGGATCGACCTGGTCGTCCGGGCTGGCGAGGTCCATGCGCTCATGGGCCCCAACGGCTCTGGGAAGTCCACGTTGGCGTCCACGCTCCTGGCGTCGCCGGAGTACGAGGTCACCGGCGGTCGGATCCTCTTCAAGGGCGACGACATCACCACCTGGGACACCGAGATCCGGGGCAAGGCGGGCATGTTCCTCGCCTTCCAGTACCCCCAGCAGGTGCAGGGCGTGTCCGTGCTCAACTTCCTGCGCCAGGCGCTGTCGGCCCGCAAGGGCATCGACCTGTCGATGCTCGAGCTCCGCCTGTCGATCATGGAGTGGATGGAGCGCCTCGACATGGACCCGTCCTTCGCCGACCGGTTCCTCAACGAGGGCTTCTCCGGCGGCGAGAAGAAGCGCAACGAGATCCTCCAGATGGCGATCCTCGAGCCGGAGATCGCCATCCTCGACGAGACCGACTCCGGGCTCGACATCGACGCGCTCAAGGTCGTCGCCCAGGGCGTGCAGGAGGTTCGGCGCGACCGCCCCGAGCTCGGCGTGGTGGCCATCACCCACTATCAGCGCCTGCTCGACCACCTCGAGCCCGACGTGATCCACATCCTCATCGACGGTCGCATCGTCGACAGCGGTGGCCCCGAGCTGGCCGAGCGCCTCGAGCGCGACGGCTACGAGTCATGGCGGTAGCTCGATGAGCATCGACGTCGCCGCACTGAAGAAGGACTTCCCCATCCTCGAGCGCGAGGTGCACGGGGGTCGCCTCGTCTACCTCGACTCCGCCAACACATCACAGAAGCCCCGAGCCGTGCTCGATGCGATGGCGCAGTACTATGAGCACTCCAACGCCAACGTCCACCGCGGCACCTACCTCATCGCCGAGGAGGCCACCGCCGCCCTGGAAGGTGGGCGCGCCAAGGTGGCCCGCTTCATCGGCGCCCGCGCTGCCCGCGAGGTGGTGTTCACCAAGAACGCCACTGAGGCCTTGAACCTCGTAGCCAAGGCCTGGGGGCGCGCCAACCTCGTCGCCGGCGACGCCGTTGTGCTCACCGAGCTCGAGCACCACGCCAACATCGTGCCGTGGCACCAGCTCCACGACGAGCTCGGCATCGAGCTGCGCTGGATCCCCCTCGGCTCCGACGGCCACCTCGACCTCGCCGACCTCGACCGCCTCGTCGACGGCGCCAAGATCGTCACCTTCGCGGCCATGTCCAACGTGCTCGGCACGATCCTGCCGGTCGAGCAGCTCACCGCGGCCGCCCACGCGGCCGGGGCCATCGCTGTGGTCGACGCCTCGCAGTACGTGCCCCACGTCGCCACCGACGTGCAGGCCTGGGGGGCCGACTTCGTCGCCTTCACCGGCCACAAGATGTGTGGCCCCACGGGCATCGGCGTGCTCTGGGGCACCGAGGCCATCCTCGATGCCACCCCGCCCTTTCTCACCGGCGGCGAGATGATCCTCAACGTCACCAAGGAGGGGTTCACCACCAACGAGCTCCCCTGGAAGTTCGAGGCCGGCACGCCGCCGATCGCGGAAGCGGTGGGCCTGGGTGCAGCGGTCGACTACCTCACCGCACTCGGCATGGATGCCGTGCGCGACCACGAGATCGAGCTCACCGGCTACGCCCTGCGCGTGCTCCACGAGCGCTTCGGCGACGACATCACGATCCACGGCCCCGCGGCCGCCGTCGAGCGGGGCGGCGTGCTGTCGTTCACCTTCCGTGACCTGCACCCGCATGACCTCACCCAGGTGTTCGACGAGCACGGCGTGTGCGTGCGAGCGGGCCACCACTGCGCCAAGCCCCTGATGCGCATCCTGGGTGCACCGGCCACCGCCCGGGCGTCGCTCTACGTCTACAACGACGAAGCCGACGTCGACGCCCTCGCCGACGCCATCGGCTCGGCCGCTGCCTTCTTCGCCCATTGAGCCAACGAACCCCGACCCACCGGTAGGATCGCAACCCGCATGCCTGGCCTCGAAGACCTGTACCGAGAGATCATCCTCGACCACTACCGCTCCCCGCGAAACCGCGGCGAGCTGCCCTCGCCGCCCGCGGCACGGGTGGAGGGGTTCAACCCACTGTGTGGCGACGAGATCGTCGTCTACGTCGACGTGCACGACGGCGTCGTCAACGACATCCGCATCGGGGGCCAAGGCTGCTCCATCAGCCAGTCCTCGGCGTCGATGATGTCGGCCGCGGTGAAGGGCAAGACGATCGACGAGGTCAATGCCCTCACTCGTGCCTTCAAGGGGATGATGTCGATCCACGAGCAGACGCTCGACGGCGAAGACACCGATGCGCCGATCGAGGTCGACCCTGACGTGAAGCTCGGCGATCTCGAGGCACTGCGCGGCGTGGTGAAGTTCCCGGTGCGCATCAAGTGCGCCACGCTGTCCTGGAACACGCTGCTGCAAGCGCTCGACGAGCCCGCGGGCGAGTAGGAGCCGTGCCGGAGGGTTCACACGGGCGCTGGGAGCCGGCGCTCGACGCCGACGAGCGCACCATGCTCACCGGCTTCCTCGACTACCACCGGGCCACCGTGGCCTGGAAGGCCGCTGGCTTGTCGCCGGCGCAGATGGCCACCACCATCCCGTCCTCGTCGCTCACGATCGCCGGGCTGCTGAAGCACCTCGCCCTCGTGGAGGACTCCTGGTTCACCGAGCGCTTCGCCGGCCTGGGCGAGGGCCAGTGGGCGGGGATCGACTGGGAGACCGACCCCGACTGGGAGTTCCGCACGGCCCTCGACGCCACGCCCGACGACCTGCTGGCGCTCTACGCGGCGTCCTGCGCTCGCAGTCGAGCGGTGGTCGACGCCGCGGCGTCGCTCGAGCAGGCCTCGGTGGTCCCCGACCGAACCGGTTCGCACTTCTCGCTGCGATGGATCTTGCTGCACATGATCGAGGAGACGGCCCGACACAACGGTCACCTCGACCTGTTGCGCGAAGCGATCGATGGCGAGACTGGCGAGTAGCTACACCACGGCGTCGTCGACGGCCTCGACGAGGGCAAAGCAGCGCTCGGTGATGCCGCCGGCGGCGTGCGACGAGATGTCGAGCACCACCTTGTTCCACGAGTTCGACCAGTCCGGGTGGTGATCGAGCCGCTCGGCTGCCGCTGCCACCACCGTCATGAACGCGAAGGCGTGGGTGAAGTCGGCAAACTCCAGCTCACGGTGCAGCGCTCCGCCCACGATGGACCAGGCCGGTCGGTCACGCAGGCGAGCGTCGATGTCATCGGCGGGCAGCACAGCGTCGGGCATGGCTCCTGTCTACCCCCCAACCCCGGCTCGAACTGGCGACGGTTGAGCCACAGATCTGTGGCTCAACCGTCGCGAGGTCAGCGAGGGGGGCGGGCGTCAGGCCAGCGGGTCGGCGAAGGGGTCGGCCGATGCCGAGCCGTTCGTGGACGCCACCGAGGCGGGCTGATCCTCGCCGAAGGCGGCGTAGCCAGTGGACTCGAGCTCGTTGGCCAGCTCAGGGCCGCCCGTGAGCTGGATCGCACCGCGGGCCAGCACGTGCACGTGATCCGGGCGCAGCTCGTGGAGCAGCCGGCTGTAGTGGGTGATGGCGAGCACGCCGAGGCCCGTCTCGTGCGTGGCCTGCTCGATCCGACGTGAGCAGGCGCGCAGCGCGTCGACGTCGAGGCCGGAGTCGAGCTCGTCGAGGATGGCGATGGCCGGGCGCAGCACGCCGAGCTGCAGCGTCTCGTTGCGCTTCTTCTCGCCGCCAGAGAGATCGACGTTCATGGGCCGTAGGAGGAACTTGTCGTCGAAGCCGATGCGCTCGGCCTCGGCGGTGATCAGCCCGGCGACCTCGCTCGCATCGCGACCGGAGGCCCGGAACGCCGCCTCGAGCACGTCGAGCACGGGCACGCCCGGCACCTCTGTGGGGTACTGCATTGCGAGGTAGAGACCAGCCTGGGCCCGCTCGTAGGGGGCCATGGCGAGCACGTCGGCGCCATCGAGGGTGACCGTGCCTCCGAGCACCTCGTAGCCAGGGCGGCCCATGATCACGTGCGACAGCGTGGACTTGCCGGAGCCGTTGGGCCCCATGATGGCGTGCACCTCGCCGGAGCGGATCGTGAGGTCGATCCCCTTGAGGATCTCTTTGCCCGCCACACCCGCACGCAGGCCCTTGATCTCGAGGACATGGCTCACGGGACGATCACCTCGATCTGGCCGTCGACGACGCGGGCCTCGTAGACGGGCACGGGCTTGGTGGCCGGGAGCGCCTCGGCGCTGCCGTCCTCCAGCGAGAACGTGCTGCCGTGCTTCCAGCACTCGATGCTCTTGTCGTCGGGGTAGACCTCGCCCTCGGAGAGCGACACGTCCTGGTGGCTGCACACGTCACCGATGGCGTAGACGTCGTCGTCGATGCGCACCAGCGCGATGCGGTGCTCGCCGATGATCACCTGCTTGGAGGTGCCTGGCTTGAGGTCGTCGAGGGGACCGATGCGCTCGACCGTGGTCATGCCAGCACCGCCTCCAGCTTGGCGGCCACCGCAGCATCGAGGCTCGGGCGCAGCGTGTTGCTCGGCATCTTGTCGAACACCTCGGCGAAGAAGCCGGCCACGATCAGCCGCTCGGCCTCGACCGTGGGCACACCCCTGCTCTCCAGGTAGAAGCGCTGCTCCTCGTCGATCGGACCGACCGCCGACGCGTGACTGCAGTGCACGTCGTTGTTCTCGATGATGAGGTTCGGGACCGACTCGGCCCACGCATCCTCGGACAGCTTGATGTTGCGGTTGGTCTGGAAGGCGTTGGTGCCATGCGCCGTGGCGTCGACCTTGATGAGCCCGGTGTACACGGAGCGCGCCCGATCGCTCACGGCACCCTTGAACAGCAGGTTGCTCGTGGTGTCGGGGGCGACGTGCTCCTGGAACGTGCGGTAGTCGAGCGTCTGGTCACCATCACCGAAGTAGGCGGCGAGCAGATCGCCCGAGGCGCCGCGCCCCGACAGGCGGCAGTTGGTGCGCAGCCTGGCGTAGTCGCCGCCGAACCCAGCCATGCCGGCGGTGATGGTGGCCTGTGCGCCGGCGTCGAGGTCGAGCGAGGCGATCGACCAGGTGGACCGGCCGAGCAGCTGCACGCACACGTAGCCGACCCGGGCGGCGTCGGCGATGGAGATGTCGGTGATCGGGAGCAGCAGGCCGGCGCCGCCACCGTCGAAGAGCTCGACGATGCGCAACCCGCTGTCGGCTCCGGCCCGCACCACGAGGCGGGGAGCGGCAGCGGTGCCGTCGGCGGGACCAGTGTGGCGAACGACGATGGGCTCCGAAACGGTCACGCCCGCTGGGATGTCGATGATGATCGGATCGACGGCGAGCGCGTGGTGCAGCCACACGAGCGCGTCCCCATCGGCGGGCAGCTCGCCCAGCATCGGCTCCGCGCCATCGAGCTCGCTGGCCCGGCCGACTCGGGCGCGGCCCAGCTCGCCGTGCTCGACGGAGGTCATCGATGCAGCCGGCGCGTACCGCGCCAGGTCGAGGTCACCGATGCGGCTGTAGCGCCACACCTCTTCATCGACGGTGGGCAGCGCAGCCCCGGCCAGCCGCGTGGCCGCAGCCGCGCGTCGATCCGCCAACCAGCCCGGGCCGCCCAGCGCGGCGATGGCTTCAGGGGTGAACGAGCTCAGCAGGACCTCTCAGCATTCGCGCAACGGGGGCCGCGTTGGCCCCCGGAAACCGGGTCATCCTACCGGCGCGCCCGCCCACTTCCCAAGGTCACCCCACGGCTTCAGCGGGGCGGGGTCAGTGCTTTCGGCGGAAGAGGCGCTTGAACCGGCCGCCTGGAGACTGCTCAGCCTCGACGTCGGCGAGCACTTGCGCGCCGATCGAGTTGATGTAGTCCTCGGCCTCGTCGAGCACGGCGGCCACGGAGCCGTCGTCGCGATCGAGGGCATCAGTGGGCTCCTCGGGCGTGGGGGGCGTGACGAGGGCGCCGTGGCTCCAGTTCACGTCAGCCAAGCGTCGCGTGTACTTGGGGCAGTCCTCTGGGCAGCGCCAGGGCGCCTCGGGCGCGAGGTCGAGGTCACACTTCCGCACGGTCTCCCCATTGGAGTAGGTGCGACTCTCGAAGTACTTGCAGTCCTCGCGCATCGGCACGGCATCAGTCTGCCAGCGACGCAGCCAGAAGCGCTGTCAGCCGACGCTGCCTTCCATCTGGAGCTCGATGAGCCGGCTCCACTCGACGGCGTACTCCATGGGCAGGGTGCGGGTGACGGGCTCGATGAAGCCGTTGACGATCATGCCCATGGCCTGCTCGTTGGAGAGGCCACGGCTCATCAGGTAGAAGAGCTGCTCGTCGGCCACCTTGGACACGGTGGCCTCGTGGCCCACCACGGCGTCGCGGGCGCCGACCTCCATGTACGGGAAGGTGTCGCTGATCGAGTCCTCGTCGAGGATGAGGGCGTCGCACTGCACGTGGCTCTTGCAGCCGTAGGCGTCGTCTTCCACCCGCACGAGACCGCGGTAGCTGGTGCGACCGCCGTCCTTGGAGATCGACTTGGAGACGATCTTGGAGGTGGTCTCCGGGGCGGCGTGCACCATCTTGGCGCCGGCGTCTTGGTGCTGGCCGGCGCCGGCGTAGGCCACGGAGAGCACCTCGCCCGAGGCCTTCGGGCCCACCATGTAGACGGCCGGGTACTTCATCGTGAGGCGGCTGCCGATGTTGCCGTCGATCCACTCCATGTGGCCCTCGGCCTCGACGCGGGCACGCTTGGTGACGAGGTTGAAGACGTTGTTCGACCAGTTCTGGATCGTGGTGTACGTGACGCGAGCCGACGGCTTCACCACGATCTCGACGACGGCGGAGTGCAGCGAGTCGGTGGTGTACACGGGGGCCGAGCAGCCCTCGATGTAGTGCACCTTCGAGCCCTCATCGGCGATGATCAGCGTGCGCTCGAACTGGCCCATGTTCTCCGCGTTGATGCGGAAGTAGGCCTGGAGCGGCATGTCGACCTCGACACCGGGCGGCACGTAGATGAACGACCCACCCGACCACACGGAGCTGTTGAGCGACGCGAACTTGTTGTCGTTGGGCGGGATGATCTTGGCCCAGTACTGCTTGACGAGCTCCGGGTACTCCTTCAGCGCGGTGTCCATGTCACAGAAGATGACACCCTGGCGCTCGAGGTCTTCCCGGTTCCGATGGAACACCACCTCGGACTCGTACTGCGCGGTGACGCCGGCGAGGTACTTCCGCTCGGCCTCAGGGATGCCGAGCTTCTCGTAGGTGTTCTTGATGGCGTCGGGCAGCTCGTCCCACTGGTCGACCACGCCGCCCGAGGTGGGCTTGATGTAGTAGTAGATGTCGTCGAGGTAGATCTCCGACATGTCGCCGCCCCACTTGGGCATCGGCCGCTTGAGGAAGGCCCGGTAGGCGCGAAGCCGGAACTCGAGCATCCAGTCGGGCTCGCCCTTCATCCAGCTCATCTCGCGGATGATGTCCTCGTTCAGGCCCTTCTTCGGCTTGAAGACGTAGTCCTCGGCGTCGCTCCAGCCCAGCTTGTACTTCGAGAGGTCCAGATCGGTGACAGCCATCAGGGGAGCCCTTTCGGGAGCGAGGGGGATTTCTCCTATGACGATGGTAACAATTCCGGCCCGGCGATCCCACCCGACCACGTGGCGAAGAGCTCTGCGTAGCGCCCACCCCGGGCCACGAGGTCTTGGTGGGTGCCGAGCTCGAGCAGCTGGCCGTCGGCCACCACCCCTACGACGTCGGCCCGCTCGGCGGTGGAGAGCCGATGGGCGATCACGATCACCGTGCGCCCCTCCATGAGCTTGGCCATGGCCTGCTCGACGATCACCTCCGTGCCCGGATCCAGGCTGGAGGTGGCCTCGTCGAGCACGAGCACGGCCGGGTCGGCCAGGGCCGCCCGTGCCAGAGAGACGAGCTGCTTCTCCCCCGCCGAGAACCGGGAGCCGCGCTCCTGCACCTCGGTGGCCAGCCCCTCGGGCAGCTCGGCGAAGCGCTGGAGCACGCCGATGGCGTCGAGGGCGGCGAGCACGTCGGCGTCGGTGGCGCCCTCCCGGGCGAGGCGCACGTTCTCCATGATGGTGCCGTTGAACAGGAACCCCTCCTGGGGCACCACCACCACACGCTGGCGGAGCGAGCGACGGGTGGCGTCGCGCAGGTCGATCCCCGCATAGCGAACCGTGCCGCTCGTGGGGTCGTAGAGGCGGGCGATGAGCTTGGCCAGCGTCGACTTGCCGGCTCCGGTGGGGCCCACCAGAGCGATGCGGGCGCCGACCGGGATCTGCAGTGACACCCCGGAGAGCACCGGCGGCCCGTCGGTGTAGGCGAAGTCGACGTGCTCGACCGAGATGTCGCCACGCTCGGGGAGATCGACGGCTCCTGGTCGTTCGGGCACATCGACGGGAGTGTCGAGCAGGCCGAAGAGCTTGTTGAGCGAGGCGCCGGCCGACTGGACGATGTTGAAGAGCTGGGAGAGCTGCTGCACCGGCTCGAAGAGGTTGGACAACGTGAGCACGAAGAAGGTGACCGTGCCGATGGTGAGGTCGCCGGTGTGCACCCACCAGCCCCCGACGCCCACCGCGATGGCCGTGGCCAGCAAGCCCGACAGCTCGATGATCGGTAGATACCAGGCTGAGATCTTCACCGAGCGCATGTGGGCGTCGAAGAGCCGTCGGCTCCCCTGACGGAACCGGGCCGACTCCACATCCTCCCGGCCGAAGGCCTGCACCACGCGCACGCCGGCGATGCCCTCCTGCAGGTGGGACAGCGTGCTGCCGATGCCGTCGCGCACGTCGAGGTAAGCCACGTTCGAGTCGCGCTGGAACTTGATGCTGGCCGCGATGACCATCGGCAGGCACACGACCGAGAGCGCCAGGAGCTTCCACGACACAACGGCCAGCACCACGACCGACACCATCAGCAGCAGGCCGTTGCTCACGAACATCAGCAGGCCCATCTGGACCAGCTCCTGCATGGAGTCGACGTCGCTAGTCATGCGCGAGACGATCACGCCCGCCTTCTCGCGGTCGTAGAAGGGCATCGACAGCCGCTGCAGGTGATCGAACACCCGGACCCGAACGTCTCGCAGGAACGCTTCCCCGATGCGGCTGATGAGCAGCACCTGGAAGCGATACGTGACGTACGAGATCCCCGCCACGACGATGTAGCCGATCACCGCGGCGTCGAGGGCCCCTCCGTCATGCGCCTTGATGCCCTTGTCGATGCCGTGCCGCACGAGGAAGGGGCCAGCGAGCGTCGTGGCCGTCCACAGCACCACCATGCAGAGGGCGCCGAGCATCGCCCGCCGGTAGGGGCGCAGCATCGAGAAGGCGCGGCGGAGCAGGTGCCGGGCCGCCTCTGCATCGAGCCGGTCGGCTTCGTCGACGCCGCCCTGCATCCACATGTCAGCGCACCTCCTCGAGCTCGATGCTGTCGCCGTCAGGCCCACGGCGTTGGGCCGAGGCGAGCACCTCGCGGTACGCCGCACTCGAGTCGAGCAGCCCGCGATGGGTGCCGTCGGCGACGATGCGGCCACCCTCGAGCAGCACCACCCGGTCGGCGAGCGCGATCGTTGCAGGGCGGTGGGCGATCACGATGGTGGTGCGGTCGCGCATCACCTCGGCCAGCGCGTCGCGGATCTCGTGCTCCTTGGTGGGGTCGACCGACGACGTTGCGTCGTCGAGGATGAGCACCCGCGGGTCGGCGAGGATCGCGCGGGCGATGGCGATTCGTTGACGCTGGCCGCCAGAGAGGGAGTAGCCCCGCTCACCGATGGCGGTGTCGTAGCCCTCGGGGAGCGCCTCGATGAACTCATGCGCGCCGGCCAGCCGGGCAGCGCGGACGATCGCCTCCATCGGCGCCTCGGGATCAGCGAAGGCGATGTTCGCCCCGATCGAGTCGGAGAACAGGAAGGTCTCCTCGAAGACGATGCCGACGGCCTTGCGGAGGTCGCGCAGCCGCACATCGCGCACGTCGACGCCATCGACCACCACCCGTCCCCCGACCACGTCGTAGAAGCGGGGGATGAGCCGCGCCACGGTGCTCTTGCCCGAGCCCGTAGCGCCGACCAGGGCGACGGACTGGCCTGCGGGCACCACGAGCTCGAGCCCGTCGAGCACGCTCGGAAGCTCGGACGAGTACGCGAACCGCACCGCCTCGAACCGCACCTCGCCGCGGCCGCCCGAGGGGCCGACCGAGGGGAGGGGTGCCCCGGCGGTGGAGTCGGCGATCACAGGCGCGGTCTCCAGCACCTCGCTCACCCGCTCGGCCGCCGCGGCGGCCCGCTGGGCCTGCGCGAGGATCATCCCGAGCATGCGCAGCGGCCAGATCAGCATCACGACGTAGACGTTGAAGCCGATCAGCTCGCCGAGGGTGAGGTGGCCAGCGAGCACCTGATGGCCGCCGTAGCCCAGGGTGGCGATCAGCCCGATGTTGGGAAGCAGCTCGAGGGCGGGGAGGAAGGTCGCTCGCACGCGGGCCGCCTCCATCGAGCACTCGTAGACGTCGTCGGCCTCGATGCGAAGACGAGCCGCCTGGACGCGCTCGGCACCGAACCCCTTCACCACGCGCACACCAGCGACCGTCTCTTCGACGACGGCGGCCAGCTCGGCCGACTCCTGCTGGATCCCCATCACCGCCGGGTGGAGCCGACGGGAGAACCGCGTGGCCAGCACGTTGAGGAAGGGCAAGCTCCCCAGCGCGAGGAGCGTGAGCACCGGGTCGACCGTGACGAGGATGACGGTGACCGCCAGCACCGTGACGGCGTTGGAGATCGTGAGCGGGATCATCACCACGAAGGCCTGGATCTGCTGCAGGTCGGTGTTGGCCCGACTCATGAGCTGCCCCGTCTGGGCGCGGTCGTGGTAGGCGAAGTGGAGGCGCTGGATGTGCGCGAAGAGGCGCTCGCGCAGATCGGCCTCGACCCAGCGCGCCTCGCGGAAGGCGTAGTACCTGCGAAGGCCGGTGAAGCAGCCGACCACCGCCGCCGCACCGGCGATGACGAGCGCCCAGCCCCGAAGCGCAGCCATGTCGTCGGCCTCGATGCCGCGGTCGACCGCTCGTTGGATGAGCAGGCCAACGCTCACCTTGCCCACCGTCCAGCCCAGCCCCACGAGCACGCCGATGAGGATCCCCCTGCGCCGCGGGCGGCACGCGTCGACCATCAGTCGCCAGCCTGTGCTCGCCCGCTTCGCGCCTCGTGGCCTGCCCTTGTGTGGCATGTCCTGCTGCTCCCCCCGGGCGCCTTGACCCGCGGGTCAACATACTGGTGCCACCCCCCGATCCCCCAGTCAGATCCGCCCACCCGCGGCACCCGGCGCCGCCTACGGTTGTGCCGTGGTCGCCACCGTGCTCAGCCGTCGTCTCGGGACAGAGCGGGCCGTGCCGGCCACGATGGCGCTGGGAGCGATGTGCGGGTGCGCCTTCATCGCGCTGGTCGACCCGAACGAAGCGGGCCGCTACCCGGTCTGCCCCACGCGAGCCCTGCTCGGCATCGATTGTCCCGCCTGCGGCACCCTGCGTGGCCTGCACGCCCTCAGCCGTGGACACCTCGCCACGGCGCTCGACCACAACGTGCTCCTCCTCGTCGCCGTCCCCATCGGCGCGGTGATCTGGTGGCGGTGGGTCATGAGCGCGCTGGGGAGGCCGGTGAGCCAGCGCGAGCTGCCGAGCTGGGCTGTGCCCGCTGCGATCGTCGTGGCCACTGTCTTCGCCGTCGCCCGCAACCTCCCGATCCAGAGCCTGTCCTGGCTCGACAGCGCAGCCTGAGACCGCTTGTCCTGAGGCCGCGGCCCGAGACCGGCTCGTCCGGATCATCCGGCTTTGCGCCATAGGTCGTACGGCCCAGGCAGCGCTACAGGTCGAGCCCCTCGATGCCGATGACGAACGGCAACGGAGGAGACCGATGCGGTTCGACGAGCTGACCCTGCAAGACCCAGATGACGAGCTGCACGTGCGCTTCCACCCGGAGCTCACGGTGCTCTCCGGCTTGGGCGCGCTCGAACGGCGGTCACTTGCTGAGAGCATCGTCGGCTCCGTGGGCGGCGGACGTGAGGCCACGACCTTGCGGTACGTCGACGCTGATGGCCACACGCTGACCGCCGTGGGCGGCGACGGGCGCATCACCGCTCACCAGGACGACGGCTCCCCCGCCACGCCACCGCTCGGCGCCGTCGGCGCTGACCCAGTCGCGCTGCGATCGCTGATGCTGTTGAGCGCGGATGACCTCGGAGCGCTCACCAAGGTGGTGCGCGAGGGAGAGCCTCCGGAGCTGCGGGAGGCGAGAGCGATGCTCGAGGAGCTGACGGCGGAGCTCAATGCCGCCCTCGGCCAGCAACAGGCCGTTGATGCCCTGCAAGCGGAGGTCGACGGACTCGAGGACGAGCTGCGCAGCGCCCGCGATGGAGTCGCGCGCCGCGAGTACGCGCAGGTGCTCGCCCGGCTGGAACGGGTGCGTGCCGAGGCCGCCGCGATCCAGGCGGGAACGGCCAGCGTCGAGTCGGACCGTCACCTGCTCTCGAGCGCCGACAACGCTCGCGCCTTGGCTGCGGCCTGGGTGGAGGCCAGCGAGCGCGTGGGGAACCTCGCGGTGCAGCTCGACGGCGTGTCTCGGCTCCCCCAGGAGGAACGAGACCACACCGCGCTGATCCCTACGGAGCCCCCTGCCGGGCTCGACGCCCTCATCGACGAGCTCCGCCGCGCCGCCGAAGCGCGGGACGCGCTCGATCAACGACTGCAGGCGCTGTCCGTCTCGAAGCTCCCCGCCCCATCGCACGCTGCAGTCGCCGAGCTCGGGCTGCTCGAGCAGTCGACGCTGTGGACCACCGCCGATCGGCTGGCCGACGCCGCAGAGGCACTGCAGCGACTCCAGGTCTCCCTTGGTGGGCTCGAGGTCAACGAGATGGGCCCTGCACCGGACCTGATCGAGAGCATCGAGGCCGCGCACACCGAGGTGGAAGCGGCCGACCGCGCCGCCGACGCGGCACGGCTTCCTGGGTTCGGAGGTGTCGGACTCGGCGTGGCGGCTGGCGTGATCGGCTTCGCGGCCGCCCCCGTGCTGCTCCCCGTCGGACTGCTCGGTGCGGCCGTCGCCGCCGGTGCAGGGATCGTGCGACCCGGTGCTCGACGGGCCAAGGCGGGCAGGACCGAGAAGGCCGCGCTGCTCCGCGCCGAGGCCACCAGCTACCTCGGGTTCCACATCCGCCGAGTGGAGGCGAGCGTCGATCCGAAGCTCCGCGAGCTCGTGGAGACCACGATGGTGGAGCACCGCGCAGCACTCGCCGGGTGGCTCGATGTCGTCGGCCCGGAGATCGACCTCGAGGCGGCCCGGTCGCTTCGGATCGAGATCGAGGCCTACAACGATGCCCTCCGCAACCTCGGCGACACGGCCGACGAGATCGAACAGCTCCGCCGGGAGCTCCACGAACAGGCCGAGCCCGTCGAGGCAACCGCCCGCGACCACCTCCGCGCCGCGATCGAGCCGTTCCTCCTCACCGACACCGATCTCGACGACCTCAGCGACCTTGCGGGCCGCGTCGCCTGGCAGTGCGACCGCGGCGCCGCCGCCCGAGCGCAGACCGTGCTCGACGAGGCCGAGGTCGACCTCGAGAAGGCCGAGGCCCGTCTCGACGATCTGCTGCTCGAGCTCGGGTTCGAGGCCGGCCCGCTCGATGCCCGCACCGGGGCGCTGGAGTGGGCGGTGACCCGAGCGACCGAGCGCGAAGACGCACGATCCAATGCTCGGCCGCGCGACGAGATCGACGCCGAGATCCTCCAGCTGCAGGACGCCGCCGCCCAGCTCCGTCGACCCGAGTGGGCGACCGTGACGGCCGCCGATGCCGCCACGCCCGACATCCCCGAGCTCGAGGCCCGACGGGGTGAGCTCCTCAAGCTGCTGGCCACCGCCAGTGCCGAGGTCGACACCGAGCGCCTGGCCGACCGCCACGCCGCCGTCGAGCGACGCGTCGCCTCGCTTGAGGCCCGACATGGCGGATACGACGTCACGGGCGACCCGGCCGCGATCGCGGACATCCAGCAGCACCTCCTCGGCCACCTGGCCACCGCAGCGACTGCTGGTCCGGCCGGCGACCCGGTTCCGGTCGTCCTCGACGAGGTGTTCCTCCGGGTGCCGGCTGACCGCAAGTGGGACCTGCTCGACCTCCTGCACCGGCTCGCCGAGAGCCATCAGCTCGTCTACCTGAGCGACGACGCCTTCGTGGCCGCCTGGGCCCGCCAGCGCGCTCTCGACGGCACGATCACCCTGCTCGAATTGGCGCCCGAACCAGTCTGAGCAATCTCAGTCGGGGCGATCTCAGTCAATGCGTCGGAGCTGGGCGCGGTACGTGCGGCCTCGCTCGACGTAGACGTGCACGCCGGGGGCGATCTGGGCCTCGGGACGTACGGAGTCAGGCTTGATCGTGGCCGGCACGCCCAGCGCCATGGCGCGGCTCGGCACAACCATCGAACCCGACACGAGCGCTCCGGCACCGACCAGCGCCTCCGATTCTACGACGGCACCGTTGAGGACGATGGCCCCCGAGCCGATGAGCACGCCGTCGCCAATCTCGCACCCCTCGAGGTGCACGTTGTGCCCGATCACGCACTCGCTCCCGATGCGGGTGGGGTGCATCGGCGTGGTGTGCACCACCGTGCCGTCCTGCACCGAGGTGCGGGCCCCCACGACGATCCCCCCAGGGTCGCCTCGGAGGACGGCGCAGGGCCACACCGAGGCCTCGGCGCCGATGGTCACGGCGCCGATGACCACCGCGTCGGGGTGGATGTACGCCGTCGGATCGATGTCCGGGACGACGTCACCCAGCGCGTAGATCGGCACGGTCGGGCGCTACACCGAGAAGCGGCCGTAGCCACCGCGGAAGAAGATGAGCGGGGCGCCGTCGTGGCCCACACCGAGGTCGCGCACGTGCCCCATCACACAATGGTGATCGCCGGCGTCGACCACCGTCTCGATGTCGCAGTCGATCCAGGCCAGGACGCCGTCGATGAGGGGCGATCCCGAGCCCGCCGGAGCCCAGCCGAGACCGGCGAACTTGTCGTCGTCCTTCGATGCGAACCGTCGGCAGACGGCCTCCTGGTCCTCGGCGAGGATGTTCACGCAGAACGAGCCCGCCGCTTCGATCTTGGGCCACGACGACGAGCTCTTCCCGGCGAAGAAGGCCACGAGCGGCGGCTCGAGCGACACCGACGCGAACGACCCGACCGCAAGACCCACGGGCACGCCGTCGGGGGCGGCGGCGATCACGGTGACTCCGGTGGGGAAGTGGCCGAGCACCTGGCGGTACGTGGCGGCGTCGAAGGGGGCCTGCTCGCTTCGCTCTCTCATCGCTGCGACGCTATCGGCCGTCAGGAGTGCGAGATGACGAGGCCCTCGTGGGCGGCCACGACCTCGTCGATCGCCGACCCGTTGGCGAGCTGGCGAGCGTGAGCGAGGATGGCGTCGACGGCACCGTCGTGGTGGGTTGGGTCGTGGTGGAACAGCGCGAGGCGCCGCACGCCGGCCTCCTTGGCCACGTGCACCGCGTAGTCGGGGGTGCAGTGACCCCAGGTGGACTTCGCGGGGAACTCGTCGGTGGTGTACTGCGCGTCGTGGATGAGGAGGTCGGCGCCATCGCAGAGCTCGAGCACCGCATCGGTGACTTCGTGGCTGCCGTCGGCGGGCATCTGATGGTCGGACAGGTAGGCCACGGTGGCGCCACCCATCTCGATCCGGTAGCCACTGGTGCGCCCGACGTGGGGCACCGCCCGCGTCTTCACCTTGGCGCCATCGAGCTCGAGGTCCTCGTTCCACGCCTCGTGGAAGCGGATGTCGCCGAGGAGCTCGGCGGTGGTGACTGGGAAGAAGGGCGGGCGCATGAACTCGTTGAAGGCGTCGGCCAGCGAGCCCTGCTCGGGCTGGGGCGGCCCGTACACGTCGAACTGTGCCCCGGGTTGCAGCACGGGCGTGAAGAACGGCAGGCCCTGCACGTGGTCCCAGTGGATGTGGGTCACGAGCGCAGAGCCCACGAAGGTCTGCGAGGCGTCGAGGGTCTCGCCCCAGAAGCGCAGACCTGTGCCGAGATCGAGGACGATCGGCGCATGACCGGGCGATTCCAGCGCCACACAGGAGGTGTTGCCTCCGTAGCGACGGTTGGCCTCGCACGGGCATGGGGTGGATCCCCGGACACCGAAGAAGCTGACGTTGAGCAGTGGTCCCCCCCGGTTCAACTGAGGTTCGAAGGTTATCGGGGATTGTCGACCTGCTGTAGGTCGTGTGACGTCTGTCTCACGCATGAGAGCGAGCACCACGCTCGCGGGCGCGAGCACTACGGTGCGCGGCCATGACGAGCACCGACGGACTGATCACGGCCAACGGCGTCGACTTCGCCTACCTCGAAGCCGGCCAGGGACCCCTCGCGCTGTGCTTGCACGGGTTCCCCGACTCCGCCTGGACCTGGCGTCACCTCCTGCCCGCCCTGGCCGGCGCTGGGTACCGGGCCGTGGCGCCGTTCATGCGGGGCTACGCGCCCACCTCGGTGCCCGCCGACGGTCGCTTCCAAACCGCAGCGCTCGGCATGGATGCGTGCGCGCTGCACGAGGCCCTCGGTGGTGACGGCGATGCGGTGATCATCGGCCACGACTGGGGGGCCATGGCGACCTACGTCGCGGCCAACCACGAACCCGACCGGTGGCGTCGCGTCGTCACGATGGCAGTGCCCCCTGCCGGTGCCGTCGCGGGAGGCTTCATGACCTACGCGCAGCTCAAGCGGTCGTGGTACATGTTCTTCTTCCAGCACGCGCTGGCCGACGTGGTCGTGGGCATGGGCGACCTGGCCTTCATCGACGGGCTGTGGGCCGACTGGTCGCCGGGCTACGCGGCAAGCGAGGACCTCGCCCACGTGAAGGACGCGCTGCGCGACCCGGCCAACCTCGCGGCAGCGATCGGCTACTACCGGGCCACCTTGGGCACCGTCGGCGTCGATCCGTCGCTCGACGCCGTGCAGGCCAAGGGCGGCGAGGTGACCGCCCAGCCCACGCTGTACCTGCATGGCCGCACCGACGGCTGCATGGGCATCGAGGTGGCGGAGATGGCACGGGCCTTCCTCACCGCCCCCGGCTCTCGCATGGAGGTGGTCGACGACGCCGGCCACTTCCTCCAGCTCGAGCGGCCCGACGTGGTGAACCAGCTCGTCGTCGACTTCATCACCGGCTGACGGCGGACGCCATGCCGGTGACCGCGGGCCAACGCTGCGCTCAGGGGAGCTGAAGGCGATCGCCGTCTGTGGTGGCCAAGCCGTCGGCCACCAAGGTGGCGGCGACGCGGGCGGCCCGCTCAGGGTCGGTCGGCCAGCCGGCCAGCGCAGCGAGGTCGCGCCCAGCGATCGGACCGGTGCGCATCGCATCGACGAGCCGTCCTCTCCCCTGGCGGTCGCTGCCCTCGAAGCGCGTCTGTCCGCCCGACACGCCGGCCGAGCCGTCGGCAGGGTCCGGCGCGGGAGCGCCGGCGCGAGCCCAGCCGCATCGATCGACGACCGGACAGAGGTCGCACCTCGGGGCGCGCCGCGTGCACACCGTGGCGCCCAGGTCGAGCATCGCCTGGTTCCAGGCCCAGGCTGACCCAGGCGGCAGCGCGGCATCGGCGGCCTCCTGAGCCTCCCGCGCGGTGAGGCGATGCCCTTCCCAGCGAGCCAGCACCCTGGCCGTGTTGGTGTCGACGACGGCATGGTCTGCATCGAAGGCGAAGGCGAGCACGGCGCGTGCCGTGTAGGCGCCGATGCCGGGGAGGGCGAGGAGCTCGTCGAGCGTGTCCGGCAGCCGGCCAGCATGCCGTGCGACGACCTCTTCGGCGCACCGGTGCAGGTTCAGGGCGCGACGGTTGTAGCCCATGCCCGCCCACCAGCGGAGGACGTCGGCCACTGGCGCCGAGGCGCACGCTGCAGGGGTTGGAAAGCGCTCGAGGAACGGGGCCCACCGCTCCGCCACTCGGGCCACCTGCGTCTGCTGAGCCATCACCTCGCACACCAGTACCGCCCAGGGGTCGCGCGTGGCTCGCCAGGGGAGCTCTCGTCGCTGGCCCTCCCACCAGTCGAGGACGGCGGCAGCTCGAGTCAGGTCAGCTCGAGTCAGCTCAGGCTCGCCCACTGGACGCGGCAGATGTACGGCAAGGGGAAGGGCTCGGACATGCGTCGAGCCAGGTGCACCACCTCGGCGACAAGCTTCTCGCGCTGGGGGATCGGCATCGCCGCGATGTAGCTGATCGAGCGCACCCGATCGGCCAGCAGATCACGGGTCATCGGCTGATCCCACCTGATGACGCGCTCCTCGAGCGGCGTGAAGTGCCGCGATGACGCGACGATCTCCGGCCAGCTCACGTGCTGGTAGCGCGACACCGTGCGCTCGTGCCACCTGATCATGCGGCTCATCTCTGCCACCCAGGGCGTGGACTCATCCCGCTCGTTCCAGAGCAGCACGAGGCGGCCGCCCGGCCCCAGCACCCGGGCGATCTCGTCGAGCGCGAGCGGCGCGTCGAACCAGTGGAACGCCTGGGCGACCGACACCACCTCGACGGACGCCTCCGCGCTCGGGATCTGCTCTGCCGTGCCGTCGACCACCTCGATGTTCGGCAGGACGGTGGCCAGCTGACCGCGCATGGCCGCCACCGGCTCCACCGCGGTCACCGCCGCGCCGAGCTCCACCAGACGACGGGTGAGCTTGCCCGTGCCCGCGGCGAGGTCGAGGACTCGCGTGCCAGACACGATGCCCACCACGTCGCGGAGGACTGCGACCGCGTCGTCCGGGTACCCCGGCCGGGCCACCTCGTAGGCGGCGGCCCCGGCCTCGAAGCCACGCGCCGCGACGTCGTCAATTGGCACCGACGGCCTCCTGGTCGCTGAGCACGACAGGCCGGTCGCGGAGCAGGACTGGCGTGAGCTGCTGCAGCACAGCCGCGGCCCACAGCGCGTACCCAGAGTCGCTCGGGTGATAGTGATCACCGGCGAAGTAGCGGGCGGTGTCGGAGCGCATCGTGGGACCAGTCTCGCCCGCGATGTCAACGTAGATCGCGCCAGCATCGCGAGCGACCGCACGCGCGATCTCGTCGAGCTGGCGGCCACGCCAGGCAGCGATCCCCCGCAGCGGCTGCGCAAACCGGGGCGGCGCGCCCATGTCGGGCACACCCAGCAGGACGACGAGCGCACCGCGAGGCATCCGGTCGACGAGGTGCCGATACCTGGACCGGAAGGCGTGCCGGGAGGTGAGGTGGACGACGTCGTTGGCGCCGATGCTGATGAGGACCACGTCGGGGTGGAGGGCATCGAGGTGACGGAGCTGGTCGCCCACGTCAGCGATCCGCGCGCCCGACACCCCAAGGTCAGTGACCTCAACTGGGTACGGCAAGCCAACGGCAACCCGGCGCGGAATCGCCCGATCTGGCGACGAGGCTCCAACCCCGGCGGCGGTGGAGTCGCCGAGCCACACCATGCGAAGGGGCACCCCGGGACCGCCCACCCGTCCGTCGTGATCAAACGGGGTGTCGTGGAGATCGGGCCCCATCCGCGCCAGCTGCACCTCGATCATCAGCACGGCGATGGCAGCGACGGGCACCGCGGCGACGCCGAGGAGGGCTCGCCGGGTGGTGCGTCGCACCGGCGTCACTCGCCGTCGAAGACGGAGGTGTCGTCATAGGGGAACTTGCGCGTCGGCGCGTGATCGCGCTTCCACACCATCAGCTTGCGGCGGAAGTAGCAGACCTCTTCGCCCCGCTGGTTGATGCCCTTCGTCTCTACGGTGACGATTCCACGGTCGCCCTTGGACGTCTCCTTCACCTCGAGCACCTTCGTGACGGCGTAGATGGTGTCGCCGTGGAAGGTGGGCTTGGGGTGCAGCAACGACTCCACCTCGAGGTTGGCGATGGCCGCGCCGCTCACGTCCGGGACGCTCATGCCGAGCACGAGCGAGTACACGAGGTTGCCGACCACCACGTTCTTGCGCTGCACCGTCTCGTTCTCGGCGAACCATGCATTCGTGTGCAGCGGGTGGTGGTTCATCGTGATCATGCAGAACAGGTGGTCGTCGTACTCGGTGATCGTCTTGCCGGGCCAGTGCTTGTAGACGTCGCCGGGCGTGAAGTCCTCGAGGTGGCGTCCGAAGGGGCGGTCGAAGGTGGTCATGGAGCGGGGCGTCTCCTGCGTGGGCAGCCGTGGAACCCCCCTGACGCTACGAGACAACCGACGCCGGCGACCAGACCGTCAGGGCACGGTGGTGCTCGTGCATCCAGAGCAGGAGCTCCCCGGGTGGCAGCGCCGGGCTGAAGAGATAGCCCTGTAGGAGGTTGCAGCCCAGTGCGCGAAGCGCGTCGGCCTGCTGCTGTGTCTCCACGCCCTCGGCCACCGTTCGCACGCCGAGGTGACGGGCCAGGTCGATCACGATCTGCACGAGCTCGGTCACCACCGGCAGCTCGCTCGTGAAGCTGCGATCGATCTTGATCTCGTCCACCGTCAGCGTCCGGACGTGGGCCAGGCCGGTGTGTCCCGTTCCGAAGTCGTCTGCGGCTACCGCAACACCGAGGGCGCGGACGGCCTCGATCTGGGCCGCGGCGCGCGAGAGATCTCTCACGAGCGCGGTCTCCGTCACCTCGAGCACCAGGCGGTGCGGAGCGATGCCGGTCGCAGCGAGCGCCGCGACGACGTTGTCGACGAAGCCGACATCGGTGATGTGCCGGCCGGAGATGTTCACCGCCATCGTGGTCCGGCTCAGGAGCGGGTGATCTGACCATGCCGCCAGCTGCCGCGTGGCAGCCTGCAGCACCCAGCAGTCGAGCCGCACGATGAGGTCAGACACCTCGGCGATCGGGATGAACTGATCGGGCTGCATCAGCCCTTCGTCGGGCCGATCCCACCGAACGAGCGCCTCGAGCGATACGACCGCTCCCGTGCTGGCGTCCACGATCGGCTGGTAGTGGAGCTGGAGCTCATCACCACCGACGGCCAGAGTTGCCGCGAGCGCGGCCTCCACCTCTGCGTGGTTCCTGACCACCCGCTGGAGCTGCTCGTCGTAGAGCTCGATGGCCGATGGCGAGCGCCGCTTCGAGCGGTAGACGGCCAGATCCGCCTTGGCGAGAAGAGAGAGGGGGTCATCGGTCAGGTCATGGTTCAGCGCCACGCCAGCGGAAGCCCTGATCGTGTAGTCCCGGCCATCGATCTCGATAGGAGCGGCGACGGCGTCGAGCACGCGCCTGACCAGTGCCATCACCTCATCCGGGCCACCCACGTGCTCGGCCACGATGACGAACTCATCACCGCCGAGGCGGGCAACGACGTCACCTCGCCGTGCCGCGCCGCGCATCCGGTCCGCCACGGCCTGGAGGAGCAGGTCACCGATGGCGTGCCCGCTGGAGTCGTTGGTGGCCTTGAAGTCGTCGAGGTCGATGAACGTGACGGCGAGCAGGCTCCCCGATCGCCGCGAGCGCTCCACTGCAGCGCCGAGGGTCTCGATCACCGCTCGGCGGTTGGCCAGACCGGTCAGCGAATCGTGGGTGGCCTGGTGGAGCAGTCGGGACTGCAGCTGGTGTCGCTCGATGATCGACCTCGACAGGACCTGCAGGGAGGTGCTCAGCGCCTCTCCAAGGCGACCGGGCAGATCGGTCGTCACGGCCGGGCTCGTGAAGTCGCACGCCGAGAGGGCCAGGGCCTTCTGCTCGATCAGCATGAGGTTGGCGGCCACCTCGTTGAACGCAGCAGAGGCGACGCGCAGCTCGGGCGGTCCGCGCAGGGGCAACGGGGCGAGGGCCAGATCACCGTCGCTGACAGCTCTGACCTGCTCGGTTAGGTTGCGCAGCGGTCGTGTGATTGAGCGTCCGAACCACTGCGCGGCACCAACGGCGATGAGTATCGACGTCGCGGCGGCGGCCACCGCCCGCTCGGCGTCCGCCGTGGCGCGGGCACCGCGGGCGGCCGCCGAGGCAGAGACGGGCACCGAGGCGAGCTCTGGGAGCGACGCGATCGCCTCGTAGTGACGCAGCCCATCGCCCAGCACTCGCCCGATCGACGTGAGGTCAGCCACGTCGAGGCCAGCACTCGGGGTCCCGGCGAGCTCGTCTGCGATCGCACCGCTGAACGCCGCCCCAGCGGCATCGGCGCTCGACCACGCGTCGGCGACGGACCTCACCGGTGTGGCGTCGAGCTTGTGGGCCGTCCGCTCGTACAGCTCCGTGGCCCTGGCCAACTCGGCGAGGGCTGGCACGTGCGAACCGCCGCCGGCAAACCAGAGGCCCACCAGCGCCTGGATCTGCCGACCCCGCAGGCCGGCCACCTGCACCGAGTCGTTCATCGTCCGAACGGCCTGCTCGAGCGTGACGTCGCCAATGCCCACGGCGCGACGGGCGATGTCGTCGAGGGCGCCGTCGAGGGATGCGACGACGCTCGACTCGAGCGCCGAGAACCGGGCGCTCGCCTCGTCGGTGTTGACGGCGGAGGTGTCGATGTCAGCTCGCAGGGCGGCGAGCGTGCCTGCGGCGAAGGGTCGATGACCCAGGTCGATGCGAGCGATGACCGCATCAGTGGCGGTGCGGGCCGCCGTCGGATCAGCCTCCACCTCCATCCCGATCAGGTTGCTCACGGTGGCCGGATCGACACCAAAGGCAGCAGACCGGGTGACCGTCTCGAACTGCCGTCGCTCCTCGAACACCCGCGTCCGCAGCATGGCCAGATCGGCCAGCACCTCCGTTCGTTCGCGCAGGGCGGCGGTGGCCCGGACCGTGCCCTGCCGGTCGGCCACGATGAGCCCCACGAAGGTCGTCACGAGCAGCAGAGGCAGCAGGACGGCGGCGAGGAGCCGCGTCCGCACCGTGACGCCTGCTCCTCGTCGCTGTCCCGGGACCAGTCCCATGAGAGTGGATCGGCACGCTGTTGTAACCGACTTGACCGGTATGTGAAGGATGCGGCGAGCCCAGGCGCCGCTCGTGGTCAGCGATTCCGTACGGGAACGGGGCCATCACTAACCTCCCGAACATGTCGACCCCCGATCTGACTGCCGCTGCTGACGTCGTGGAGCTGGCCCGGAGCGTGGTGCGCGCTGGCACACGCACCCTCGCCGGGGCCGGTGGCCCAGACGTCAACCAGGTGCTCGGCTACGACCTGGCCCACGCCGGGGCCGCCGTCGAGACAGCATCCGCCATGCTCGACTACGGCTCCCTTGGCGACGTCGAGGCCGCCATCACCTGCGCCTTCGTGGCCGACGCGGTCGGCGAGCTCGCGGCTCGCCTCTATGGGCGAGAGGACGCATGGGGCGTGGACCCCGGCGCCCTCGACGGGGCCCGCCCCTTCTGCGCCACGTACCGCGACGCCGACTTCCTCGCCGAGCTCGCCGGTCAGGACGGTCCCCGCCACCTCGATGACGACTTCGAGCTGGTGCAGGACACCTTCCGACGCTTCGCCGACGAGAAGCTGAAGCCGATCGCCGAGCACATCCATCGTGAGAACGGCGACATCCCCGAGGACATCATCAGCGGGCTCGGCGAGATGGGCGCCTTCGGCTTGTCGATCCCCGAGGAGTACGGCGGCTACGGCAGCGGCGGCGAGTCGGAGTACATCGGGATGGTCGTCGCCACCGAGGAGCTCTCCCGGGGCTCGCTCGGCGCAGGCGGGTCGCTGATCACGCGTCCGGAGATCCTCACCCGCGCCCTCGTGAAGGGCGGCACCGAGGAGCAGAAGCAGCGCATCCTCCCGCGGCTGGCCACGGCCGAGATCATGAACGCAGTCGCCGTCACCGAGCCCGACTTCGGCTCCGACGTGGCCGGCATCAAGACCACCGCCACGAAGGTCGACGGCGGGTGGGTCATCAACGGCGTGAAGACGTGGTGCACCTTCGGCGCCCGTGCCGACGTGCTCATGCTGCTCGCCCGCACCGACCCCGACCGCAGCAAGACGCACCGCGGCCTGTCGATGTTCGTCATTCCAAAGGCTCGCGGGGAGGGCCACGGCTTCGTGCTCGACCAAGCAGCCGGCGCCGACGGCGGCGCACCGGGCGGCGGACGCATGGAGGGTCGGCCGATCGACACGATCGGCTACCGCGGCATGCACTCCTACGAGATCTCCTTCGAGGGCTGGTTCGTGGCCGACGAGAACCTGGTCGGCGGTACCGACGGGCTCGGCAAGGGCTTCTACCTCCAGATGGCCGGCTTCGAGAACGGTCGCCTCCAGACCGCAGCCCGCGCCGTCGGCGTGATGCAGGCCGCCTACGAGGCCGCCCGCCAGTACGCCGATGACCGCATCGTGTTCGGAGCACCGCTGTCCGATCTGCAGCTCACCAAGGTGAAGCTGGCCCGCATGGCCGTCACGATCCAGGCCGCCCGCCAGTCGTCGTACGCGGTGGCCCGGCTCATGGCCAAGGGCGAGGGCACGCTCGAAGCGGCCATGGTGAAGGCCTATGTGTGCAAGGCCGCCGAGTGGGTCACCCGCGAGGCGATGCAGATCCACGGTGGCATGGGCTTCGCGGAGGAGTACGACGTGAGCCGCTACTACGTCGACGCCCGCGTGCTCTCGATCTTCGAGGGCGCCGACGAGATCCTCTGTCTCAAGGTCATCGCCCGCCGCATGGTCGAAGGGATCAACGCCTGATGCGCTCCGCCAAGGACTTCTTCCGCCCACTCGCCGTGGGTGCCCCTGACCCGGTGCGCGAGATCCCGTCTCGCCCATCGCGCGTCATCCACTTCTTCCCGCCGTCGAACGCCAAGATGGTGGCGAAGGTGCCCGACATCGCGCCGACGGTCGACGTGCTGCTCGCCAACCTCGAGGACGGCGTGCCGTCCACAGACAAGGAGGCCGCTCGCGCCGGGCTCATCGAGGTGGGCAAGGCGTGGACGCCGAGCGAGACCCAGCTGTGGACCCGCGTCAACTCCCTCGACTCGCCGTGGTGCCTCGATGATCTCACCGCCGCAGTCACCGAGATCGGCGACAAGCTCGACGTGATCATGATCCCGAAGGTGGAGGGCCCCGAGGACATCCACTACGTCGACCGGCTGTTGGCGCAGCTCGAGGCCAAGGCGGGCCTCGATCGCCCGATCCTCGTGCACGCCATCCTGGAGACCGCCCGCGGCGTGGCCAACGTCGAGGAGATCTGCGCCGCCTCGCCCCGCATGCAGGGGCTCTCGCTGGGCCCGGCCGACCTGGCCGCCAACCGCCGCATGAAGACCACCCGCGTCGGTGGTGGCCATCCCGGCTACCTCGTTCGGGAAGATCCGCCCGGCGGCGACATCGACGCCCCGCGAGCCACCTACCAGCAGGACCTCTGGCACTACACCGTGGCCCGCATGGTCGACGCGTGCGCTTCGAACGGGATCTTCGCCTACTACGGCCCGTTCGGCGACATCAAGGACACGGTCGCCTGCGAGGACCAGTTTCGCAACGCGTTCCTGCTCGGCTGCGTCGGGGCGTGGAGCCTGCACCCGGTGCAGATCGAGATCGCCAAGCGTGTGTTCTCGCCCGACCCTGCCGACGTGCGCCATGCGCGCGAGGTGGTGGCCGCGATGGGCGATGGCACCGGCGCGGTGATGCTCAACGGGAAGATGGAGGACGACGCCTCGGTGAAGCAGTGCCTCGTGATGTTGGAGCTGGCCGAGCGCCTTGCCGCTCGGGATCCTGAGCTGGCCAAGGCCTACGCGGCGGCGGACCTCTGATGGCCGACTCGGTTCTGCTTCGACCTCGCCGCTCCGTCCTCTACATGCCCGGGGCCAATGAGCGGGCGCTCGAGAAGGCGCAGACGATCCCAGCCGACGCGCTGATCCTCGACCTCGAGGACGCCGTCGCTCCCGACGCCAAGCCCGGGGCGCGCGACCGCGTTTGCGCGGCCGCAGCATCCGGTCTGTACGGCGGCCGCGAGATCGCGATCCGGGCCAACGGAATCGGCACGCCCTGGCACGATGACGACCTGCGCGCCATCGCCGCGGCCGGCCCCGCCGCGGTGGTCGTGCCGAAGATCAACTCCGCTGCCGAGGTGCACCAGATCGCCAAGGCCCTCGAAGCCGGCGGTGCCCCCGATCACACGATGATCTGGGCCATGCTCGAGACGCCGATCGCCATGCTCCACGCCGAGGAGATCTGCTCGTCGTCCGAGCGCCTGGCCGTGCTCGTGATGGGCACGAACGACCTCGCCAAGGAGCTCCACGCCACCCACGTTCCGGGGCGGGCTCCCCTGCTGAGTGGGCTCGGCCTGTGCCTGCTCGCCGCCCGCGCTGCCGGCAAGGTGATCCTCGACGGCGTCTACAACGACATCAAGGACGAGGCTGGCTTCGCGGCCGAGTGCCGGCAGGGCCGTGAGATGGGCTTCGACGGCAAGACGCTGATCCACCCGAGCCAGGTCGATCCCTGCAACGCGGCCTTCGCCCCGGCCGACGACGAGGTGGAGAGGGCCGGTCGGATCATCGCTGCCTTCACCGAAGCCGAGGCCGACGGTCGCGGTGTCGTCACCGTCGACGGCCGCATGATCGAGAACCTCCACGTGGAGGAGGCGCGTCGCGTCCTCGCCATCCACGAGGCGATCACCGCGCTCGCCGCCGAGGGCTGATCTCGCTCACTAGGGTCACGCGGCATGGGAGAGATCATCGAGTTCCCCTCCAACGGCGGCACGGCGAGCGGCTACCTCGCCAAGCCCGACACCGGCAACGCGATCCCGCTCGTCGTGATCCAGGAGTGGTGGGGCCTTGTCCCGCACATCACCGACCTCTGCGAGCGGTTCGCCGCCGAGGGGTTCCTCGCGCTCGCCCCCGACCTCTACCACGGCCAGACCACCACTGAGCCCGACGAGGCCGGCAAGCTGATGATGGCCCTCAACATGGCCCAGGCCGGCAAGGACCTGTCGGGCGCCATCGACGAGGTGGCCCGCCGAAGCGACAGCGACCGCGTCGGCATCACCGGCTTCTGCATGGGCGGTGGGCTCGCGCTAGTCGCCGCCACCCAGCGCCCCGACAGGATCAAGGCGTGCGTGCCGTGGTACGGGCTCATCCCGTGGCCCGACGCGCAACCCCAATGGGAGCACCTCGACGCGCCGGTGCTCGGGCACTACGCCGAGAACGACGGGTTCTTCACGCCCGCCGCCGCCCACGAGCTGGCCGACACGCTGCACGACCTCGGCAAGGAGGTGGAGATCGTCATCCACCCCGGCGTCGATCATGCCTTCTTCAACGACACTCGGCCTGAGGTCTACGACGCGACCGAGTCGCTCGCGGCGTGGCGGCAGACGATCGGCTTCCTGCGCTCACACCTCGAGTAGGGACCCCCCAATGCGCGTCGTGTCAGTACGCGCCATCGAGCTTCTTGTGATCCCAGCTCACGACTCGGTCGGCCTTGACTCGCACACCGAAGCGCTTGGCGCCCGTGAGCTCCACGAAGGGACGCACCTCGTCGGTGACCTCGCCGAAGTAGCGGGCGTACACCGCCTCGCCGATCTCCATGATGTCGTCGTGGTCGGTGAGCACCGTGGCCTGGCCGACGATCTCCACCCCGATCAGCTCGCTGTACTCGTCGCCTGACTCCACGAGGAGCGTGATGCGCCGATCGCGCTGCAGGTTGAGGATCTTCTGGCTCTTGCCGAAGGTCCAGAACACGGCGTCGCCGTCGAGCACGGCGTACCACATGGCCACGAGGTGGATCGTGCCATCGTGGTTGAACGACGCCACGTTCATCGTGTGACGGCCGGCGAGGAACTCCTCGATCTCGGCGTCGGACATGCGGATCTGATCGCGGCGGGACATGGGCTGACGGTCTAGCGCCTGTAGGTGCCCGGAGCACTCCCGGTGTCGAACAGCTCCGGTGCGATCGGGCAATCCGTGCGACGCAGCGCGAGCTCTGGTGACTCGAGGCCGACCGGCCCGCACACCTGATCGACCAGTGTGAGCGGCACGACCTCTTCGTCGAGGTCCCACGGATCGGCCGCGTGGGTGGCCTGGCGGCCTGCGAGTGCGTCCCACATCCGAGCCGGCAGCAGCCGACCCACGCCTGCGACCACCCACACGGGCACCTCAGCGTGTCGCGCCACGGCGGCCGCAGCCAGCGAGCCGCTCACGCCGACGAACCCCGTGGGTCCGAGCGCCACGGCTTCGAGGATGAGCACGTCCGAGGACGCCACCGCGGCACCGAGCCCCGAGGTGGGGACGTCGACCGCGTCGATCCCGGCATGCATGAGGCGCCGCACCAGGCCGCTGCCCTCGCCCAGCGCGTCGACCGCGAGGACCTCCACGTCGCCGCGCCTCGGCAGGGCCTCGCCCACGAGCTCAGGCCACCCGATCACACAGGCCGTGGCATCCTCCGGGAGCGCGAACCCGAGCTCGGCCGGGGTGCTGTCGCTGTCGATGTCGTCCACGGCCTGCCAAGCCTCGCGCTGGCCATCAGGTGCGGTCAGCACGCGTGCACTCAGCCACCACAGGGGGCCCGAGGTGGGGTGGCGGTCGACGATGCGGCGGCAGGCGGCCACGAGCCCGGCAGGGTCGTCGCGGAACGCGGCCAGCGCCTGCGCCGTCTCGCGCACGAGCATGGCCTGGTCGGCGCCCGATGCTCGGGCTACGTAGCGGAGCCGCTCGATCGGGTGCACGCACCGACGGTAGCCCTGCCGGCGCGACGAAGTGCCCGGGATCTGCTCGCGCTGAACCTGCCGCGCTACCGTCTCCGCCCGTGGCGACCGACCCCCCTGCCGATCTCACGCTGGCTCCGATCAACGGCGAACCCCGTCCCATCTCCGGATGGCTCACGACGTTCCAGCTCGCTGTTGTCGTGCTCGATCCGTTCACCAACGAGAGCTCGTGGCTGCTGGAGACGGCGGGTCGGGTGCTCACCCACTTCACCGGCGCCGACTGCCGCGTGGCCTTCCTCGTCACCGGCACCGCCGACGAAGCTCGCCAGTTCCTCGGTCCGTGGGCCGACAAGGTGCTCACCTTCGCCGACCCCGACCGCACCGCGGTCAAGGCCCTGGGGCTCAACGAGCTCCCGGCGTTCCTGCAGGTCCGGGGCGACCTGCACGTGGCGGCTGTGGCCGAGGGGTGGGACCCGCTCGAGTGGCGGGCTGTGGCCAACGCGCTGGCCAAGAACATGAGCTGGTCGGCCCCGCTGATCCCCGCGGAGAGCGATCCGTCGCCCTACGCGGGCTCGGCCGCCGCGGGCTGACCCCCCGCAACGCGCCCTCAGGCGCCCGCGAGGTGCTCGTTCACGAACTCGGCTGACCGCGCCTGGCTGGCCTTGGCCTGCTTCTCGATGAACTTCTCGACCACCGGGCCGACGCCGAAGATCTTGACCTTGGCCTCGAGGGTGAATGTCTGGTCGCTCGTGCCGTCGCCGTTGTCGACCAGGGACATCGCGCCGGCGAGGTTGGTCTTGTCGGCCATCGTGCCGGGCACGAGGGTGAAGGTCCACGTGCCCGTGGCCGGATCGAACGTGCCGTTCTCAGTGGTGACCACCTCGTCACCGAAGAGCTTGCGCACGGGACCAGGCATGTCGGGCTGCTGCCCATAGCGCAGCGTGCGGGTGACCTTGGCCGGAGGCTCGCCGGACTGCTCGACCACCTCGACCGAGGTCGAGCCGAGCCCCTCGAGGTGCAGGCGCTCGGTGAACGCGGCCTCGAAGTACAGGGCCCAGAACTCGTCGGGCGAGCAGTTGATCGTGTGGTGCACGGTGAGCTTCACCGCCGCAGTCTGGCATCCGAGGCAATGAGTCCCACTCGGGCCAGGCCGAGGTTATGAGTCCCACATGTGGGACTCATAACCTCGAGACGGGTGAAACGGGACCTATTGCCTCGGGCTAGCTCGGTCCTGGGGTGCCGCCTCGGGTGAGCTTGAGCAGGTCGAAGACCTGATCGACCTCTGACTCAGGCACCAGTCCCTGCTCGACCACGAGCGTGCGGATGCTCTTGCCCGTCTTGGCCGACTCCTTCACGAGCTGGGCCACCCGCTCGTAGCCGAGCACTGGGTTGAGCGCGGTGGCGGCCTGCGGTGTGGCCTCGGCATAGGTGCGCAGGCGCTCGACGTCGGCTTCGAGGCCGTCGATGCAACGATCCGCGAAGAGGCGGGTCACGTTGGTGAGCAGACGGATCGACTCGAGCAGGTTGCGGGCCATCACCGGCAGGAACACGTTGAGCTCGAAGTTGCCCTGGCTGCCGGCGAAGGCCACCGCGGCGTCGTTGCCGTACACCTGGGCCACCACCTGGCTCACGGCCTCGGGAATCACCGGGTTCACCTTGCCGGGCATGATCGACGAGCCCGGCTGCAGGTCGGGCAGGCGGATCTCCGCCAGGCCTGTCTTCGGACCCGACGCCATCCAGCGCAGGTCGTTGGCGATCTTGAGCAGCGCAGCGGCCAGGGCGCGCAGCTCGCCCGAGAGGCTCACCAGCGCATCGCGCGCGCCCTGCGCGGCGAAGTGGTCGCGGGCCTCCACCAGCTCCACGTCGAGCCGCTCACCCAGAAGCCCGATCACCGCGGGCGCGAACCCTTCCGGGGCGTTGAGACCCGTGCCCGTGGCCGTGCCGCCCAGCGGCAGCTCGCCCGCCCGTCGCGCCGCCTCGTGGATGCGCTCGCCGGCCTGGCTCACCTGGGCGGCGTAGCCGCCGAGCTCCTGACCGAGGGTCACCGGCGTGGCGTCCATCAAGTGGGTGCGACCCGCCTTGACCACGGTGGCGTACTCGGTGGCCTTGGCCCCCAGGGCGGCGGCGAGGTGGTCGAGCGCCGGGAGCAGCCCGTGTCGGACCGACACCGCGGCGGCCACGTGGATCGCGGACGGGAACACGTCGTTCGACGATTGCGACGCGTTGACCTCGTCGTTGGGGTGCACAGGCCGGCCGATCGCCGCCGCCGCGAGCGACGCGATCACCTCGTTGGCGTTCATGTTGGTGGACGTGCCGGAGCCGGTCTGGAACACGTCGATCGGGAACTCAGCGTCGTGAGCACCGTCGGCGACCTCGGTGGCCGCACTGCTGATGGCCGCCGCGACATCTGCCGCGATCACGCCGAGGTTGCCGTTGACCTCGGCCGCAGCCGCCTTGATCGCGCCGAGTGCATGGATCAGCGACGCCTCCACCACCATGCCCGACACGGGGAAGTTCTCGACGGCGCGCTGCGTCTGGGCTCCCCACCGAGCAGCAGCGGGAACCCGGACCTCACCCATCGTGTCGTGCTCGATCCGGAACCCGTCGTCGGACATGACCCCACGGTAGGGCGGGCCCTAGCGTCTCGGGCGTGACCGACGCCGCCTTCACCGAGCTCCTCCCGATCGGCCCCGATGACACGCCCTACCGGCTGCTCACCGCCGAGGGCGTGTCGACCGTCGAGGCGGCCGGCCGCACGTTCCTGCAGGTCGAGCCCGAAGCGCTCACGCTGCTCACGAGCACCGCGTTCCGGGACATCGCCCACTGGCTGCGGCCCGCCCACCTGCAGCAGCTCCGGCGGATCCTCGACGACCCGGAGGCCTCGGCCAACGACAAGTTCGTGGCTCTCGACCTGCTCAAGAACGCCAACATCGCGGCGGGCGGCGTGCTCCCGATGTGCCAGGACACCGGCACGGCGATCGTGATGGGCAAGCGGGGCGAGCTCGTGCTCACCGGCGGCGACGACGAGCGGTCGATCAGCCTCGGCATCCAGCAGACCTACGAGACGTCCAACCTGCGCTTCTCGCAGATGGCGCCACTCACCATGTGGGACGAGCAGAACACCGGCACCAACCTCCCGGCCCAGATCGAGCTGTACGCCGCGACGGGCGACGCCTACAAGCTGCTGTTCATGGCCAAGGGCGGCGGCTCCGCCAACAAGAGCTACCTCTACCAGGAGACCAAGGCCGTGCTGAACCGCACCTCGATGCTGCGGTTCCTCGACGAGAAGCTGCGCACGCTGGGCACGTCAGCCTGCCCTCCGTACCACCTCGCTGTGGTGATCGGCGGCACGTCGGCGGAGTTCGCGCTGAAGACGGCCAAGTACGCGTCGGCCCACTACCTCGACTCGCTCCCCCGCGAGGGCTCGGCACTCGGTCACGGCTTCCGCGACGTCGAGCTCGAGGCCGACGTCCTCGCTCTCACGCAGGGCTTCGGCATCGGCGCCCAGTTCGGCGGCAAGTACTTCTGCCACGACGTGCGAGTCATCCGCCTGCCCCGCCATGGTGCGTCGTGCCCGGTGGCGATCGCCGTGTCGTGCTCGGCCGACCGCCAGGCGCTCGGCAAGATCACACGGGAGGGCGTGTTCCTCGAGCGGCTCGAAGAGGACCCGGCCCACTACCTGCCGGAGGTGACCGACGAGCACCTCGACGACGACGTCGTCCACATCGACCTCAACCGCCCCATGCACGAGATCCGCAACGAGCTGTCCCGCTACCCCGTGAAGACGCGGCTGTCGCTCAGCGGCCCGATGGTGGTGGCGCGCGACATCGCCCACGCCAAGATCAAGGAGCGCCTCGACGCCGGCGAGGCGATGCCGCAGTACCTGCGCGACCACTGCGTGTACTACGCGGGGCCAGCGAAGACGCCGGTGGGCATGGCATCGGGATCGTTCGGTCCCACCACCGCCGGACGCATGGACTCCTACGTGGAGGAGTTCCAGGCCGCTGGCGGGTCGCTCGTGATGCTGGCCAAGGGCAACCGCAGCCGCCAGGTCACCGACGCGTGCGCGTCACACGGTGGCTTCTACCTCGGCTCCATCGGCGGTCCCGCCGCCAGGCTCGCCCAGGACTGCATCCGCAAGGTGGAGGTGCTGGAGTACCCCGAGCTCGGCATGGAGGCTGTCTGGAAGATCCAGGTGGAGGACTTCCCCGCCTTCATCGTCGTCGACGACAAGGGCAACGACTTCTTCGACCTTGTCAGCACCCCGGTGCACATCTCCTGACCCCCCTCCCTCCCCGGGTTCTGTGTGCATCCAGCCCCGCCATTCGTGGGTGCCGGCACACAGAAGCAGTGGTGTTGGGGGTTAGGCCAGCTCGACCAGGTCGAGGTAGCTGTCGGCCCAGTGGTCGAGGGTGCCATCAGGCATGAGCAGCACCTTGTTGGGCTCGAGGTCGCGAACGAACTGGGCATCGTGGCTCACGAGCACGATCGAGCCGGGCCAGCCACGCAGGCCCTCGGCCACCGCCACCCGTGAACCGGGGTCGAGGTTGTTGGTGGGCTCGTCGAGGAGGAGCAGGTTGTGGCGACCGGCCACGAGGATGCCCAGCGCCAGCTTCGTCTTCTCGCCGCCGGAGAGCGTGCCCGCGTCTTGGTGCACCTTGTCGCCCGTGAGCCCCATGGCGCCGACGATGGAGCGCAGCATGGGGTCGGGTGCGTGTGGCACCTGCTCGCGCAGGTGCTCGAGGATCGTGCGACCGGCGTGGATGCCCTCGTGCTCCTGGGCGTAGTACCCGGCGACCACGTTGTGCCCGAGGTGGAACTGCCCCTCATTCGCTTGCAGCTCGCCGGCGAGCACGCGCAGCAGGCTCGTCTTGCCGGCGCCGTTGAGGCCCATGATCAGCAGGCGCTCTCCGCGCTCGACGGCGAAGTCGACGTCGCGGAACACCTCGAGCTCGCCGTAGCGCACCGCCAGATCGGAGCCTTCGAGCGCGACCCGACCCGACTGCGGTGGCGGCGGGAACCGCACGTGCACCGCTCGGTTGCCCTTCGACACCTCGACTGCGCCGGCCTCGAGCCGGGTGATGCGCTTCTCGATGCTGTGCGCCATCGACGCCTTCGATGCCTTCGCGCCGAAGCGGTCGACGAGGGTCTGGAGGCGGTCGATCTCCTTGGCCTGGCGCTGTGCCACCTTGGCCAACCGGATCTCGTCCTTCTCCCGAGCGACGAGGTACTGGCTGTAGGTGCCCTTGTACTCCTCCATCGTGCCGAGGCTGGCGTCGTCGTAGCGATCGAGGTGCAGCACGCGCGTGATGGCCTCGTCGAGCAGGTCGAGGTCGTGGCTGATCACGAGGAGGGCGCCGCGATAGGCCCGCATGAAGCTGAGCAGCCACTCCTTGGCATCGCTGTCGAGGTGGTTGGTGGGCTCGTCGAGGAGCAGGACGTCGCTGCCGGCGAACAGGATGCGGGCGATCTCGACGCGCCGGCGCTGACCACCCGACAGCGCGCTGATCGGCAGGTCGAGGCGATCGGCCTCGAGCCCCAACCCGGCCGCGATGCGGTGCACCTCGCTCTCGGCTGCATACCCGCCGTCGGTGTTGAACTGCTCCTCGGCGCGGGTGAAGCGCTCCACGGCCCGTTCCGATGGGTCTTCCTCCATCTGGAGACGCAGCTTCTCCAAGCGGGTCATCGCCTCGTCGAAGCCCCGGCCCGAGAGGATGTGGCGGATGGCGGGGGTGCTGTCGTCGATGCCCTCGATCTTCGGGTCCTGCGGCAGGTAGCCGAGGCCGCCGGTGCGATGGACGACGCCGGCGAACGGGTCGTTGCCGCCGCCCAGCACCTTCAGCAGGCTCGTCTTGCCGGCGCCGTTGCGGCCAACGAGGCCCACCTTGTCGCGGGCGCGGATCGAGAAGCTGACGCCGTCCATGATGACGGAGCCACCCACCTCGACTGCGAGCTCGCGGACCTGTAGCACCCGTACATGGTCACAGGGTCGGGTTGCCGGGGGCGAACCGGATCGAGGTGCGGTCGGTAGGGTCGGCCCATGCGCATCGGGATCTTCGCCGGCACCTCGTCCACCTCGGGCAACCCCGACGACCTCGTCGTGGCCGCCCACACCGTCGCCGCGGAGGGATTCAGCTCGTTCTGGTTGCCACAGATCTTCGGCCCCGACGCCATCACGGTCGCCGCCGTGATCGGCCGTGAGGTGCCGGCGCTCGAGGTGGGGACGGCCGTCGTGCCCACCTATCCCCGCCACCCGATGATGCTGGCCCAGCAGGCCCTCACGGCCAACGCGCTCTCGGGAGGTCATTTCACCCTCGGCATCGGCCTGTCCCACCAGATGGTGATCGAGCAGATGATGGGCCTGTCCTTCGAGAAGCCGGTGCGCCACATGCGGGAGTACCTGTCGATCCTGCGGCCGCTCCTCCACGAGCGCTCCGTCGCCTTCACGGGCGACACGTTGGGCACCCATGCCACCATCGGCATCGGCGACGTGACGCCGTGCCCCATCCTGATCGCCGCCCTCGGCCCGCAGATGCTCGCCCTCGCCGGCGAGATGGCCGAGGGCACCATCACCTGGATGACCGGCGCCGACACGCTGACCAACCACACCATCCCCACCATCACCGCAGCCGCTGAGCGCCATGGTCGCCCGGCGCCGCGGGTGGCCGCCGGCATCCCGGTGTGCGTCACCAACGACGTCGCCGGCGCTCGCGAGAGCGCCGCGGCCACCTTCGCCGTCTACGGCATCCTCCCGTCGTACCGAGCGATGCTCGACCGTGAGGGCCTGGAGGGCCCAGCCGACATGGCCCTGGTGGGCACGGAGGACGAGGTGGCGAGCGGCATCGACCGCTACCGCGCCGCCGGCCTCACCGACTTTCTCGCCGTCGAGTTCGGCACCCCCGACGACCAGCACCGCACCCGCGAGTTTCTCCGCGGCCTGTTGTAACCAACCAACGTTGTTCGCGGGTTCAGCGGGCGATCCAGCCGCCGTCGATGGTGAGGGTCTGGCCGGTCATGTAGCTGCTGGCGTCGCTGGCGAGGAACAGCAGGGCACCGTCGAGCTCGTGGACCTCACCGGCGCGCCCCATCGGGCAGTTCTTCTTCATGAAGTCGCTCGAGCCCTGATCCTCGAACATGAGCTGCGTCATCTCCGAGGGGAACCAGCCAGGGGCGAGCGCGTTCACGCGGATGCCCTTGCGAGCCCACTGGGCGCCGAGCTCGCGGGTGAGGTTCACGACCGCACCCTTGGTGGCGCAGTACGACGCCTGCTTGATGGGCGTCGATGCCACGAGCCCGAGCACCGACGCCAGGTTCACGATCGTGCCCTGACGGCGCTCGATCATGTGCCGCCCGGCCAGCTGGCTGAGGAGGAACAGCGCGTTGAGGTTGACGTCGACCACCCCACGGAAGTCGCCGATCGACTCGTGCTCCGCGGCCACCGGCCCGCCGATGCCCGCGTTGTTCACGAGGATGTCGAGGTGACCATCGAGGGCGATGGCATCAGCGATCAGCCGCTCGCAGTCCTCGTCGACCGACACGTCGCACGTCATGGCCACGAGGCGATCACCGAGCTCGTCGGCCAGCGCCTCCAACCGATCGGTGCGGCGGGCGGAGGCCACGACCGTGGCCCCCGCCGCGTGCAGCACGCGGGCGAAGCGGTCACCCAGCCCGCTCGATGCGCCGGTGACGACGGCGACACGGCCATCGAGGCGGAACGGAGCGGCGAGATCGATCGTGGTCATGACGACGAACCTAGCGATCGACAGCCACCGTCGATCGCCGCGCGTCCCCGTGGCAGGCTGCCCAGATGAAGGTGCGCATCGGCTTCGGGCTCGGCACGCGGGCGTCCACCGACCCCGAGCGCTTCGCGGCGCTCGTCACCGGTCTCGAACGCCTCCGGTTCGACTCGCTGTGGCTGTCCGAGCGGATCACCGGCGACTGCCCCGATCCCATCGTCGCCCTCGGGGTGGCGGCCGGCCTCACCACCCGCATCAAGCTCGGCTTCTCGGTGCTCGTCCTGCCGGGCCGCAACCCGATGCTGCTGGCCAAGGAGCTGGCCACCCTCGACCGGCTCTCCGGGGGCCGACTCCTGCCCGCCTTCGGGCTCGGCGCCGTCGACCCCGCCGAGCAGCAGGCCTTCGGCGTGGACCGCACCGAGCGGGCCGCCCGCTTCGACGAGTCCCTCCCGCTGCTCCGGCGGTTCTGGGCTGGGGACACCGTCGACCACGACGGCCGGTTCCACCACTTCGAGGCAGCCACGGTGCGGCCGCTGCCTCTCCAGGCACCCCTCGAGATATGGCTCGGCGGCATCGCGCCGTCGGAGCTCAAGCGCTGCGGCCGTCTCGGCGACGGCTGGCTGCCGTCGTTCTGCACGCCCGACGACGTGGGCGCCGGCATCGATGTGATCAAGGAGCACGCCGAGGCGGCGGGCCGGGCCATCGATGACGAGCACTTCGGCGCTCTGATCGCCTACGTCGAGGGGCCGATCCCCGACATCGTGGCCGCCGGCATCGCCCGGCGACGGCCCGACGTCGAACCGTCGCAGGTGATCGGCGCCGGGCTGTCGGGCCTCCGCACGATGATCGAGCGGCACATCGAGGCCGGCGGGTCGAAGTTCGTGGTGGTGCCGGTGGCCGAGCCCACCGATTGGGACGACCACCTGGCGGGGGTCGCCGAGGCTCTCCTCCCGATGCAGACCTGAGCAGCGCCGCCCCGAGCACTCTGCCCCGAATCGCGGGAAAAACTTGACCCACGGGTCAGGTCTGGCAGGATTCGTCCCGATTCGTCCCGAACCTCCGGTTGATGCCAATCAGGTGATGCCGAGGGACGGTTCGGCCACCGACACCTTCTGGGGGGTTTGCCCGTGCGCAAGTCGTGGATCCAGCTGTACGCGCCGTTCATCGCGCTGGCCGCCCTGCAGGCGGTGATCATCGTGGGAGCGCCGTCCAAGGCGCCCGGCGGCGGGTCGCAGGTGTCTTCGCTCGCTCCTCTGGACAGCAACGGTGCCGCGGCCGACAACGGAACAGGCAGCGGCACCGACGCGGTCGCCACCGACCCGGCCACCGGACTGCCGGTCGACGGTGGCACGACGGGATCCGGGGGCTCCACGGGTGCGGGGAGCAAGACGGGCGGCGCCGGCGGCACCTCCGGCAACATCTCGGGCGGCGGCGGTGCGCCAGCCGGCGACACCAGCCACTGCCGAGGCGGCCGCCAGACCGATGTGATCTACACAGCACCGCCCTGTCGACCGAAGTTCGTCGGCAACAACGGCGGCGCCACCTACCGCGGGGTCACCGACAAGGAGATCCTCGTCGTCAACTTCCAGTGCCAGCCCAACGAGCAGGTCAACGCCATCCTCGCCACACAGGGCCTCGCCGCAAGCGAGGCGGAGTACCAGGCGATGGACGACGCAGCCGTGAAGTTCATCAACGAGCACTACGAGCTCTATGGCCGCAAGATCGTCGTCAAGCGCGTGACCGGCGACTGCCCCCTGACCCCACCGGACCCCGCCAAGAGCCGCCAGGCGGCGGCCGAGGTGGCGAAGATGAACCCGTTCATGGTGATCCACTACGCGGCTGGCCCGGAGACCCACGACGTGTGGTCGCGCGCCGGCATCGTCAGCCTCGGCGGGCCGAGCATGGACGTGAGCTTCTACGCCGGTCGCCGCCCCTATCGCTACGACGTGTTCCCGAGCGGCACCGAGTCGGCCAACGAGGTCGCCGAGTACTACTGCACGAAGATGGCCAAGGGCACGGCGACCAACGCCGGCGTGCTCATCCACCAGAGCATCGGGGGGCGCACCACCCCCCGGAAGCTGGCGGTGATCATCCCCGACAACGGCAACGGCTCGCAGACGGCGGTCGCCGCCCGCGTGAAGTCGCTCGTGGAGAAGTGCAGCGGCAAGGAGGTGCCGGTCTTCACCTACCAGTCCGACATCAACCGGGCTCAGGAGCAGACGAGGGTCACCGTCGCCGGTCTCATCAGCGCCAAGGTCACCACAGTGGCGTTCATGGGCGACCTGATCGCTCCGGTGTTCCTCACGAACGGCGCTACGCAGAACAACTACTTCCCCGAGTGGCTGCTCGAGGGGCAGAACCTGGTCGACTACGACGTGCTGGGACGGCTCTACGGCCAGGACCAGTGGGCCCACGCGTTCGGTCCGAGCCAGCTCGTGAAGCCCGTGCCCTTCGAGCAAAGCGACGCCCAGAAGATCTGGCGGGCCGCTGGCAACTCAGGTTCGGCCTGCGGGGCCTGCAACCTGCCCACCGGCTACTGGACCCTCATCGGGTCGCTGCTCCAAGAGGCCGGCCCGACGCTCAACCCGCTCACGGTGGAGCGAGGGATGGTCGGGGCACGGGCGAGCCGAGGAGGCTGGGCGGAGACCAAGGGCAATCCCAGCCAGTACCTCATCAAGTTCGGCCCCGGTGACTACAACGCCATCTCGGACTTCCGAGAGGTGTACTGGGACGCCACGGCCACCTCCGGGATCGACGGCAAGAAGGGCGCCTCCGTCGACTTGAACGGCGGACGCCGGTACGAACCGGGCCAGAACCAGCTGCCGGCTCAGTTCACCGTGCCGGCGAAGGCACAGTGACCGCTGCCACCCTGGCAGGCCCCGCCGACACGCTCAGGCGTGCGTGGCGATCGCCTCGGACGGGCCCGCCGCTCAAGCTCCTCGTCGGCTATGTGGTGCTCGTCGAGATCGCGGTACAGGTGCTGTTCGGTCGGCTGCGCGTGGGGCCGATCGATGTCGGCCTGCGCGGGGCGGCGGTCCCCCATGCCATCTTCCTGAACGGCGCCACGATCGGGCTGCTCTACGGCCTGCTGGGCATGGGCCTCATCCTCGTCTACCGGGCCAACAGGATCATCAACTTTGCCCAGGCTCAGCTCGGATCTGTCCCGGCGGTGGTCGCGCTGCTGCTCATGCTGCGCAAGGACCTGAACTACTTCCTGGTGGTGCCGATCGTGCTGATCGGCGGCGCGCTCCTCGGCGCGTTCGTCGAGGTCACCTTCATCCGCCGCTTCAAGGACGCTCCCCGGCTCATCGTCACGGTAGCCACGATCGGCGTCTCCCTGCTCCTGCTCGTGATGGAGTTCCAGGCGCAGACATCGATCACGGGCGGCCTCGTGACGAGCAGCGACTTCCACACCCCCTGGACCCGGTTCGGCTTCGACGTGCAGCCGTTGCGGTTCAACGGCGACTTCATCATGGCCGCCGTCGCCACTGCGATCATCTGCGCACTGCTCGGCGCCTTCTTCCGCTTCACCGACATGGGCATCGCGGTGCGAGCGTCGGCGGAGAACGGCGAGCGAGCCGCGCTGCTGGGCATCCCCGTGCGCCGGGTGTCCACCGTCGTGTGGGTGATCGCGGCGGTCCTCTCGGCCACCGCCGTGTTCCTGCGGGCCCCGATGGTTGGCCTGACCCTCGGTAGCTCCGTGGGGCCATCCGTGCTCCTCTACGGGCTGGCCGCCGCGGTGGTGGCCCGCATGGACAGCCTCCCGCTGTGCGTGATCGCCGGCATGGGGATCGGGATCATCGACCAGTCAGCCCTCTACGGCACTCGCAAGGCCTCGCTGTCCGTGGCGATCATGCTCGTGGTCATCCTCGTGGCCCTGCTGGCTCAGCGGGCGCGGTTGGCCCGTGCCTTCGACACAGCCATCGGCACGTGGCAATCGGTCAAGGAGTACCGCCCCATCCCCACCGAGCTCCGCGACACCACCGAGGTGGGCTATGCGAGGAGCGTTCTCGCTGCGCTGGTGCTCTTCGTGACGGTCACCCTGCCGATCCTGCTCCCCGACCGATTCGCGGGCCGCTTCACCCTCGTGGTGATCATCGCCATCGTCGGGGTGTCGCTCGTGATCCTCACCGGCTGGTCGGGCCAGATCAGCCTCGGCCAGTTCGGCTTCGCCGGCATCGGTGCCGGTGTTGCTGGCGGCCTCACCACGCACGCCCACGCCGACTTCTTCACGTGTCTGGTAGCGGCCGGGATCGTCGGCGCCATCGCCGCGGTGCTCATCGGCCTCCCGGCGCTGCGCATCCAGGGCCTGTTCCTGGCCGTGACGACCTTGGCCTTCGCCTTCACCGTGCAGTACTTCTTCCTCAACAAGGACTACTTCCAGTGGGCACTGCCACGGCAAGGCGAGGTCGTCGGCCGCCCCCGCCTCTACGGCCGGTTCGACGTGTCGAGCGACACCCGCTTCTACTTCGTGTGCCTCTTCTTCCTCGGCTTGTCGCTGCTGGCGGCCCGGTCGCTGCGGCGCAACCGGTCGGGTCGGGTGATGATCGGCGTGCGTGACAACGGCCGGGGCGTGCAGGCCTACGGCGTGAGCCTGGCCCGCACCCGGCTGGCCGCCTTCGCCATCTCCGGGTTCATCGCGGCGGTCGCCGGGGCCCTCCTGGCGTTCAAGACGGGCAGCGTCGACGCCACCACCTTCTCGCCCGAACGGTCGATCTCGGTGTTCACCATCGCCGTCATCGGCGGGCTCACCTCGTTGCCCGGGGCCATGCTCGGCGCCGTCTGGGTGGAAGGGGTGCCCTTCTTGTTCAACGGGAGCGAGTTCGTGCGCCTGCTCACGAGTGGTGTGGGCCTCCTCTTGCTGCTGCTGATCGTGCCCGGCGGCCTGTCCGAGATCATGTATCGCATGCGGGACACCTTCCTGCGCTGGGTCGCGGTCCGCCACGACATCCACGTGCCCAGCCTCGTCTCAGACAGCCTCGTGTCCGATGCTGGCAACGAGCTGGCGGTGGCGGCCGGCGCCGTCCCGGACCCGGAGCTCGACGACGAGGAGGAGACGCGCGTGCTGGTCGCCAAGGTCGCTGCCCTCGAAGCCCGCCTGGCTGAACTCGAGAACGCGGAGCTGACGCGATGAGCTCGCTGCGCAAGCGCCTCGACGACATCACCGGCGGGATGCCCACCTTCCCCCTGCGGATCCTCTTCCTGCTGTTCTTCTTCGACGAGTTCGACACCGCCGCGTTCAACGTGCTGGCGCCCAACATCAAGGAGGCGTTCCACCTCACCGACACGGCCTTCGGCCTGCTCGTGGTCACCAACCTCACCGTGGTGCTGCTCCTCGCGGTCCCCGTGGGCTACTACGGCGACCGTCTGCCTCGCCGCAACCTCGTGATCACCGGCGCCATCATCGCCGGCGTCTTCAGCTTCTTCACCGGCCTCGCGCCGCTCATCGGGTTCCTCATCCTGGCCCGCCTCGGCAACGGCATCGGCCGCCTGATGAACGACTCGATCCACAACTCGCTGCTGGCCGACTACTACAAGCCCTTCGACCGACCACGCGTGTTCGCGGCCCACCGCAATGCCATCTACGTGGGCTCGATCGTGGGCTCCGCGCTGGCCGGCATCGCCGCTGCGCTGTTCGGCTGGCGGTTTGCGTTCCTGGTCCTCATCGGGCCCATCGTCATCACGGCGCTCGTCGGGGCCACCAAGCTCAAGGACCCGGTGCGCGGCGGCACCGACGACCCCGATGCCGCCCTCGACCTCGAGAAGGAGGACCCGGTCCCCTTCCGCGAGGCCAGAGCGATCATCGCCAACGTGAAGACCCTGCGGCGCCAGTTCCTGGCCTGGGTGTTCATCGGCGCCGGCCTCATCCCGCTCGCTTACCTGCTCCCGCTCTTCCTCGACCGGGTGTTCGGCGTGAACGAGCTGGGGCGCGGCGTGATCTCCGCACTCAACGCCGCCGCGACGTTCGCCGGCATCCAGATGTCGGGCAAGTGGACGATGCGTTGGATCGGCGAGGGCCTCGGCGAACCGGTGAAGAAGGCCGGCCTCGCGCTCGTTGGCGTCGGCGTCGGCCTCGCCTTGGTGGCTGCCAGCCCCTGGTTGGGTCTGTTCATCGTGCTCGGGATGGTGACGAGCTTCGTGGCCGGGGTGTTCTTCCCGCCCTTCTACGCCACGCAGGCGCTCGTGTCCCCGGCGAGGGTTCGCACGTTGTCGTTCAGCTTCGGGTCGCTCTTCATCGTCGTGGGCGTGTGGCTGCTCTACTTCCTCCCCGGCATCGCCAAGATCTCTGACACGCACGGGCTGCGTTGGGGCCTCTTCGTCACGGTGCCGTACTGGTTGATCGGCGGCCTGGTGCTGCGATCGGCACACAAGTTCGTGACCGACGACGTCACCCGATCGATGAGTCAGCTCGGATTGGCTGCCGAGCTCCGACGATCACGCCTCGAGCGGGGCGACGAGAGCGCACTGCTCACCTGCCGCGGCGTGGAGGTGGCCTACGGCCAGGTGCAGGTGCTGTTCGGCGTCGACCTCGAGGTGCTGCCCGGCGAGATCGTCGCCCTGCTCGGCACGAACGGCGCGGGCAAGTCAACCCTCTTGCGGGCCATCAGCGGCACCACTGACCCGATGGGCGGCGCCATCTTCTTCAACGGCCGCGACATCACCCACGCCGACCCCGGTCAGACCGCGGCCCTGGGCATCGTGCAGGTACCCGGCGGCAAGGCCGTGTTCCCCACCCTCACCGTCGCCGAGCACCTGCGGGCCGCGGGGTGGCTCTACCGCGACGATCCCGGCCACCTCGAGGCGACGACGGCCGAGGTGTACGAGCTGTTCCCGCGGCTGCGGGAGCGGATCGACCAGATGGCCGGCAACCTCTCCGGTGGCGAGCAGCAGATGCTGGCGCTCGGGATGGCGTTCATCGCCAAGCCGAAGCTCCTCATCATCGACGAGCTCTCCCTCGGCCTCGCACCCACCATCGTCGAACAGCTCCTCGAGGTCGTGCGCAAGATCCAACGAAGTGGCACGGCCATCCTGCTCGTGGAGCAGTCGATCAACGTGGCGCTCACGCTGGCCGAGCGGGCGTACTTCATGGAGAAGGGTGAGGTTCGGTTCGAAGGCCCGACCGCGGAGCTGATCCAGCGGGACGACATCGTCCGCTCCGTGTTCCTCGACGGCGCCGCCGTGGCCAAGGGAGAGAAGCGGTCGACCGTCACGGCCCGTACGGAGGGCGCCGAGGAGATCGATGCCCGTCCCGTGGTCCTCGAGGTGGATGGTCTGTCCAAGCGCTTCGGCGGCATCCAAGCAGTCGACGACACGAGCTTCCTCCTGCGAGAGGGCGAGATCCTCGGGCTCATCGGCCCGAACGGCGCCGGCAAGACCACGATCTTCGACCTCATCTCCGGCTTCACGAAGCTCGACGCCGGTGCGATCAGCTTCGATGGCATCGACGTCACGAACCACAGCCCCGACCGTCGCGCCAGCCTCGGGTTGGGCCGGTCGTTCCAGGATGCCCGCCTCGTGCCCTCGCTCACGGTCGCGGAGAACCTGGCTCTCGGCCTCGAACGCCATCTCGACGTGCGCGACCACTTCGCCTCGCTGCTCTCCCTTCCGGGCGTGGTGCGGCTCGAAGAGGACGTGGCGTGGACGGTCGCCGACCTCGTCGAGCTCATGCACCTCGGCGCCTATCGCGACAAGTTCGTGCGCGAGCTCTCCACGGGCTCGCGTCGCATCGTCGACCTGGCCATGTGCATCGCGCACGACCCCAAGGTGCTCCTCCTCGACGAGCCCTCGTCCGGCATCGCCCAGAAGGAGACCGAGGCACTCGGACCGCTCCTCGAGCGCATCCAGTCGGAAACCGGGTGCGCTCTGCTCGTCATCGAGCACGACATGCCGCTCATCACGGGGATCTCCGACCGGATGATCGCCCTCGAGCTGGGCCACCCCATCGTGGAGGGCACGCCGCACGAGGTCACCACCGATCCGCGGGTCGTCTCGTCGTACCTCGGCGGCGACCTCGCCGTCATCAACCGGTCGGGAGCATCGGCACCAACCGACCCGTCGCCTGCCCGCAAGGCGAAGCCCAAGGCGACAGACAAGGCAACGGGAAACGGCGCGGCCAATGGCAACGGCAACCGAGCCAAGCCGCTCGTCGCCGCGACGGAGGAGACTCGATGAAGCGCGCACGAACCGTGCTGGGGGTGGCGCTGCTCGCCGGTGCCGCCCTGCTCGCCCTGGTGCCGGTCGGGGCCGGCGCCTCAACGCTCACCCAGACCGGCTGGTGGTGGCGCGTGAACGACGGCGCGCTGCCGACGCCCCTTCCCGCGCCCCCGACGGTCCCCGCCGGTGGACTGATGGTGGCGGGCGCAGCCGACGGCGCCACCGCGATCGCGGCGCTGCACTTCGATCTGGGCGACGACGAGAGCGCCCCCGTGCTCACGCTGTCAGTGGCCGACAACGGCGACCAGGGCGGCGACACCGCCATCTTGGCCGCCTGCGTGACCGGATCGGCGTGGCAGACCGCCAGCGGTGGCCGCTGGGCGGACAAGCCGTTCCCCGCATGCGCAAAGGGCTCCGTCAACGGCCTGCGCAGTGACGACAAGACGTCGTGGACGTTCGCTCTGGCCCCTCTCCTCTCCGATGGGATCCTCGACATCACCCTCGTGCCCGGCATCGACCCCAGTCGGCCCGAGGGTGCGAACGGTTCGGTCTTCCAGCTCGCCTTCAACGCGCCGACGGCCGCCTCGCTGGCTACCACGAGCGGCGGTAGCGGTGGCGGTGGCGACTTCACCCTCCCGGACTTCGGCGCACCAGCGTTCACTCCCACCGATGCCGGCTCGTTTGACCCGCCTGCCGTTGGCGGCGACTTCTCTGCTCCGCCGATCGATCCGGCGGCCACCTTCACCCCAGCCCTGCCCGAAGCCGACCAGGGGTTGACCGCCACCGCTCCGATCGCCCAAGGGCGCAACGCTCCTCTGCAGGCCACACCGGCGTCGACCGTCGTCGAGCACAAGGGCCTGGCTGCGCTGGTGCTGATGCTCTGCGGGGGTGCCCTCCTCTGGTCAGCCCAGCTGCCCGTGCCCGCGCCGCGTCGCCTCGGCACCTTCGGCGACGGCACAAGGGACGGCGCCGCCGGCGGAGTGGCGGTGCCGCCGAGCGCGCCCACTGAGTCCGCTGGCCTGGGGCGCTTTGCCCGCACTCGGTCCGGCCCCGCGCCACGGCTGTAGGTTCACCGCGCTCCGTCAGATGATGGAGCTGTGGCCATGGAGGACCTGAGTCGATGGAGGACCTGTGGCGATGAAGTTCGGAGTGGCGTTCGCGAACGTTGGACCGATGGCCTACGCGGAGGGAGCGGTCGCGCTCGCCCAAGCCGCTGAGGCGGGCGGCTTCGAGTCCCTGTGGACGGTCGAGCACACGATCGTGCCCGCCGGCTACCAGTCGCCCTACCCCTACAGCCCCACCGGCAAGATGCCGGGCCCAGAAGACTCTGACATCCCCGACCCGCTGATCTGGCTCACCTATGTGGCTGCATCGACATCGACCATCAGGCTCGGCACCGGCATCCTCATCCTCCCGCAGCGAAACCCGATCGTCCTCGCCAAGGAGGTGGCCACCCTCGACCGGCTCTCCGGCGGACGGGTGGAGCTCGGCGTCGGCGTGGGGTGGCTCGAGGAGGAGTTCGACGCCCTGGGCATCTCCTTTGCCGATCGCGGCGCCCGCACCGACGATCACATTGCGGCGCTGCGAGCGTTGTGGACCCAGGACGCCGCCAGCCACCACGGAACCCACTCCTCGTTCGACGGCGCCATCTCCCGTCCCCGGCCCACCCAGGGCTCGGTGCCCATCGTCGTGGGTGGGCACAGCAAGGTGGCAGCGCGCCGGGCGGGCCGACTCGGCGACGGCTTCTTCCCCGGCCGCGGCAGCCACGAAGCGCTGGCCGAGCTCATCGCGGTCATGAAGGCCACGGCTGTCGAGCACGGGCGCGACCCCGATGCCATCGAGATCAGCGCAGGAGGCAACGGCGCGCTGGGCAGCAAGGCACTCGACGAGGTGAAGGCACTCGGCGACCTTGGCGTGTCTCGGGTGATCGTGCCGCCCCTCGCCTATGACCCGGAAGGCCAGCGCACGGCCTTCGCCAAGTACGGCGAGGACGTCATCGCCCGCTCCTAGCGCCGGTCGCCGGGATGATCGAGTGCCGACGCGCCCAGGGCGCCGGAGATCACGGCCTCGCCGACGTCGGCCAACCGGAGGTTGTGGTTCCGCGCGTACAGGCGCAACCGGGCGAACGACGCCTCCATGTCGAGGCTCTCGCGCTCGGCGACCATCCCTTTGGCCTGCTCGATGACGACGCGCGTGTTGAGGGCGTTGTTGAGCTGGTCGTTGACCACCTGCGATTCGATCGCAGCGCGGTGCTGGAGGATGGCGATCGTTGCCACATCGGCCAAGGCTTGAGCGATCTCGACGTCGGCCTCGTCCAGCGCACCGGTATGTGCGTTGAAGAGGTTGAGTGCCCCGATCGTCGTGCCTCGCAACCGCATCGGCAGCGCATGCACCGACTGGGGCGATCGTTGCCGAACGCATGGGCACGCAGGCGGATGAAGGCCTGCCCGACGCTGAGGTCGAGCTGTGCGGCCACCATGCCCGATGCCTGATGCACCACGTAGTGGAAGTTCGCCCTGGCCTCGAGCTCGGACGCGAACTGGCCGGGCGGCGTGGGTCCGGCGAGCTGCGCAAGGATCCGCTGGCGTCGGGGACCGGGCATGGCTCAGCGCCCCTGGTGATCGGTCTGATTGGGTCCGTCACGCATCACTCTGGCGCGGTGCGAGCGACCCCGTCTGTTCGGCGGTCGTGGGGACCCGCGACCCCGTCTGTTCGGCGGTCGTGGGGACCGTGATTCGAGCGGGGCTCCTGCGCTCCAGCGGGTTCATCGTCCGGACGCAGCTGTTGCACCCTTGGTGGCTCGGCGACTGGCACCCGCACCCATGTAGCCAGGGCACCCGTCGTTCCCGTGAGGTGCTCGGTGTGCTTGGCCCGCTTGGCCTGCTTGGCGACGGCCGGGTGGGGCTCGACCAGGTTGCTCAGCCCACAGCGATCAAGCACCAGCCGCGCGCAATCCAACGGCGCTCGCACGCCCAGCGTCCGCGTGCGCGTCCGGAGGAAGTCGCGGGTGCCGACAATCAGCCGGACCGTGGACGCGTCCATGAACTCGACATCGCTCAGGTCCACGACGAGGTCCGCGTCGTCGATGGCGATGGCCCGCGCCAGGGTCTCGGCCAGCTCGGCAACCGTAGCGAGGTCGTGCTCACCGCGCAGCCAGACGACCGTGCGATCGGTGTCGAGACCAGTGAACGATGCCTCACCGCGGAGGTGGGTGGCTGAAGCCATGGCTCTCTCCTGGCATCGGGTGCTGCAGATGAGGCGCTACCAGGGTCCTCTTGTCGTGTCACCTGTCACCGTATACCCAGCGCTGCGAGCAGACGCTGCCGGCCCGGTCTGGGCCGGCAGCCGACGGGGTAACGCAGCGCTATGCGGGTGCGCGAGATCGACTGCAACGCACCCGGAATCGCGCGGATCGGCGCCGGGCGCGGCTTCTTCTACCGCGACGCAGCGGGCCGCCGCATCGACGACCCCGAGGTCGTGGACCGCATCCGAGCGCTCGCGATCCCCCCTGCGTGGTCAGACGTGTGGATCTGCTCCGACCCCAAGGGACACATCCAGGCCACGGGCATCGACGCCAGGGGGCGTCGTCAGTACCTGTACCACCAGCACTGGCACGACAAGCGGTCGCGGGAGAAGTTCGAGCGCATGCTCCGGTTCGCCCGGGCGCTCCCGGCCCTCCGGGCACAGGTTGCGCACGACCTCGCCCTCGACGGCATGCCCAAGGCCCGAGTGCTCGCCTGCGCGACGCGGTTGCTCGAGCTCGGGTTCTTCCGCGTCGGCGGGGAGACGTATGCGAAGGAAAACGGGACCTTCGGCCTCGCCACGCTCCAGAAGCAGCACGTGAAGCTCCGCCGCGACACCGTACGGTTCGACTTCGATGCCAAGAGCGGCCAGCGCCGCCGCTGCGAGGTGGTCGACCCCGAGGTGACCGAGGTCCTCGTCACCCTCCGCCGCCGACGCGCCGCCCCCGATGCGGAGCTGCTCGCGTACCGCGGTGAGACCGGGTGGGTCGACATCCGCTCGCAGGACATCAACGACTACTTGAAGGAGCACCTCGGGACGGAGTTCTCGGCCAAGGACTTCCGCACGTGGGCAGGGACGGTGCTGGCGGCGGTTGTGCTGGCGTCCGAATCCGCCGTTGAGACCGAGCGCGACCAACAACGAGCCGTCGCCCACGCCACCGCTGAGGTGGCTGCCCACCTCGGCAACACGCCTGCGGTGGCGCGCTCGGCCTACATCGACCCGCGCGTCGTGGAGAGGTTCGAGGCAGATCGCACGCTGCGTGCGCCCGAGCAGGTCGAGACGCTCGAGGAGCTCGAGCAGCAGGTCATCAGGCTGCTCCGACATCCCTAGGCGCACGGAGCGAAGAGCGCCCCGCCGCCCAGCTGTCGAGCAGGTGCTGGGCGAAGAGGCGCTCGACCGTCGCCAGCGCCCTCGCCCCGAACACCACCTCACCGCCGAGCAGCGGCTCGTCATCGAGGAGTCCCCCCACCATGTCGTGCAGGGCCACGTCCTGGTGTCGGACGTCGGCGACCACGTGCCGCTCGTAGAAGCGGGTCGCACGCTCGCCGAACCCCAGCCGCTCGAGAGCCGCCTGGTAGCGACCCATCGGGCCCACGCTGCACATCTCGAACAAGGCCAGATGCCCGACCAGTGCCGCCCGCCAGCTCCTGTGCAGGCCGAACATCGAGACCAGGTTGCAGGTGGTCAGGGTGATGCCCGGGAGGAGATCGACGTACGCGCCGTAGGTGGGATCGAGACCGAGCTCGTCGAGCACATCGGCGAAGAGCGTGGCGTGCACCTCGGCGGCCAGCCCGTTGCCGTACTCACCCATCTGAATGTCCACCAGCGCAGCCTTGGCCCGCCCGGTGAGGCGCGGAATGGCCCAGGTGTGCGGGTCTGCCTCCTTGAGCTGATAGGCGGAACGGTGGATGGCCAGCTCCCGCACCTGCTCGACGGTTCCTCGCTCGGCGATGTACGTCGACAGCGGAGGACCGCCTGCATGGGCCAGCGAGCGCAGAGCGTCCGTGGTGGCTGCCCTCGTGAGGCCGATCGGCACCGGGCCCGCAAGCTCCAGCACGTCGTCGATGAGCAGGTGCTCGAGCCGCCTGCGCTCGTGCAGCAACGTCGGCTCCCACTCCCAAGCCTCATCCACGTCGGCCAGCCCGCGGTAGTGGAGCTCGTAGCAGCAGTACAGCGCCAGCGCGAGGTCGTCATCTGTCAGCGCGCTGCCGCTCACCTCAGGCAGTGGGCTGAGCTGGTGCACCGGGCGGCGAAGATGCTCGAGGAGCTGCTCGGACACCGGCCCGCGCGGCGTCGGCAGTGGCGTCGGCATCACCTCGAACGACGCCTCGAGCTCAGTCATGGATGCGACCTACCCAGTCGCCGGGCGTTCAGACGCCCAGGGTCTGGGACACATCAGGAGCGGGCAGGATCCCCTGCATGGGCACCGTGCACGTGACGATCGACGCCACGCTCACCGAGGTGTGGGAGACCCTGATCGACGTCCGCACCTATCCGAGGTGGCTGATCGGGGCGTTGCGGATCCGGGACGTGGACGCGGGCTGGCCCGCCCCGGGAACTGCCTTCCACCACGAGGTCGGCCTCGGCGGGCCGTTCAGGATCGCCGACCGGACCCGCTCCGTGGCCGTGGTGCCCCTGCAGCGATTGGTGCTCGATGTGCGAGCGCTGCCGATCGTGCACGGGAAGGTCACCTTCGAGCTCCAGAAGCTCGGCGGCGGCACTGAGGTCGCCATGGAGGAGCACCCGATCGGCCTGTTCCGATTGCTCGCCCCACTGATCGCCCCCATCACGCAGCTCCGCAACCGGGCCAGCCTCCGCCAGCTCGAGGCCCGGGTACATCGGTTGGGGGGCGTCCCCGTGCCCGGGGTGGGAGTCGAACCCACACAGCCCCGAGGGGCCAGAGGGGTTTAAGCCCTCCGCGTCCACCAGTTGCGCCACCCGGGCGGGTGCTCGCTCAGGTTAAGGCAGCGTCGACTCCACCGAGGTCGCCGTCGCCGCGGAACAGGTGCTGATGGCCGTCGCTGAACCGGAGCATGGCGTGGCCGCTCAGGACGAGGTCGTCGGGCGTGTCGACGCGCAGCTCGTAGGTGCCCGGAGGTAGGTGATGGCGCACAGCCGTGCGGATGGTGGCCTCCCAGTCGTTCGGACCGGGCCGATCGTCGCCCTCGCGGAGCACCACGAACACGTCGGCGTACGCGACATCGACGTCGACCTCGTTGATGGCCAGCCTCGAGGCCAGCAGGCGCCACGACCGCATCGACTGGACGGTACCGGTCAGGCCGCCTCAGCGCGCGACGACTGCGTGCGCGACGGGGCTGGGCTCCCTTCGCCGTCGAGCGCGAGCCACAGCTCGGCCCGGGCCCGGTCGGCGGCCGGGCTCGCGAGCGCGTTGGCAGCGATCACCCCCTCGATGAGGTCGGACTGGACGGCGGGCCAGGGCCGATCCCGCACCACCACCGCGACCGTGGCGCCACCGGGCCAGCGCTTGATCGACCGTTGCACCCCGACCAGCCGTGGGGGGCTGCGGAACCCCGGCACCACGAGGCCGAGGCCACGCGCGGCGGCCCCGAGGCTCTGGACGGCTCGTGCGAAGCGAAGGGAGGAGGACTGCACCACCGCTCCAGTCAACTCACGAGGTGTGACAATGGCGCCGTGGAGCTCGTCGACCCCGTCCCCCTCACCGAGGAGACCGCTGCCGAAGAGACCGCTGCCGAGGACGCCACCTACGCACCAGCCCTGAACCCGGCCCAGGCCGAGGTGCTGGCCGCCCTCGGGGCCCGACCCAACGAGCGACCGGCCTTCGACCCGCGGTTGCGGGCCGAGCTGCGCGCCGCGCTGCAGGAGCGCCTCGGCCCCCTCGCGGAGCGCCTCCCGGCCGGCGAGGTGCTTTGGGTGAGCAAGCACCTGCTCGCCTCCGTCCACGGTTGTGAGGGCATGTTCCTCGCGCGGGAAGCAGAGGAGTTCGCCTGGAACAGCGCGAACGCGCGCGGCGTGGTGTCGCACAAGGCCATCGAGCTGTCGGTGAGCTGGCGAGGCGATCCGCCCCCGGGCGAGCTCGTCGACGAGGCCATCGCACGCCTCATCGGGGGCAACGACCGCATCGCCGACTACCTCGGCGGACTCGGCGAGGGCGAGCGCGCCGAGCTCCATGGCGAAGCCGTCGAACGGGTGGCGATGTTCCTCGAGTGCTTCCCACCCCTCGAGGCCCGGTGGCGACCAGTCCCCGAGAGCCGGTTGCGCGCCGACCTGTGCAACGACAAGGTCGTGCTCTCGGGCAAGGTTGACCTCACCATCGGCCGACCGGAGGGCACGCGCGCCGGCAAGGTCCTCATCGACCTCAAGACGGGTTCCTTTGCACCCAACCACCGAGACGACCTTCGCTTCTACGCCCTCATCGAGGCGGTGCGCATCGGTGTGCCGCCCCGTCTGCTCGCCACCTACTACCTCGACGGCGGACGTCTGCAAGACGAGACCGTCACCGAGGATCTCCTGGCCAGCGCGCTCGAGCGCGTCGTCCACGGGGTCGACGCTGCCATCGCGCTCCGACACGAGGGACGCGAGCCGGTGCTGCGACCGGGGCCTCCTTGCCGGTGGTGTCCGTGCCAAGACGACTGCGAGGTCGGCACCCGTTGGCTGGAAGATCGGGCCGACCAGGACGGCTTGTAGAGCAGGACCGCTACGACAGGGCCGCTACGATCGGACTGATGCCGCCCACAAAGCCGACGAAGGGGACGAAGCGGGCAGTCGCCAACGGCACTGCCCCCGCGCCAAGACCGGCGGTCGCCAAGGTCACCAACGTCACGAAGAAGGCCACCAAGGTGGCCGAGGCCCGGCCCGCCATGGTCGACCTCCGCGCCGAGGAGTCACACATCGGGGCCTCGCACTCGGTTGCCCTCGTGCCGGTGCCCAGCCCCGCCGAGCCGCCGGAGCCGCTGGAGGATCCCCGTGGCTCCGACGTCGACGAGTGGGGTCGCTCCGAGCACATGCGCGAGATCGCTCGCCGCATCTACGACCCTCTCTACCGCTCGTGGCACCGTGTCGAGTGGGAGGGGCTCGAGAAGATCCCCACCACCGGCGGCGCGCTGCTCGTGTCGAACCACGCCGGGGCCATCCCCTCTGACGCGCCGGCGATCATGCACGGCATCGAGACCGAGCTCGGGCGGCCCGTCTACGGGCTGGCCGACGAGATGTTCAAGCGGATGCCCGTCGTGGGCACGATGTGGTCGCGCGTCGGCGGCGTGCTCGCTCATCCCGACAACGCCTACCGCCTCCTGCGCGAGCAGGAGCAGCTCGCGCTCGTCTTCCCCGAGGGCACCAAGGGCACCGGCAAGACCTACAGCGAGCGCTACCAGCTCCGACGCTTCGGCCGCGGTGGGTTCGTGCAGATCGCGATGCGAGCGGGCGTGCCGATCATCCCCATCGCCGTCGTCGGTTCCGAGGAGGCAATGCCCACCCTCTGGAAGAGCCCCCAGCTGGCCAAGCTCTTCGGCGTCCCCTACGTGCCACTCACGGCCAACATGCTCGCCTTCGGTCCCGTCGGCGGTCTGCTCGCCTTTCCGGCCAAGATCAAGATCCGCGTGCTCGATCCGGTGCACCTCGATGTCCCGCCCGACCAGGCTCGGTACTCGCGCAGCCGGATCATGGACGAAGCCGAGACGATCCGTCAGCAGATCCAAGAGGCGTTGTTCGACATGCTCCGCAACCGCAAGTCCGTGTGGTTCGGCTGATGGGCAAGCGCGTGCTCATCACCGGGCTCGGCACCTTCTGGGGCGGTCGAGTCGCCCAGGCGCTCGAGGCCGACCCCGACGTCGATGTGATCGTGGGTCTCGACCGCCTCGAGCCCGAGGTGCAGCTCGAGCGCACGGAGTACGTGCGGAGCGACGAGAGCTACTCGATCCTCGCCCGCATCGTGAAGGCGGCTCGGATCGACACGATCGTCCACACCTTCCTCGTGGTCGACTCCACGCAGATGCGCTCGCGGTCGATCCACGAGATCAACGTGATCGGCACGATGAACCTCTTCGCCGCCGCCTCCGCCACGGATTCCACGGTGCGCGATGTGGTCGTGAAGTCCTCCACGCTCGTCTACGGGTCCGACCCGCGCGATCCCACCTGGTTCTCCGAGGAGTCGCGCCGGGCGGCCCAGCCGAAGAGCGTGGTTGAGAAGAGCCTGCTCTCGGTGGAGGGCTACGTGCGCGACTTCGCCGTCGACAACCCGCACGTCGCCGTGTCGATCCTGCGCTTCGCCAACGTGCTCGGCCCCGACATCACCACCCCGCTGGTGAAGGCCCTCGAGCTGCCCCTCGTACCGAGCCTGTTCGGGTTCGACCCGCGCTTGCAGTTCGTGCACGAGGAAGACGTCGTGCGGGCGATCCTCTTCGCGCTCGAGACGCAGCTCCAAGGCGTCTACAACGTGGCCGGCGACGGCCTCCTCCCCTGGAGCGAGGTGGCAGCGATCTGCGGCAAGCGCACCTTCCCGCTGCCCCCCTACGGCATGAACCTGCTCTCAGGCCCGCTGGCCCGCCTCGGCGGGATCGACCTGCCCAAGGAGCTGCTCGACCTGCTCCGTCACGGACGAGGCGTGGACAACCGCCGCCTCAAGCAGGCGGGCTTCGAATACGGCTACACCTCGGCCGGCGCCGTCGCCGACTTCGTGGAGGCCCTGCGGATCCGCAAGCTCGTGGGAGCCAGCGGCACGGCGTACCAGTACGAGCGCGACGTGGAGCAGTTCTTCCGCCACTCCCCCGCCGTCATCCGCGACGAGTAGCCAGCCCCGCCGGGCGGCGCGGTCGGCGCTTCGCACAGGTCCTGTCAGCCGGGCGCGCACGCGGCCACCTCGCGCAATGGTGCCTGGAGGCGCCGCAGGCCGGAGCGGATGCGTGACTTGATGGTGCCCTCCGGCGCCCCGAGGATCCTCGCCGCCTCCCGGTAGGTGCACCCGCCGAAGTAGGCAGCCACGATCGCGTCGCGCTCCACGGCGGGAAGGGCCCGGAGCGCCTTGGCCACCGCGCCCGAGCGCTCTTCGGCGAGGAGTCGCTGATCCACGTCCGCCGAACTCCCTAGCACCGGCTCCTCGCGGCCCTCGCGTGCTCGCCGCGCACCTTCGGCGCGCATGACGTCGATCGCCCGGCGGCGGGCCACGGTCACGAGGAAGGCCCGCATCGATCCCCGCCGCGGATCGAACATGTGCGGATTCCGCCAGAGCTGGCTGAACACATCCTGCGTGACGTCGGCGGCGAGAGACGGGCCACAGATGTGCCGTGCCACCTCGTGGACCGCGTGCCCGTGGTCTCGGTAGATCTGCTGGAGCGGGTGCTCCACGTGGTGCGTCATCGACGAGCTCCGGCGGAATGGGGATGGTGCTACGGTAGGTGGGTGTACAGGTACTGTCACACAATTGTACAGGTCTTGTCTAGCAACTCAAGGGAACGGCGAACGATGGACGAGCCCACGATGCGGATCGGTGAGGTGGCACGACGGACGGGGCTGAGCCCGGGGACGATCCGGGCGTGGCAGCGCCGGTACGGGCTACTGGCGCCGACGCGCAGCGAGGGCGGCCAGCGTCTGTACGGCCGAGCCGACGTCGCCGCCCTCCTCGAGGTGGCGGCCCACGTCGACGAGGGCTGGGCGGTCTCGCAGGCGGCCGCCCACGTGGCGGCACGCGCCTCGGCCCCGACCGGCTACGCCGACGCCCCGGTGCCCGACGGGGCGGACGCCCGCGCGCCACAGCGGCCACTCCCTGACCGTCGCGAGCAGCCCCGCCGCAGCGATGGTGGGTCAGCGACGACGGCCCTGCTCACCCCCCTCGACGACCTCATGGAGGCCGCCGACACCGAGGCCCTCGCGGCCGCGCATCGGGCGACTCGGGCGATGCTGCGCGCGGCCTCCCCTGCCGCGGTCGCGGCGGCGCTGGCTGACCTGGTGATCGACCTCGGGGGCGAGCTGGTGCCGGCGACCCTCGAGTCCGACGAGGTGCTCCCCATCGACGTCGGACTCGGCGAGACGGAGCCCTCGGTGGTTCGGGCTCCATCGGCCAGCGTGGCCCGCCTCCGTCTGGAGGCGGTGCTCCCGAGCGCCATCGAGGACGCCCGCCTCATCGTCGCCGGCCTCCGCCGCGCGGCCGTGGCAGGATCTCCCACACTCGATCATGGTCGCGACGACACACCCCGACCCCTCCCTCGCGGAGCTGATGCACCATCTGGAGGCCCGTGACCGAGAGGCGGCGCTGGCCCTCGTGCGCCGGCGGTCTGCAGACGGCGTCACCGGGAGCGACCTGATCACTACGTTGCTGGCGCCTGCGCAGCGACGCGTGGGAACGCTGTGGCAGGACGACCACTGGAATGTCGCCCAGGAGCACGCCGCGACCGCGATCGTCGATGCCGCGTTGGCCGAGCTCGAGCTGGCCAACCACACCGCACCGTCCCGGGGCAGCGTCGTCGTCACGTGCGCCGAGGGAGAATGGCATGCGCTCCCCGCCCGCATGCTGGCCGAGGAGCTGCGTCACCTCGGCTGGGGAGTCACCTTCCTGGGTGGTTCGACCCCAGCCCGAGACTTGGCACGGTTCATCGCCGCCGTGGAGCCGGTGGCCGTGGCGATCAGCTGCTCGATGGCGACCCTGCTCCCGGGCGCCCAGCGAAGCATCGAGGCGGTCCACCGCCACGGGCTCCCGGTGCTCGCCGGTGGGCTCGGCCTCGGCGCGGACCCGGCGCGCGCCGTAGCCATCGGCGCGGACGGGTGGGCGGCTACGGCGGCCGGCGCGGTGGAGGTGCTCGACGGCTGGAGCGAGCGACGACCGAGCCTCGGCGCGGCGGGGTCGCAGCGGGCTGCGATCGCCTTTGCCGCGGTACGAGCGGACCTGCTTCGCTCCGCACCGGCAGCAGCGAGCCAGCCGCAGGTGCACGACGCACTCGGCCAGGTCCTGCGCGCCGCCGAAGCCGCCCTCGCCGCCCATGACCCCACCGTTCTGACCGAGGTCCTGACGTGGTCCTGGTCCGTCGGCGCCCCCCGAGGCCTCGAACCAACCCACTTCGAGCAAGGGGTCGCCGAGCTCGCCAAGGCCGCAGCGCACGACCACCCGGCAGCCAGGGCCCTGCTCGAGCGAGCAGCACGTGACGTCCACGACGTGGTCACGGTCCGCCGGGGACGAGCAGGCCGAGTAGCTCCCCCACCGTGCGCTCCTGGCTGAGGGTGGGAAGCGGTACCGTTTGGTGGACGAAGGTTGTCTAGTCAGCCCACCAGACTGGACAACGGATGCACCAGGACTTGAGCACCGCGTCCGCCCCGGCACGATCCTCCGCCCATCGGGAGTTCTTCGACCTCTCCCCCGCGCTGCTCTGCACGGTGGGAGCGGATGGGGAGATGATCGAAGCCAACGAGTCCTTCCTGGCCGCGCTCGGCTATGAGGCCAGCGCCCTGCCGGGCAGTCACTTCCTCGACCTCGTGCACCCGGACGACCGGGCCGGGACGCGAGAGGCGTGCTGGAGAAGACCGGGCTGGCGCCCCAGAGCCTGACGCTCGAGATGACGGAGGGGGTCGTGATGGACGATGCCCCGGCAGCCGTCACGATCCTCCTCGCCCTCAAGTCCCTCGGGGTCAGGCTGAGCGTCGACGACTTTGGTACCGGCAACTCGTCGCTCAACTACCTGAAGCGCTTCCCGGTCGACGAGCTCAAGATCGACCGGTCCTTCGTCAGTGGGCTCGGTGAGGACCCGGAGGACACCGCCATCGTCAAGGCGGTCATGCGGCTGGCCAGCGCCCTCAACCTCACGGCGGTGGCGGAAGGGGTGGAGACCCCGCAGCAGCTGGAGACGCTGCGAGAGCTGGGCTGCCCTCATGCCCAGGGCTACCTCTTCGCCAGGCCTCTGCCGCCGGCCGACCTCGAGCGGCTGCTGGCGACGCCAACGCTGGTCGACATCTCGTGATGCGTCCGGCTAGTTGCCATTAGTACTCCAGTGCCACGGCTCGGACGGGAGGTTGTGGAACCCGTAGCCGCCGGCGTTGGCGTCGAGCCACTGGAAGGCGGCGCTGCTGCGTGACTGGATCGTCTGGCCACCCGAGGTGAAGTCGATCGCCAGGCCTTGCTCATGCATCGACGAACCCGGCCGTGCCGTGGGCACGCTGCAGCCACTGTCGCAGCCGTGCTCGTCCCACAGCTCCTGCTGGCGCTGCGAGCTCCGCCAGCCCCAACCGCACAGGTTGAGGCTGTCCGGAGCGGCGTTCAGCAGCGACTGGGTGTTGTCGGCGATCGAGCTGGCCACGGTGATCGACCCGCCCGTGGGGCAGGACACTGTTGACAAGGAACCGTTGAACGTGGCGCTGCTGCCACCGCCCCCGGAGCGACGAGACGACGCGGCCGCGGCCTTGCGGGCCAGCTCGGCCTGCTGGGCGGCGATCTTGGCGGAGAGCTGAGCGTCGTGCTGCTCGAGGGCGGCTGCCTCACCGAGCGCCTGCTCGAGGCGCGCCTGCACCTGGTTGGCGTAGGACGCCTGCTGGTTGCGGGCGGCGGTGAGCTCCCCGAGGCGACCGGCCGCGGCCGCCCGCTTCTCCTCGGCCCGCTTGGACGCCTCCTCGGCCAGCTTGCGCTGCACCTGGAGATCCTCCTGGGCGGCGCTGAGCCGATCGAGGAGGTCGGCGTCGTTGGTGTTCTGGATGTCGAGGAGGGCCCGCTTCTGCGCGGCCTCACCCGGATCGGCGGTGTCGAGCGCCGCCATGGCGTCGTCAGACGGCGGGTGCACGAAGGCCTGCACGGCGAAGTCGCGGATCTGCTTGTGCAGCACATCGATCTCGCGGTTCTTGGCGTCCACGGCGGCCAGCGCCTGCTCGAGGGCGGATTGCGCCTCGGCGGCGGCGCGGTTGGCCTCGGCGACGAGCGCCTCTTGGCCGCGCACGTTGGCCTGGAGCGCATCGAGCGCAGCGGACACCTCGGCGTCGGTGGCCTTGAGGGCGTTGACCTTCGAGGCTTGCTTGGCCATCTCGGCCCGCACCGCCGCCCGCTCGGCAGACGGGTTGCTGCCGACCCTCTCCGCCAGGCTCACCACCGGTGACAGGACGAGCGAGGCAGCCAGCACGGCGCCCAGCGTCTTGATCAGTGTTCTGGGGGACATCGACGGAACGCGCACAAACCTCACCGTGGGTTGACGGACAACAACGATCAGTGACCACATGGTCCCCTGGAGCCACACAAACAACAAGCCCCACATGAACCACGACACCGCTCGCGCCCCCACTGGCGGTGGGGTTGACATCGAACTGTAACAATAACGCACCCTGAAGTCACGTCATCGACACGGACGACACGAAGCCTTGAGCGCGTGGCGGTGCCAGACTCGCGACATGTCGCTCGTTCGAACTGAGATCACCGCCGGCGTTGCCACCGTCACGCTGGCCGACCCCGACCGCCGCAACGCCCTCACGATGCCGATGGTCACCGAGATCGTCGACCTGTTCGACCAGCTCGAGGCCGACCCCGCCGTCGGGGCGGTTGTCGTCACCGGCGAGCCGCCCGCGTTCTGCGCCGGTGCCGATCTGTCGCATCTCTCCTCCTCCGCCGCGGAAGGCCCCGAAGCGGGCCTTCGGTCGATCTACGAGGGGTTCCTGCGCATCGGTCGGTCGCCACTCCCCACGATCGCGGCGGTCAACGGCGCCGCGGTGGGGGCTGGCATGAACCTCGCCCTCGTGTGCGATGTCCGCCTGGCGGCCACCCGGGCCCGGTTCGACACGCGGTTCCTGCAGCTCGGGCTGCATCCCGGCGGCGGCCACACCTGGATGTTCCGACGGATCGCCGGACCGCAAGCCGTGGCCGCCACCGTCTTGTTCGGCGAGATCCTCGACGGCGCCGAGGCCGAGCGCGTCGGTCTCGTGTGGCGGTGCGTGAGCGACGACGCGCTCCTCGATGAGGCCCGGACCATGGCGGCCCGAGCGGCGGCCGCGCCCCGCGAGCTCGTCGGTCGCACGAAGGCCACGATCTCGGACATGGCCAACATCGGGAACCACGAAGCCTCGGTCGACCGGGAGCTCATCCCGCAGGTGTGGTCGCTCGAGCAGCCCGCCTTCAAGGAGCGAGTGGCCGCCCTGCAGGCCAAGATCACCTCCCGGTGATCATCACGGAGGTGACGGTCAGGCGCCGTCGATCCAGTCGCTGAGGAGCTGCTCCCGGCGCTGCTCCCACTCCTCCGCGGTCATCGCGTAGCGGATGTGGTCCTCCCACTGGCCGTTGATCTCCAGGTAGCGCTGGGCCACGCC
>JBKJIE010000024.1:0-5225 GCA_046598715.1 Acidimicrobiales bacterium | reverse complement strand
CTGCGCGTGCAGGACCTGTACGACCCGAAGATCTTCCGCGAGAAGCTCACGCTCGTGCTCAAGGAGAAGGCCGCCCTCCTCGCCAAGGTCTACAACCAGCTCGCGCCCACGGTCGACGAGATCGCCTCGGTCTACCTCGACGATCTCGCCCCTCGGTTGCAGCCGTACGTGGCCGACACGATCAACCTGATCCACGAGGCGCTCGAGGCCGGTCAGCACGTGCTCTTCGAAGGGGCGCAGGCCACGTTCCTCGATCTCGACCACGGCACCTATCCCTTCGTGACGTCCTCGAACCCGATCGCCGGCGGTGCCTGCACCGGTGCCGGTGTCGGGCCGCGCCACATCGACCGCGTGATCGGCGTCGCCAAGGCGTATGTCACGCGCGTTGGGGCGGGACCGTTCCCCACGGAGCTCTTCGACGAGGTCGGTGAGGCCATCGTCGAGCGCGGTCACGAGTTCGGCACCAACACCGGTCGGCGTCGTCGCCCTGGCTGGATCGACGCGGTCATGTTGCGCCATGCGGTGCGCCTCAACTCGCTGTCCGAGCTGGCCATCACCAAGCTCGACGTGCTCGACGCCTTCGACGAGGTGAAGGTGTGCGTGGCCTACGAGCTCGACGGTCAGCGGCTGCACCACCTTCCCGACGACCAGTCGGTGCTGCACCACGTGATCCCTGTCTACGAGACCTTCCCGGGTTGGGGGAGCGACCTCAGCGAGGCCACCGAGCCCGGCCACCTCCCGACGCGTGCGCGCGACTACGTGGCGTTCCTCGAGCAGCAGGTCGGCGTGCCGATCCGGCTCCTCGGCGTGGGCCCCGGCAGAGACCAGTACGTCCAGCTGAGCGCATGACCCCGATCAACCCTCGAACATGCGGCAGATCTATGCCGTGGTCGCTGCATGCTGCCGCAAGGTTGCGATGGGTGGCGGGGTCGACGACGAAGGCTGTGGCATGAGGGTCGTCGTCGTCGGCTCGGGCGGACGCGAAGCGGCGTTGGCTGAGGTGCTCGCTCGCACGGCCACCTCGGTCGTGGTCACACCGGGCAACCCCGGCATCCCCGGGTCGGTCGCCACGCCCCCTGAGGAGCTCGACGCCGACCTCTACGTGATCGGGCCGGAGGCGCCGTTGGTCGATGGCTTGGCCGACCGCCTGCGCGCCGCGGGGCGGGTCGTGTTCGGTCCGGGGGCCGACGGCGCGCGCCTCGAGGGGTCGAAGGCGTGGATGAAGGAGGTCCTCACCGCAGCCGGGGTGCCCACGGCGCGCTACGGCTCCTTCGACGAGGCCGATGCGGCGCTGGCCTTCCTGCGCTCGCTACCTGGTCCCTACGTGATCAAGACCGACGGCCTGGCCGCGGGCAAGGGCGTGCTCGTCACCGCTGACCTCGCCGAGGCCGAGGGCGATGTGCTCGCCAAGCTCTCTGGGGTCAGCTTCGGCGCGGCCGGCGCCACCGTGGTGATCGAGGAGGCCATGTCGGGGCCCGAGGTGTCGGTGTTCGCCATCTGCGACGGCACCCGCGCGGTTGCATTGGCGCCCACCCAGGACTTCAAGCGAGCGGGCGACGGCGACACCGGTCCGAACACCGGCGGCATGGGCGCGTATTGCCCCCTGTCCTGGCTGCCCGCTGGCTTCGCCGACGACGTCGTCACCCGGTTCATTGAACCTACGCTGGCGGAGCTGCGTCGGCGCGGGATCGACTACCGAGGCGTGCTCTACGCCGGCCTCATGGTCACGCCCGAGGGCACCAAGCTCATCGAGTACAACGTTCGCTTCGGCGACCCCGACAGCCAGGTCGTGCTGCTGCGTCTCACCTCCGACCTCACCGCGCTGCTCGCCTCGGCTGCGGCCGGAGCGCTCCACGGTGAGCCGACGTACGACGGCGACGCGGCAGTGCTGGTCGTGGCCGCCGCTGAGGGCTATCCCGCCGCGCCGCGCACCGGTGACCGCATCGAGGGGCTCGACGCCGCCCGCGAAGTAGCGGGCGCCACCGTGCACTGCGCCGGCGTGGGCATGGACGACGAGGGCCACCTCGTCACGGCTGGCGGCCGCGTGCTGAACGTGATCGGCCGTGGACCCGACGTCGTTGGGGCTCGCGCCATCGCGTATGCAACGCTGAGCCATCTCGGGTGGCCAGGCATGCACCACCGAACCGACATCGCAGGAGAGATCAACCATGAGTGAGCGAAGCGAGCGAATCATTGACCCAGTGCATTGCCCGGCACGCAGTGCCGATACGTCACTGTGTGCGTCCCGAAGGGCGCACCAGTGACGTACAAGGTCGCCGTCTTGATGGGCTCGCCCAACGACCGGGACAAGATGCAGCCCGCGGTCGACATGCTGGAGCGCTTCGGCATCGAGGCCGACGTGCGCGTGCACTCGGCGCACCGCACCCCGGCCAAGGTCACCGAGCTGGCGTCGACCGCTCGCGAGCAGGGCTACGCGGCGTTCATCTGCGGGGCTGGCATGGCGGCGCACCTCGCCGGCGTGGTGGCCGCGCACACCACGCTGCCCGTCGTGGGTGTGCCGCTTTCAGGCGGCGCGCTCAACGGCGTCGACGCGCTCTACTCGACGGTGCAGATGCCCAAGGGCATTCCCGTGGCCACGGTGGCCATCGACGGATCGATGAACGCGGCACTGCTCGTGGTGGAGATGCTCGCCATCACCGACGCCGACCTGGCCAAGCAGCTGGCCGACCACCGCATCGAGATCGCCGGCTGAGCCCCGGCGCCTCGCCCCTCCCACCGTCGCAGAGGCGACGGTAGGCTCGATCCGCTTCCCCCAATCGATTCGGTTCGTTGGAGGAGTGTGCCCACATGGCGTTGAGCGCGAAGCACCGCAGCAGGATCTATGAGCAGCTGAGCCCCATGCTCGGCGAGGAGGAGGCAGAGGCCTTGCTCTCCCAGTTCCCGTCTCGAGATCTCGATGAGCCCGTCACCAAGGAGTTCGTGCGCGCCGAGATCGGCGACCTGCGCACCGAGCTGCGCTCAGATATTGCCGACCTGCGCACGGAGCTGCACGATCGGTTGCGGGAGCTGACGATGTGGGTGGCCGGCGCGCTGCTCGCCGGGATGGGCGCGGCTGCGGCCATTGGCTCGCTTGTGAGCTGATCAGTCCGCGAGGGTGGGCTGACGATCCTCCCACCAGGGCGTCTCCCAGTCGGCTGCGGTGGGTGCGAGGCGCGCGGCGGCAACCTCCACGGCTGCCGCTGCGTCGTCGGACTCGGGTTCGGCGTCCTTGCTGGCCTTGGCCGCTGCCTTGGCCTCAGCCTTGGCTGCCTTCTGAAGCGCCTTGAGCTCTCGCTTCGGCAGCGCCGGGCGGGAGGCCGCGGTGCGCACCCCGCCGGCGAACATGGCGCACGACATGCAGAACGGCGGCTTCTTCGGCCCGAAGGAGTAGATGAGGCAATCGCTGCACCACGCCTCTCCGCATCGACGACAAAGCCCAACGCCTCGCTCGTGCGGATGCTTCGCGCAGCTGTCCATCGCGTTCCTCGTCTCTCACAGGCTCGACTCGTCGCCCACGGTAACGGTCGAACGGCCGCCGATCTTGAGTCAAACGGACCACTTTCGTCGCCCGGTCCATCCGCCTCGCATGGGGGCAATCGCCGGCGCGTGTGGCTGGGTTTCGGCCTCGGTGGGAGGATGTGCAGATGCCCGGTTCTCACCTCCCGAACGTGCTGGCCGCCCGCTACGCCAGCGCGCCGATGGCCGAGCTGTGGTCGCCCGAGCACAAGGTCATCCTCGAGCGACAGCTGTGGGTGGCCGTCCTGCGGGCCCAGCGCGATCTCGGTCTCGACATCTCGGCATCGGCGATCGACGACCATGTCGCCGTCATCGACAAGGTCGACCTGGCCAGCATCGACGAGCGCGAGCGGGTCACCAAGCACGACGTGAAGGCCCGCATCGAGGAGTTCTCCGCCCTGGCCGGTCACGAGCTGATCCATGCCGGCATGACATCGCGTGACCTCACCGAGAACGTCGAGCAGCTCCAGGTGCGCGCCGCGCTCGTGCTCGTGCGCGATCGCATGGTCACCGCGCTGGCCCGCCTTGCCGACCGGGCCGCTGAGCACGCGTCGCTGGTCATGGCGGGCCGCAGCCACAACGTCGCCGCGCAGGCCACCACGATGGGCAAGCGCTTCGCCAACGCTGGCGAGGAGCTCCTGCAGGCGCTGCGCCGCGTGGAGGAGCTGCTCGTGCGCTATCCGCTCCGCGGCATCAAGGGGCCGGTCGGCACCCAGCAGGACATGCTCGACCTGCTCGGCGGGGCCGACCGGGTGGCCGACCTCGAGGCGGCCGTGGCCGTCCACCTCGGCTTCGATGCCGCCCTCACCAATGTGGGTCAGGTGTACCCCCGCTCGCTCGATCTCGACGTCGTGTCGGCGCTCGCCCAGGCCGCCGCGGGTCCGGCCAGCCTGGCCACCACGATCCGCCTCATGGCCGGCATCGAGCTGGCCACCGAGGGCTTCAAGCCCGGCCAGGTCGGCTCCTCGGCCATGCCCCACAAGATGAACAGCCGCTCGTGCGAGCGGATCAACGGCCTCATCGTGGTGCTGCGCGGCTACCTCTCGATGGTGGGCGAGCTGGCCGGCGACCAGTGGAACGAGGGCGACGTGTCGTGCTCGGTCGTGCGCCGAGTCGCGCTCCCCGATGCGTTCCTCGCGGCCGACGGGCTCTTCGAGACGTTCCTGTCCGTGCTCGACGACTTCGGCGTGTACCCCGCCGTCATCGCCCGAGAGCTCGAGCGGTACCTGCCCTTCCTCACCACCACGAAGGTGCTGATGGGCGCCGTGCGGGCTGGGGTGGGGCGTGAGGTGGCCCACGAGGCCATCAAGGAGCACGCGGTGGCGGTGGCCCTCGGTATGCGTGAGCACGGCGCGGCCGGCAACGACCTCCTCGACCGCCTGGCGGCCGACGCCCGCGTGCCTCTCGACCGCCTGGCGCTCGACGCGCTGGTCGGCGAGCCGCTCACCTTGGTGGGCACCGCGGTGGCGCAGGTCGATGCGTTCGTGGCACAGGTGGCCGAGGTCGTGGCCCGCCACCCCCAGGCCGCCTCGTACCGCCCCGAACCCATCCTGTAGTCACCCGAGAGGTGGATTACGGTCGTCGCCGTGACCTCGCTCCTCCCGCTCCCCCACATCTACTCCGGCAAGGTGCGTGACATCTATGCCGTCGGCGACGACCAGCTCCTCATGGTCACCTCCGACCGCCTGTCGGCCTTCGACGTCGTGCTC
>JBKJIE010000105.1:0-7320 GCA_046598715.1 Acidimicrobiales bacterium | reverse complement strand
AGGTGGACCGTGACGAGGTCCTGCTCGACATCGGGTACAAGTCGGAGGGCGTCATCCCCAGCCGCGAGCTGTCGACGTCGTTGCGGATGGACAGCTCCCGGCTGGGGATCACGCCCTCGGACTTGTACCCGATGTCGAGCAGGACCTCGTCCCGGTCGACCTTCACCACGGTGCCCTCGACCAGCTGCCCGTCCTCGACGGTGACCATGGTGCCGTCGATGGCATCCCCGAACGTGCCGCCGAGATCGTCATCGGTGATCTGGCGTGGCGTGTAGGTGCCGTCTTCGGCGAAGGTGCCCATCCCGGCCACTGGTGCATCCAGGGCTTCGGGGTTGGGCTCGTAGGTGGTCATGGTGTCGTCGGACAAGGGAGGGGCCTTCAGGAGTAGAGGGACAAGGGAGCGCGCGGGGCAGGCGCCACAGCGCGCCGGGCAGCGTACACCGGCCCTCCTGCTCAGGTCACGGCCGGACGGCCACCAGGAGCAGCTCGGGGGTGGCGATCGAGGGCGCGTCGGCGGCGTACGCGCCCGGGGTGACCGACCAGAGGTCGCGCACCCGCAGGCCCGCCGCGGTCGCCAAGAGACGGAGCTCGCGGGGGGTGAAGCAGGTGGTCCACAGGTCGACCTCGGCGTCGGTGCCGTGCTCGTCCTTCACGATCGTGCGCTCGTGGTTCACCCCTGCAGCCGCGTTGAAGGTGTCCTGATCCTCGAGGAAGCGCACCATGAAGTAGGCCGAGAAGGCGGAGACGGCGAGCACGCCGCCGGGCCGAAGGGCCCGCGCCATGCCCTCGAGCACCACCCCATCGCCGTCGAGCGGCGCCCCTGGCCCGCCGGTGAGGCCGAACGCCCCCTGGCAGAGCGAGATGGCGGCATCGAACTCGCGGTCGAAGGCCAGCTGTCGGGCATCGGCCCGCTCGAAGGTCGCCCCCGCCGGTGCCGAGGCGCGGGCCAGGTCGACGAAGCGCTGGCTGATGTCGACGCCCACCACCTCGATCCCCTGCTCGGCCAGCGCATGCGCGTGGCGGCCAGGCCCGCAGCCCACGTCGAGCAGGCGCATGCCCGGCTGGAGGCCGAGCGCCGAGACGAGGAAGGCCACCTCTTGGGCCGTCCCCTTGGTGAAGGAGTAGCGGAGGTACGCGGCGCCGAGGTGGTCGGCGACCGGCTCGAACCAGTGGTGCGGTTCGGTCACCCGAACCCTGGGCGGCCGGTGCACTCCCACCGAGGCGGAGCGATGTTCCACTCACGGCCCTGCCCGTTGCACTTCTCCGCGGTGACCCCGGCGATGGTGAGCGAGTAGAGCGCGTAGATGAGAACCGCTATCGCCAAGAAGAACAGGGGGCCGCTGCCCCGCCGATACAGGTCCTTGCCCATCGCTATCCCTTCGCCGCCGCCCAGCTCGTGCCGACGGACAGGTTCACCTCGAGCGGCACGCAGAGATCAGCGGCCCCGGCCATCACGTCCACGACGAGCGCCCCAGCCTCGGTGACCACCCCGGGCGCAACCTCGAGGAGCACCTCATCATGCACCTGCAAGATGAGGCGCGCGTCAAGCACTTCCTCAGCGAGGCGGGCATCGAGACGGACCAGCGCCACCTTGAAGATGTCGGCGGCCAGGCCCTGGATGCCCGCGTTCATGGCCTGGCGCTCGCCGGCCTGGCGGATCCGGAAGTTCGATGACGCCAGCTCGGGGATCTGACGGCGGCGGCCGAACAGCGTCTCGGTGTAGCCGCGCTCCCGTGCTTCGGCCACCGTGCGCTCCATGTAGGCCCGCACGGCCGGGAAGGCCACGAAGTAGGCGTCGAGGATGACGGCGGCCTCCTCGGTGGGGATGTTGAGGCGCTGCGCCAGGCCGTATGCCTCCATGCCATAGGCGAGTCCGTAGGACACCATCTTCGCCTTGGAGCGCATCTCGATCGTGACGTCAGGGGCCTCGACTCCGAAGACCCGGCTCGCCGTCTCGGTGTGGATGTCGCGGCCCGACTCGAAGCTCTCGATCAGGCCGGGATCCTCGGCCAAGTGGGCGATGCACCGCAGCTCGATCTGGTTGTAGTCAGCGACGAGGAGCTCGTAGCCCGGCGCGGGCACGAAGGCCTTGCGGAACTGTCGCCCCATCTCCGACCGCACCGGGATGTTGTGCAGGTTCGGCTGGTCGGACGACAGGCGACCAGTGCGGGCGACGGTCTGGTTGAAGGTGGCGTGGATGCGGCCGTCCGGGCCGACCTCGGTGAGGAGGCCGTCGCCGTAGGTGGAGCGGAGCTTCTCCACCTCCCGGTAGGCCAGCAGGTGCTCGATGATCGGGTGCTGCCCGGCCAGCTTCTCGAGGCTGGCCGCGTCGGTGGAGAAGCCGGTCTTGGTCTTCTTCTGCGGGGCGAGACCCAGCTCGTCGAAGAGCACCTCGCGGAGCTGCGGGGTGGAGTTGACGTTGAAGTCGTGGCCAGCCGCCTCGACGATGGCGAGGCGGTGGCGCTCCACATCGGCCACGAGGCGGTCGCGCAGCGCCCGGAGCTCGTCGACGTCGACGCCCACGCCGAGGTCCTCCATGCGGGCCAGGACACCCACGAGCGGCACCTCGATGTCGTCGTGGAGGCGCCGTAGGCCCTGCGCATCGAGGGCTGCGAACAGCGGGGCCACGAGGCGGTCGACGGCGAGGGCCCGGCGCGCCGCGATGGTGGACGCCGGGGTGGACGACCCCTCGAGGTCGAGCTGGCCCTCCGCGGCGGCGTCGCCCTCAGGGATGCGGGCTCCCGCGTAGCGCACGACGAGCTCCTCCAAGAGGTAGCGGCTCTCAGCCGGGTCGAGGAGGTAGGCGGCCAGCGCCGTGTCGACCGCCAAGCTCCGCACGTCCACGTCGAGACCCGTGAGGGCCCGTACGAGCGGCTTGGCCTGGTGCGCCGCGAGCGGTCGGCCTCCGGCTCCCACGAGCCCGCCGAGCTCTTGACGGACGGCGTCGTCGTTCAGGAAGGCTCCCGGGATCCAGACCACATCGCCGGTGAGGCCGTCGCGGACCACGGCGATGCCCTCGAGGGCGGATCGCCCCTCCGCTCCCACCCATGCGGCCGCGACGGCGAGCGGGGTGGTGCCGCGGCGAAGCGACTGGAGCACCTCCGCCACGTTCTCGACCGACACCGCCGCGTCGACCTCGGCCTCGAGCACGGTGGATTCGCCGGCGGCTGGTCCGAGATCGCTGTCGAGAGCGCCGGCCAGGCGATCGAACAGCGTGTTGAACTCGAGGAACTCGAACAGACGTCGGACCTCGGGCACGTCGATGGCCGATGGGTCGAAGGCGATGTCCGAGATCCCGATGTCGAGCGGGACGTCGCGCACGAGCACCATCATCTGCACGTTCTGGCGCACGTTGGCCTCGTGGGCGGCCAAGTTCTCCCGGAGCTTCGGTGTCTGGTCGCCGACGTGCTCGAAGATGCCGTCGATCCCGCCGTAGGTGGTGATGAGCTTGGCCGCTGTCTTCTCCCCGACACCCGGCACGCCGGGCAGGTTGTCTGACGGATCGCCCCGAAGAGCCGCGTACTGGGGGTACAGCGTGGGCGGCACGCCCGTGCGCTCCGCGATGCCGGCCTCGTCGTAGAGCGCGTAGTCGGACACGCCCCGCTTGTTGTAGAGCACCTTGATGTGCGGGTCTTCAACGAGCTGGTAGCTGTCGCGGTCGCCGGTGACGATGATCACGTCGTCACCAGCGTCGCGACCCTGAGTGGCGAGGGTGGCGATCACGTCGTCGGCCTCGAAGCCGGGCACCTCGAGGATGGGGATGCCGAGCGAGGTCACGACCTGGCGGACGAGTCCCATCTGCTGGCGCAGGATGTCAGGGGCAGCGTCCCGGTTGGCCTTGTAGGTGTCGACCAGCTTGTGGCGGAACGTGGGCTCAGGCAGGTCGAGGGCCACGACGATGCCATCGGGCTTGTGATCGCGCAGGAGGTTCACGAGCATCGACGTGAACCCGAAGACGGCGTTGGTGACCTGCCCAGAGGCGGTGGCCAGATCGGTGGGCAGGGCGAAGAAGGCGCGGTAGGTGAGGGAGTTGCCGTCGATCAGCAGGACGGTTCGCGGCACCTGCGCTTCCGGCACTACGGCGCGAGCTCGCCGGCGATGACCTGCTCGGCGACGACCCGCATCGTGCGACGGTCCTGCATGGCTCGCTTCTGGATCCAGGAGAACGCGTCGGACTCGCTCAAGGCGTGGTCGTCCATCAGCAGGCCCTTGGCGCGGTCGACGACCTTGCGGGTCTGGAGCTGGTCCTCGAGGGTGGAGTTCTGGTCGAACAGCGCCTGCATCTCGCGGAAGCGCCCGAGCGCGACCTCGACGGCCGGGATGAGCTCAGACCGCTGGAACGGCTTCACGAGATAGGCCAGCGCCCCCGCGTCGCGAGCCTGCTCGATGAGATCGCGCTGCGAGAAGGCCGTCAGGATCAGCACCGCCGCCTGACGCTCGCTCGTGATGGCGCGGGCGGCGGCGAGGCCGTCGAGGCCGGGCATCTTGATGTCGAGGATGGCGAGATCAGGCGCGAGGTCGCGCACGAGCTGCACGGCTTCATCGCCGCGTCCGGTCTCCCCCACGACCTCGTAGCCCTCCTCCTCGAGGGTCTCCTTCAGGTCGAGGCGGATGATGGCCTCGTCTTCGGCGATGACGACGCGGGTGCTCACCGTGGGGTCCTTTCTGCGGTCACTTGGTCTCGGCCACCAGGCGGTCGAGCAGCTCATCTTGGGTCTGCTCGAGGCGGGCGATGCCCTCGAGCAGCTCGGCCCGATGGCGCTGCATCGCGTCGGCGTGGCGTTGGGCATCATGGTGCTCGCGATCGGCCAGCGGCGTCTCGGATACGAGCGAGCGCAGCCGAGCATCGTCGGCAGCCTCGGCGAGGTGGGTCAGCTGCTCGTCGGAGATGCGAAGGTCGTCGCGCAGCTGGCGCAGGCGCGTGGAGACCTCAGAGAGGCGGCGCTCGACCAGGGACCGTGACATCGCGGGCAGTGTACGCCGGGGGCACCAACGCCCTCGATCCGGCATGAGACGATGCAACGGTGACCACCTCACCGGCCCGACCCATCTGCGCTGGCGTTGCCGCCGTCTCGCTGGTGCTCGCCATCGCGGGCTGTGGCTCCAGCAGCGGAGGCGACGACGCCTGCGGCCCCGTGATTCACGAGCGCCTCGATCCCGCCTACCTCGTGCACGTCGTCGGCGACGGTGTCGGGGTGCGCTACACGACCGACCCCCCCACCTCCGGACCGCACAAGGCGGGCCCGGCCGTGGGGGGCGTGGTCGCCGAACCGATCCCCCGACCCGTGCAGGTCGGGATCCTCGAGCGCGGCGACATCCTCCTCCAGCACGCTCCCGACCTGCCCGCGGCGCAGCGCACGGCGCTCGAGGGGCTGGGTGGCCCCGGCGTCGTGGTGGCAGTCAACGCCGATCTGCCGAAGCCGGTCGTCGCAACCGCCTGGACCACCAAGCGCACGTGCAGCGCCGTGGATGTTCCCGCCCTCCGGGAGTTCATCAGCGAACGGGCCGGCAAGGGGCCTGACAGCTAACCGTCATGGCAACCGACCTGTGGGGCATCGATGACGGCTGGACCGACAACGACGGGACATGGCACCCCGCGCCAGCGACCACCATCGGGGCCGTCGCGGCGGCGATGGGTCGCGAGCGCCAGGAGGGCGCCCGGGATGACCATCCGCCCGGTCGGCCTGTCTGGATCGTGCGCCCTGGGTCGACCGACCGCCTGCTCAGCCGCTGCGGGCTGGTGCTCGAGGACGGCACCGACCTCGGCGAGCTCGCGGCCCTGCCCGCGGATGTCCCCTTGGGCCTGCACTCCCTCACGCCCGTCGACGGCGGACCGACCACCACCCTGATCGTCAGTCCCGGTCGATGCCACCTGCCCGTCGATCTGCGCGCGTGGGGCGTGGCGATGCAGGTGCCGACCACTCGCTCCGGCGACGGCTGGGGCATCGGGGACCTGGCTGACGTGCGGGCGGTGGCCACCTGGCTCAACGGCCTCGGGGCCGGGGCACTGGCGCTCAGTCCCCTGCACGCGCCCACCCCGGTCATCCCGATCCAGACGAGCCCCTACTACCCATCGAGCCGACGGTGGCGCAGTCCCCTGCTCATCCGGGTCGACGAGGTGCCGGGCGCCCGCACCTCGGCGGAGGTCATGGCGATCGCGGCCGAGGCCCGATCTGCATCCTCGGTGCATGGTCCTGTCCTCGACCGGGACGCCGTCTGGCAGCGGCAACGAGCCGCACTGGAGCTCCTCTGGGCCGACCTCCCGGCCGCCGAGCGAGCGGCGCTGGATCGCTGGCGCTCGACCCAGGGCCCTGCCCTCGAGAGCTGGGCCCGCTACTGCGCCCTGGCGGAGGAGCACGGGGCGCGGTGGTCGACATGGCCCGCCCCCTTGCGGCACCCGGACGACGCGGCGGTGACGCGTGCGGCGGCCGCGGTTTCTGAACGCGTGACATTCCACGCCTGGCTGCAGCTGCTTGTCGACCAGCAGCTCGAGCGGGCCAACGTGGGCGACGTGCGACTCATCCAGGACCTCGCTGTGGGGGTGGATCCCGACGGTGCCGACGCATGGGCCCTGCAGGATCTGCTCGCCCTCGGGATGAGCGTCGGCGCACCCCCCGACGACTTCGCGCCCGACGGGCAGCAGTGGGGCCTCCCGCCGTTCGTGCCGTGGCGGCTGCGCGATGCGGGCTACCGACCGTTCGCGGAGCTGCTCCGAGCGTCGATGGCTCGGGGCGGCGGTTTGCGGGTCGACCATGTGATGGGCCTGGCCCGCCTGTTCTGGATCCCCCGTGATGGCACGCCGGCCGACGGCACCTACGTGCGCTACCCCGGCCGCGAGCTCCTCGAGGTGCTCGCCCTCGAGAGCATGCGCGCCGGCGCGCTGGTGGTGGGCGAGGACCTCGGCACCGTCGAGGACACCTTCCGCCACGAGCTCCACGTCACCGGCGTGCTCTCGACGCGCCTCGTCTGGTTCGAGGATCAGCCGCCCGAGCACTACCCGCCTGAGGCGCTGGCCATGGTCACCACGCACGACCTGCCCACCATCGCCGGCGTTTGGACTGGAGCGGACGAGGAAGAGCTCGTGGCCCTCGGCCGCCCCACGCCCGACGACGAGCGCGGGGCGCTCAGGCGGCGGCTCGACACGCTCGTCGAGCTCGCGCCCGACACCCCCGTTGACGCAGCCATCGACGCCACCCACCAACGCCTGGGCCGCAGTGCGGCGATGCTCGCCCTGGCCACGCTCGAGGACCTGTGCGAGGTGCCGCGGCGACCCAATGTGCCCGGCACCACGAGCGAACGCCCGAACTGGTCGCAGGTGCT
>JBKJIE010000152.1:0-17907 GCA_046598715.1 Acidimicrobiales bacterium | reverse complement strand
GCGGTCGGGTCCTGTGCAACTGCAGTCCGTGAACCGAGTCAGGGCCGGAAGGCAGCAGCTCTCAGCGGAGCCTGTGGTGTGCCGCAGATCGCCTGACCGTCACATGGGGGAGCGGGCCGACACGCGCACGGGGGACGGCCGGTAGGGTCGGCCCGATGGCTGATCCGTACCAGGCGCTGTACCGCCGCTACCGCTCGAAGCGCTTCAGCGAGCAGCGGGGACAGGACCACGTCATGCGGGCGCTGCGCACCGCCGTGCAGGAAGACCGCGTCGGCCACGCCTACCTGTTCAGTGGCCCGAGAGGCACCGGCAAGACCTCCACCGCCCGCATCCTCGCCAAGGTCCTCAACTGCGAGGCTCCGATCGATGGTGAGCCGTGCTGCGTCTGCGAGAACTGCCTCGCCGTCGACGAGGGTCGGATCGTCGATTGGCTGCTCGAGCTCGACGCCGCGTCCAACAACGGCGTCGCCCACATCCGAGAGCTGATCGAGCGGATCCCACTGGGCACGTCGGGCAACCGCAAGGTGGTGATCCTCGACGAGGTCCACATGCTCACCCCCGGCGCGTCGAACGCGCTGCTGAAGTCGCTCGAGGAGCCGCCGTCGCACGTGGTTTTCATCCTCGCGACCACCGACCCGCAGAAGGTGCTGCCCACGGTCCGCAGCCGCACCCAGCACTTCGAGTTCCACCTGCTGCCAGCCGAGGAGCTGGCCGCCCACGTCCGCCATGTCATCGCGGATGCCGGTCTCGATCTGGGTGAAGACGCGGTGGAGCAGGTCGTGCGCCAGGGCGCCGGCTCGGCCCGCGACACGCTCTCGGCCCTCGATCAGGTGTCCGCCATGGGCGGCGTCACGGCGGACTCACAGCCCACTGAGGCCATCATCGATGCGATCCGTGAGCGGAACGCCGGCGCCGCCCTGGTCGCCGTGGCTGATGCGGTCGCAGCTGGCCGCGATCCCCGGACGCTCGGCGAGGTGCTCATCGAGCGCTTGCGAGAGGCGTTCCTCGCCGTGATGGGCGCACCCGACCGGCACCTGCCCGCCGCCGACCTCGAGCGAGCATCGGCCTTGGGTGCCGAGCTGGGTCCGGCGGGGCTCACCCGAGCCCTGGAGGTGCTGGGCGAGGCGCTCGTCGAGCTGGCCAAGAAGCCCGATCCCCGGATCGTGTTGGAGGTCGCGCTGGTGCGACTGTGCCGGCCTGAGGCGGATCGGACCCTCGAGGCGGTGCTCGACCGGCTGGAGCGCCTCGAGCGGGCTGTCGCCGCCGGCCTGTCTCCGTCGACCTCCCCTTCGCCGACCATGACGCCGTCGCCGTCCTCACCGCTGGCCACCGCCGAACGCCCGCCCGCCGCCGCTCCCCCTGGGGTCGAGGCTGCGGCCGGCCCAGCGGCGAGCGCCCGCGAGGAGCTGGCGCGCGTCGCGGGCGCCCGCCCCGCCCCGGCCCGGGCTCCCGTCAAGAAGGCCACGGCCGCCCCTGCCTCCGCACCGCTGCGCTCGCCCGCCGACGGGCCACCCCCCGCCGTCGCTCCCGCTCCGTCCACATCGGCCGCCGCGGCGGAGATCCCCACGCTGGCCGAGCTCGCGCAGGCGTGGGCTGATGCCGTGCTGCCCTCGCTGAAGCAGGGCACGAGGGCGATGTTCCTCACCGGCAGGTTCGTCGAGCCGGAGTCGGATCGGGCCGTGTTCGCGCTGGCCAACGGCCCCACCCGTGATCACTGCGAGAAGAAGCGGCCGGAGGTGGAGGCCGCGCTGGCCTCCCACTTCGGACGCAGCATCCCGCTGCGCCTGATCGCCCTTGCCGATGACGGCCCGGGTGGGGCGCCCGAGCCGTCGACTGGGGCACCGGCCGCGACGAGCGCTCGCGAGGATGACGACGACGTGGGTGACGTCCACGCCCTCGAGGACGCTCCCACCGCCGCCACCGGCGTGGAGCGCCTCTCCGTGGCCTTCCCCGGCGCGGAGCTCGTCGACGAGCAGTGACACCGCGACGGCGCGGCCTACGCTGCGAGGCGTGACCGACGCCCCTGATCAGCCCAGCGCCGTGCCCGATCTGGTCGGCCTCCCAGACCTCGACAGCCTCGGCGGCGGTGCCCTCGGCGGGTTGCTGGAGCAGGCCCAGCAGATGATGGCCGCGCAAGCCGAAGCCGCCGAGCAGGAGATCGAGGGCGTCGCCGGCGGCGGTGTGGTGCGCATCCGGGCCACGGGCACGGGCCAGATCCTGGGGGTGACGATCGCGCCGGAGGTCGTCGACCCGTCCGACATCTCGATGCTGGAGGATCTCGTTGTAGCCGCCCTCCACGACTTGAACGCTCGGCTGACCGAGATCCAGCGGGCGGCCATGGGGCCGCTCGGCGATCTGTTCGGCGGAGGCTGAGGTCGCCCGATGGCCAACATGTACGCCGCTCCCGTGCAGGAGCTGATCGATGAGCTCGGCCGCCTTCCGGGGGTGGGGCCCAAGTCCGCGCAGCGCATCGCCTTCCACCTGCTGAAGCTCACCAAGCCCGACGCGCTGCGCCTCGCCAACGCCATCAGCCAGGCCAAGGATCGCGTAAGCCTGTGCCAACGATGCTTCAACATCGCCGAAGGCGAGTCGTGCGAGCTCTGCACCGACGAGCGGCGCGACCCCACGCTGTTGTGCGTGGTCGAGGAGCCGCGCGACATCGTGGCCGTGGAGAAGACCCAGGAGTTCCACGGGCGCTACCACGTGCTGCAGGGCGCCATCAGCCCGATCGAAGGCGTCGGCCCCGACCAGCTGCGCATCCGTGAGCTGCTCCAGCGCATCGGCGCGGAGGACGTGCAGGAGGTGATCCTGTGCACGAACCCCAACCTCGAGGGTGAGGCCACGGCGATGTACCTGAGCCGCTTGCTCAAGGACCTCGACGTAAAGGTCACCCGCATCGCCAGCGGGCTTCCTGTGGGCGGTGACCTGGAGTACGCCGACGAGCTGACGCTAGGACGGGCGCTGGAGGGTCGCCGGGAGGTCGGGGGCTGAACGGTCGCCACGAGCGGCCCGAAAACGCCTGAGGCACCGGCACTTCGTCGGGGCGGGCGGACAGACCGACGAAACAACCGGTGCCTCAGAGGGGTGTCAACGGGGCGGGCGGGCCTCCGTTGACGTTGCAATCATGTTACAACGATTGCGGTTGGATGACAAGTGATGCCCGCGAACGCGCTCCTCAGGTGCGCACCACCAAGCGCACGGCGGTGCCCTCGGCCGTGCGGGTGAAGGTGACCTCGTCCACGAGGGAGCGCATCAGGGGGATGCCCAGACCTCGCTCGTGGCGCAGTCGGCGCGGGTCGGTGACGGGGGGGATCGGGTCGAGCTGGTCCACGTCGAAGCCACCGGCGTGATCGGTGACGGTCACCGCGACGTGGTCGTCCTCGACCTCGATCACGATGCGCACCGGCGCCCCGCTTCCCGACGCCTCCTGCGCGTCGAGCGCGTTGGCGCACGCCTCGGACACGGCGAGGCGCAGGTCCTCGACGCGCGGCTCGGGCACGCGCCCGTCGATGGAGGCGGTGGCCTGGACGACAAGGCGGACGAGGGCGAGGTGGTCGCTGCGCGGTGGGATCCCGAGCTCGACCACGCCACCCATGTCAGCCCTCGGCCGCGCGAGCTGAGGCCACAGCGGCGGCGGCGGTGGCGGCGATCGGCATGGCTCGATCGAGCCCGGTCAGCTCGAAGGTGCGGCGCAGAGCCGTGCGCGTGGAGACGATCAGGAGATCGCCGCCGTGGCTGCGAGCTCGCTTGAGCGCGCCGACGATCACGCCCAGCCCCACGGAGTCGATGAAGTCGACGGCCTCGAGGTCGAGGATGAGGTCTGATCGACCCTCGGTCACGAGCTCCACGAGACGGGTCCGCAGCAGGGGAGCCGTGGCCATGTCGAGATCACCGTGCACCCGCAGGATCACCCAGCCATCGAGCTCCTCGAGGTTGATCGTGACGTCCACCCGCACGAACCTACCGGAGGCGTCGTCGGCGACGAGCGACACGCGTGGAACTACACCCCTGTGATCTGGGCGACGCGCGGCCTACGCTGCGTTCGGACTCCCCATGGCGCTCCAGACCGCACATCAGCTCGAGGTTGCCGGCGCGGCGGCGCTCGCCGAGGTCCTCGCTGACCTCGCAGAGGAGCGCGACCGGGATCAATGGCCTGCCGGTGGCGGTGACGACGGGGGCGTTGCGACCAGCCGGTTGGTCCACGTCGCCCACCTCCCCCAACGCCCGGCTCGTCACGCCACGCTCGCCCGGCCTCTTGCGCCGGCGGTGGCGGCCAGCTTCGATCGGCCCCTCTGGAGCCACCAGGCCGAGGCGGTCGACCTGGCCCGCTCCGGTCGCTCCGTGGTGGTGGCCACGGGGACAGCCTCAGGGAAGTCGCTCTGCTACCAGCTGCCCATCGCCGAGGCCGCCATCGCACCCATCCGCCCCGGAACCGCGCTCGTGCTGTTCCCCACCAAGGCCCTCGCTCACGATCAGCTCCGCGCCATGACCGCACTGGCCCTGCCGGGTGTGGTGGCGGGCGCGTACGACGGAGATGCCAGCCCCGAGGAGCGCACCTGGATCCGCAAGCACGCGTCGGTCGTGCTCACCAACCCAGAGATGCTGCATGCCGGCTTGCTCCCGCATCACGAGCGCTGGGGCACCTTCCTCGGCCGACTCAGCTATGTCGTGGTCGACGAGCTCCACTCGTTCCGCGGCGTCTTCGGAAGCCACGTCGCCCAGCTCATCCGGCGGCTGCGCCGCTTGGCCGCCCACCACGGTGCCCACCCGGTCTTCATCTGCTGCTCGGCCACGATCGGCGCACCGCAGCGATTGGCGCAGGCGCTCACCGGAGTCGACATCACCCCTGTGCTACACGACGGCTCCCCGCGAGGGCCCCGCACGATCGCGCTGTGGCAGCCGCCGCTCCTCGATGCCGCATCGGGCGCTCGCGCATCGGCCCACCGGGAGGCGGCCGCCGTCACCGCCGGTCTCATCGACGCGGGCCACGCCACCCTCGGCTTCACGCGCAGCCGGCGCGGCGCCGAGATCGTCGCCGCCGACGTCCGTCGCCGCCTGCCGCGGGCGCTCGCTCGCCGGGTGCGCTCCTACCGCGGCGGGTACCTCCCCGAGGAGCGACGCGCCATCGAAGACGAGCTCTTCTCCGGTCGGCTCGCCGGCATCGTGGCCACCTCGGCCTTGGAGCTCGGCATCGACGTGGGTGGTCTCGACGCCGTGGTGCTCGACGGCTTCCCGGGAACCATCGCGTCGTTCTGGCAGCAGGTTGGCCGAGCGGGTCGCTCAGGCGCTGCCTCGGCGGCCGTGCTCGTCGCCGGCGACGATCAGCTCGACCAGTGGATGGTCAACCACCCCGAGGAGCTCCTCAGCCGAGCCCCCGAGCCAGCCGTGGTGAACCCATCCAACCCGTACGTGCTCGACCCTCACCTCCGTTGCGCGGCCCACGAGCTCCCGCTCACCCATGCTGACGCCCGATGGTGGCCCGGCGGCACGCTCGACGATGGCGTGCGCCGACTCGTCCAGTCCGACGAGCTGCTGGTGCGCCACCGCGGGCGCCGCGGCGAGCCGATCGCGGTGTGGGACGGCACCGGCTGGCCCTCGCACGGCGTCGGGCTTCGCAACGCCGGCGGGGCGCCGGTGCGCATCGTGGAAGCGGGCAGCGAGCGCCTGGTGGGAGACATCGACCGGGAGCGGGCGCCAGCGCAGCTGCATCCGGGGGCGTCGTACCTGCACCAAGGGGAGCACTGGCGTGCGGTGGAGCTCGATCTCGACGTGGGCGTCGCCACGGTCGAGCCGGACGACGGTGCCACCTACACCGTGGCTCGAACCGACACCCAGACGCGCCTGCTCGAGGTGGATGTGCTCTGTCAGGTGGGAGCGGCCCAGCTGTCGCTCGGCACCGCCGAGGTCATCTCGCGGGTGATCGGCTATCAGCGCAAGGACACCTTGAGCAGCACGGTCATCGGCAGCGAGCCCCTCGATCTGCCGCCGTCCACCCTCGTCACCAGGGCGGTCTGGTACGTCGTTGATCCGGCGCTCGTGGCGTCGGCCGGCGTCGACCCCACTCGGCTCCCGGGTGCCCTGCACGCCATCGAGCACGCGGCCATCGGGATCCTCCCGCTGTTCGCCATCTGCGATCGATGGGATGTGGGCGGTGTGTCGATCGCCCGCCACGCCGATACGGGCCTGCCCACCATCGTCATCTACGACGCCATGCCAGGGGGTGCGGGCGTTGCCGACCTCGCCTTCGCGGCCGCCGACCGCCACCTGCGCACCACGCTCGAGAGCATCGCCGCGTGCAGCTGCCGGGACGGTTGTCCCACCTGTGTGCAGTCACCCAAGTGCGGCAACGGCAACGAGCACATCGACAAGGCCGCCGGGCTCGCGCTGCTCCGAGCGATCCTCGAATGACGCGGTGCGGCGAGCGCGCTGGTCAGTCGAGGGGGCGGGCGGCGCGGGCCAGCATGCGCAGGTGCACCGCCCAGATGGCCAGCACCAGTGCGGTAGCCACCGGGATGGCCATGCCCCGGCCGGACTGACCGTCGGTGACGATCGAGGCCATCGCGTCCTTCGGGAGCACGGGGTTCTCAGCGCCCCGCTCGTAGGGGAGCGACTCGTTGAAGCCCGTGTCGAGCGTGGTGGTGGTGGAGACCGTCTGGGAGGCCGGGCGCAGGAGCGGCGGAAGGAAGGTGCCGGAGAACACGCGGGGCGGACCGACCCCCGGGGCCGAGCCGCCAGATGACGCCGATTGCAGGCCGTGCGTGGCCAACCAGGACTGTGCCGATCCCCCGGAGCTCGAGCCCGTGGCTCCGGAGCCGCTGGAGCCCCCACTGCCGCCGGCTGCGCTTCCGCTGCCGCCCGCACCGGTGGTGTCGGTGGTCGTGGTGGGGACAGCCGCGAACGCGGCGGGGGCGTCGGCGCTCGCCGCCGAGACCTTCTCGCCGCTGGGCGACGGGCGGGTGGAGCGGATGCGGTAGGTGGCGTCGCCGCCCTCAGGCGGGAGGTCGGTGTCGAGGTAGGACGTCGTGCCCGAGTCGAGGTTGGACACGCTGGCGAAGGAACCGTCGCCGAGCTTGCGCTCCACCGTGTAGCCGGAGAGGTCGGGGGCGACGGCGGTCATGTCGTCCCACGTCACCTTTATCGAGCGACCATCGGCCGTAGCCCCTGGGTTCGTAGGCGTTGGCGCGGGAGCCGAGACGGCGACCTGTCGATCCAGTGATGCCGCCTCGTGCGGGAGGAACGCGTTGTCGTCCGTGGTGCTCGCAGTGGCGACGAGGGAGTAGGTGCCGTTGCACGGGATGGTGAGCGACCCACTGAAGGACCTGGGAGCGGCTACCGGTGGGAGGGAGACGGGTGCGATGGCGCAGGCGCCGCTGCCGGCCGGCGAGGCCGATACCGTGACGGCGGTCTGGCGGTTGAACCGGTGCTGGAACGTGCCGCTGAGCGTGTAGCCGCCGAAGGCGACGCTGGTGCGCCCGGCGTCGAGCGCCGAACCGCTCCAGTTGCCCTGCGAGATCGACTCCCCAGCCCAGGACGCGGGGGCGAGGAAGAGCAACGCCGCGATCGCGGCACCCAGGACGGCGAGGGAGCGGCGCATCAGGCGGCCGCCGTGTCGATATCGCTACGGACCAGGGTGGCCTTGATGACCAGGCGCTGGCGAGCGCTGCCCTTGGGGTGGCACGTGGTGAGCGTCAAGGTGGCCTCGTCGGGGGTGTTGGTGAGGATGTCTATCTGCGTGGGTGAGACGGCAAACGGGGCTCGAGTGACCTTGTAGGTGCAGTTGCCGATCGGGGTCCGCAGGGTGATCTCCGAGCCGGGCTTCAGCAGATCGACGTTGTGGAAGGGACGGCCGTAGGTGGTGCGGTGGCCGGCGATGGCTACGTTGCCGACCTCGCAGGGGAGCGGGGTGGAGGGGTAGTGACCGGCACCGGCGCGCAGGGCACTGGCGGTGGTGCCCTCGACGACCACGACGTCGATGTCGATGTCGGGGATCACGATGCGGGTGAGGCTGTCGCCCACCCCGATCTTGTGAGCGAGGTAGGCCTGGCGCAGCTCGGGACTCGAGATCTGCCGGTCGAGCCGGGACTGGATCCGATCCTGGAGCATGTTCGTGTAGAAGGGGTAGCCGACCGTGCCCAAGGCGCCCACGAGCAGACCGACCGAGATGGTGGTGAGGGCGAGGCGGGCCCAGGTGCGTGTGCGGAGCACGTCGGCGAGCCGGCTGAGGGGATCGGTGCCCGAGGCGGCCGGCGGCACTGGCGTGAGGAGATCGTCACGGAGGTGCGCGGGCTGACGGGGCTTGGTCAGCGGCGCCAGCACGGACAGCGCGGCGACCATGAGGACGATGAAGGCGGTGGCGAGGAGCTGCGGCATGGTGGAGGGTGAGATCAGGCTGGCGGCCCGGGCGCGAAGCTCCGGGCCGCCAGCGAGAGCTAGATCAGATGGTACGGCTGCGGCGGAGCAGCGCGGCCCCGGCCGCACCGACACCGAGCAGGGCCAGCGTCAGCGGGAAGGCCGTGTCGCCACCGGTGCGGGGCAGCGGCAGGTCCACCGGGTTGCCCGGGAGGGGCGGTGCCGGGAGCTCGCTACCGGAGGCGGCGGCCGTGTGGCCGACGTTGAGGAGGATGCCCCCCTCAGGTGCTGCTGCGAGCAACCGGAGGCTGAGGACCGACGACTCACGGCCGACGGTGCTGGGTCCGAAGTCGAGGCCGAGGGCCTTGGCCTGCGAGGCGTTGAGGTCATGGCTGGCCCCGAGCGTGAAGCAGATGACATCAGACAGGGGGTTGTCAGGACCGCAGGCGAGCTGGTCGACGGTGACGTTGATCGCAGCACCGAGGGCATCGGTGAGCACGCCGAGGCCGCCGAGCAGGCCGTTGGGGTAGGTGACGTTGAGCAGGGCCGCAGCGCCTGACGTGGTGGGGGCGCCGGTGTTGATGTCCCGCACGACACCGGCTGTGGACGATCCGACGGTGGCGACCGCAAGGGCGCCGCCCGGCAGGTTCGGGAGCAGCTCGACCACGACGCCCTTGGAGACGGCGTTGGCCGCGACTCCGGTGCCGAAGGCACCGGTGCTGGAGGTGGGAGCCACCGTGATCCGGGCGAGCACATCGCCGGCCTGCACCTCGGCGAGGAGCCCGTCGATGATGTCGGTGAGCTGGATCTGTGTGGCATCAGCGATGGGCTGGGTCACGGGGACCAGGGCGTCGAACAGCTGCCCGAGACCGCCCTGGATCTGGCCGACCACATCGGCGAGCGGGGTGGTGGCGATCAGGTCGCCAGCCCGCACCTCGATCACGACCTCGTCAGAGAGGGCGGAGCTGATCGGGTTGCCGTTCGACAGGACAGCGCTCGTGTGCACGCAGACGATGTCGAGGGAGGCGAGGTTGATCGGCGACGGCAGGTCGATCTTCTGGCAGTCCTCGCCGGAGGTCTTGCCGTCGCTCGCCGCGGGGGCGCCGGCCGAGGAGAACCCCGGCGTGAGGAGCGCCTTGCCATCGGCCACGGCCTTGGCCGTGGAGTCGATGCCGGCGGCGGTGTCAGACACCGTGAGGGCCTGACCGAAGACGGTCAGGTCGACGGCCGTGGCCTTGGATCCTGCAGCGTAGGACTTGAGTCCGCCAGGGGAGGTCTGGGCCCCCGCTGGAAGGATGGCTGCGATGCTGATCGCGGCTGCAGTGGCCGTGATCCCGATGGTCCGCCTCAACATTGTCTGTCCTCCAGCTCGGGACCTTCGTCCCTAGGGTGATTACGTAGGTGATGTGCGACATTTGCGCTAAAGCGAGCGTACCCGGCACCACTGTGCGTGGTGAATAGGCCGGATGCCCCCTCCTGGCAGTAGTTCGTTTCGCTGCCGTCCCTGCCGGATCCTCCCCTGTAGGAGGCGTTCCAGACAGATTTCTCGAGTTGAGACTAGCAACATGTCCGAATCGCGCCGCTTCGCGCAGATCGTGGTGCTGCTCCTACCCCTCCACGCGCATGGTCGCCGAGGATCGGATGGCTCGATCGCCGAGCAGTGCTCCGATGATCGGCACGTTCGTGGGTGCGCTGTAGGTGATGTCCACCCGCACCCGACTGCCTGGACCCGACCGCCCGACGACCCGCACCAGCAACCGGTCGGAGCGCAGGCCGCTCGACATCACCGCGGCCTGCCGGGCGGCCCCTGGGGCGCTGTCGACTGCCGCCACTCGCGCCGCCTCCCGGGACGCGTGCGTCACCAGCACGACGTCCCGGGCCACGAGGCCCACCTGGAGGACGGCAAGGAGGAGCAGCACGACGACCGGCAGCACGAGGGCGAGCTCAACCGTGGACTGGCCCTGATCGCCCCTGATCGCGGTGTCGTGCCGGCCCACCGTCAGGACACCTGGGAAAGCACGCGGTCGAGGACCGAGTTGAGCAGCCGGGTGATCTTGTCGGTCTTGGTGGCCCAGGCCACCAGCAGCAGCGCGACGCCGGCGGCGCCGAGCAGCACGAGGGCGTACTCGGCGGTGGACTGACCGTGGTCCGCCGCCCACCGCTTGCGGATGCGGTCGGATGCGGTGAGGGCGAGGACCTGGAGGGACACGAGTGTCCTGAGCATGGCGATGACCTCCGTGGTGGAGTGTTCGTGGGAGGGGCGTGGGCCCGAGGTGGCACGGGCGGCATGGCCGAGGGTGCGATCAGGTGGGGAGGGCGCGCAGCGACGCCGCGAGCAACGGGACGACCGTGAGAAGCGCGAACGCGGGCAGCACGCAGGCCACGAGGGGGACGAGCAGCCGCACCGGCACGCGTCGGGCGTCCTGCTCTGCACGACGACGCCGGTCGAGCCGCAGCTCGGAGCCCATCCGCTCGAGGCGCGGGCCAAGAGGAACGCCGTAGCGAAGGTGGTCGGCGAGCGCGTGTCCCAGGCCGAGGGCCCGCTCGCCGAGCGGGCTCAAGGCATCGACCAGCGCGTCGGCGCGGGCGCGGCCCTGGTCGGCCTCGGCAGCCGCGAAGCGAAGGGCGTCGCCCAGGGGGTGACCGATCCGCTCGGCGACGAGCAGATGGGCCAGTGGCAGCGACAGGCCCGCGCTCGTGGCGAGGAGGAGCAGATCGACGGCGTCGGGGAGCGCGTCGGTGACCGCCCGATCGGCGCAGCGGCGGGCGCGCAAGGACCGGTACCTCGAGCGGATCCAGAGCGCCGCGAGGAGGAGGGCCGCGAGCGGGGGGGCCACCAAGCCCGCGGCTGCGACCGCGCACGCCATCCATCGGATGCGGCGGCGGGTGCCGTGGGTGGTGGCGGGGAGTCGGGCGGCGCGGCACAGCGCCTGCGTCGCACGGTCGAGCGGTCCGTCGGCATCGGCCAGCAGGATCTGGGTCGGAAGCGAGCGCCCCACCTTGGGTTGGCGCAGCAGCGAGAGGGCGAGGACTAAGGCGGTCGCGGCGATGCCGGCCAGGACGGTGCTGGTCGCCACGCTCACGCGACGCTCCGGAGGATGCGGCCCATCCACAGGGCGCCGAGCGCCTCCAGGCCCAGGCCGCTGACGAGGCACAGCAGCCCAACGGGCGAGGTGACCAGGAAGGCGACCGCAGTCGGTTCGACCGTGGCGACCAGCGCGGTGAAGGCCAGCGGCGCCAGCGCCAGCACTCCAGCGGACGCGCGTGCCTGGGTGGCGAGGGCACGCGCTTCGGCGTGCAGCTCGCGTCGCTCGCGCAGGGTCGCCGCTACACGATCCACCGAGCGCGCCACCTCCCCGCCGGCCGCTGCCGCCAGACCCAAGGCCACCGCCGCCAGCTGCACCTCGTGGCCGGCCGTCGGACCGCTCCTCCAGTGCTCGAGGGCGTTTGCCAGCCCTGATCCGTGCTCCACCTCGGCCGCCGCGGCGCGGAGCTCGGCGCCCAGGGGTGGGGGGACGGCCTGCGCCGTGGCGACGAACGCGGGGCCCAAGGCGCTGCCGGCCCGCAGGTTCGATGCCAGTCGCTCCAGCGCCTGGGGGAGCTGCGCGTCCCGCCGATCGGCCGCGCGCCGGGCGAGCACACGGCGCACCGCGGCAGGACCTCCCGCCAAGACCGCTCCGCCCAGCAACGCGAACAGCGGTCCGACGAGCAGGAGGCCGGCCGCCATCGAGAGGGCTCCGCCCCAACGCACAGCGACCCAGGCGGCGGGCGGGTCGAGGTCGAGGCCGAGCTCGATGAGCGCCTGAGCGAGCCACGCCGGACAGCGCACGTCTGCCCTACGGCTCCGGAGGGGGCCGCGACGCGCCCTCGAGGTCGGTGGTGTCGTATCCGCCGACCACGGGTGTGCGGCCGCTGCCATCGTGAGGTGGTGCGATGAGGCGACCCTCCCGGCCGGTCGGCGGAGCGTCGCCAGCGCCAAGCAAGCGAGCGTGACCACGGCGAAGGCGCGGGCTGGCGTCATCGGCACCAGCCAGGGTCCGGGGCCGAGACCCCGGGCGCGCGCGGCGGCCGTTCGGGGAGGGCGGTGACACCGGTGGGCCCGGCGAGGGCTCGGATGCGTCGACCAGGGTGTGGAGGATCGACCACCTCACCGACGGCGACGACGCGCCGCGACCCGTCCGCGAGGCGAGCCACCTGCACCACGAGGTCGACCGCAGCGGTGAGCTGATCGCGGACGGCAGCCAACGGGAGCTCGAGACCGGCCGAGAGCACCATCACCTCGAGCCGGCGCAGCGCGTCGATCGGCGAGTTGGCGTGGCACGTGGACAGCGAGCCGTCGTGGCCCGTGTTCATCGCCCACAGCATGTCGAGCGCCTCGGCGCCCCGTACCTCTCCCACCACGATGCGGTCGGGACGCATCCGCAGCGCGTTGCGGACGAGGCCTCGGATGTCGACGGCTCCGAGTCCGTCGGCGGTGGCCGGGCGAGCCTCGAGACGAACCACGTGGTCGTGGGGGAGGCGCAGCTCGGCGGTGTCCTCCACCGTGATGATCCGCTCGTGGGCGGGGAGCACCGCGGCCAGCGCGTTGAGCAGGGTGGTCTTGCCGGCGCCGGTTCCGCCGCTCACCACCACGCTGCACCGAGCGAGCACCGCCCAGGTGAGCAGCTCGGCGACGCCGGGAGGGCACAGCTCGGCGAGCGGGATGCTGCGGGCGCCGAAGCGCCGGATCGTGAGACAGGGCCCGTCGACCGCTAGGGGTGGCACGACGACGTTGACCCGGGATCCGTCGGCGAGGCGCGCGTCGGCGACCGGTGACGTGCGATCAGCCCGCAGGCCGAGTGGGCCCAGGATGCGCTCGATGAGGAGGTCGACCTCGGTGCTGGTGAGGCGGAGCTCGAGCTGTTCGAGCCGCCCGGCCCGCTCGATCCACACCGGGCCGGTGCCGTTGACCATGATCTCCGAGACGGTGAGGTCGGCGAGGATCGGGTCGAGCAGGCCGAGGCCCACGGCGCGTGCGGCCACGGCGCTCACCACCGCCTGGACCTCGAGCTCGGGCAGCAGGGGGTGCGCGCTGCGCACCTCGGTGGCCACCTGACGCGGGTCGCCTGCCGACGCCGGATCGCGGGCGAGCAAGCGACCGTGCACGGCGTGCACGAGCGCGTGTTGGGAGCCCTCAGGCAGCACGACCCAGCTCCCGGACGAGACCGCGTGGCAGGCGCGTGGCGAGCAGGCCGGCATCGACAGCGCGCGCGACGGCGGGGTCGACGGCCACCTCGGCCACCACCGGAGCGCCAACGCAGTCCTCGACGTCGAGGCGGCTGAGGGACCGGCCAGGTTCGGTGAGGAGCACGATCTCCGAGGGACGCAGCGGCGCTCGCAGCGCGCGCCGCAGCGAGAGGAAGCAGGCGCGGGTGACGAGCACGGAGCGGGTCGCTCCGGCGGCGAGCGTGAGGGCGGCCCCCGTGGGATCGGCCCCGCAATCGACCACCACCGGACGGGCGTCGTTGGCGAGCAGCGCGGTGAGCACTTCCGCTCGTTCTGGGTGGAGCTCGCCCGTACCGCGCGGCAGCAGCGCCAGGCCTGGGCCGGCCGGTGCCTCCAGCCGCCCGAGCGCGTCGGCCGGAACGTCGGAGCCCGCTCCGAGCCACCCGGCCAGGCCGGGGCTGTCCGGCTCCGGGAGGCCGAGGGCGGCGGGGGAGTCACCGGCCAGGTCGACCAGGAGCGCGCCTTGTGGCGCGCCCCGGGAGAGGAGCAGCGCGAGTGACGCGGCGACGACGGTGGTGCCGGCACCGCCCTTGGACGACCAGCAGGCGACGAGCATCGAGCCTCCGATGGGCGCGGCCGCGGCGGTGCCGCGGTGTGGGCTGCATCGGGGGAAGTGGTCGCCCGGTGGCCGTTGGCCAGCTCGGTCGTCGGCCGACCGTAGAGCAGAGGCGGCGAGCGGACAAGGGGGTGGTTGCTCGGCGCCCATCGACCGGGGCCCGCTCGGTGCTCGACGGACCCGCCGCTACCCTCGGATCGTGATCGATGACACCGCTGCCCCGCGCATCGCGGCCTTCTTCGACCTCGACAAGACCGTGATCGCGAAGGCATCGATGGTGGCCTTCAGCGGATCGCTGCACCGGGCCGGCATGCTGCCGCGGCGCATGATGCTCAAGGCCGCGTGGGGCCAGCTCATCTACGCCCAGTTCGGTGCGACGCCCGAGAAGCTCGAGAAGCTCCGGGCCTCGGTGCTCCAGCTGACGAAGGGGTGGGATCAGGCGGAGATCTCGACCATCGTGCGCGAGGAGCTCGGCGAGGTCATCGAGCCCATCGTGTACGACGAGGCCCTGGAACGGATCCGGATGCACCAGGACTGGGGCCACAAGGTGTTCATCGTGTCGGCCTCACCCGAGGAGGTCGTCGCACCTATCGCACAGCTCCTCGGGGTGGACGAGGCCATCGCCACTCGGGCCGAGCTCGACGCGGAGGGGCGCTACTCAGGTCGAACGGAGCGGTACGTCTACGCCGAGGAGAAGGTGACGGCCATCAACGAGGTGGCCGCGCGCGACGGGCTCGACCTCGACCACTGCTGGGCCTACTCCGACTCCGCGACGGACATCCCGATGCTGGCGGCCGTCGGCCATCCCGTCGCAGTGAACCCCGATCGTGAGCTGGCCAGAGCGGCGAAGGAACGAGGTTGGCAGGTCGAGCGCTTCTCGCTCGAGGTGCCACTGCGCGATCGCGTGCCGATGCCCGCGCCGAAGCAGGCAGCAGCAGTCGGCGGTGGAGCCGCGGCGATGGGTGCCGTGGCGTTGGGTGCGTGGTGGTTGTGGCGCCGAACGACCGGACGTCGACCCGCGCCCACCCTCGATCAGAGGTCGCGGACCTTCTTGGCGGCGACGGTTGCGAGGGCGACGACCATGATGAGCAGGAGCAGCTTCTTCATGGGGAGGCAGGCTAGCCAGAGGGGGCGCCGCGTCTCGTAGTGCGTGGCGAGACCTGCGGCCAGGGCCGATCAGGTGTCGAGGCGGCGACGCAGCTCGGCCACGCCTTCGCCCTCGAGCGCGTCGAGTCGGGCGGTGCGACCCGTGATCGCGAGGATGAGGGCGCTGGCTGGGCCCTTCACCTCCGGACCGTCTCCGGCAGACCATCCCGTGTCGGTGCTCGCGAAGCTGAGGCCGGGCACGCGATCCTTGGGCAGGAACCCCCTGGTAGCCATCGGCGTCATCAGGAACGCGAGGATCGTGTTGGTGGCGTCGGCGGCGGGGCCGACGCCGGGAACACCGAGCGGGACCCGCATGTCGAGCGTGTGCACGACGATGTCGGTCAAGGGTGCGTGGGCGTCGAGCCCGGGCGGCGTGAACCGGCTGTCGGCGTTGGCTCGAATGGCCGCGGCGAGGGCGGCGACCGGAGTCTTCGCCGCTGTCGCTCTCGCGAATCGGTCGGCGTAGCGGTTGAAGTCGCCGCGCTGGCGCACGATCCCCACCACCATCCTCGGCATGCTCACCGTCAGCGGCATCGTGAGGTGGGCGGCGACGTGGCGGACCTGCCAGCCGTCGCACAGGCTCGCCGTGGTCGCCTGATCGTCGGTGAGGGTCTGGAGGAAGTCGGCGGTGGCTCGGCGCTCCGCCGCGATGAGAGGAAACAGGTCGGCCATCTCCGCGACGCTACGCGGAACGATCGGTGCTGACTAGACCGCGAGCAGGTCGCGGGCGCCGGTGTCGCTGCTGGGGTGCCGCAGCTTCGACATCGCACGCGCTTCGATCTGGCGGATGCGCTCCCGGGTGAGGTTGAAGTGCTCACCCACCTCTTCGAGGGTGCGCGGCTCGCCCCGGTCGAGGCCGAAGCGGAGCTTGAGGATCTCGCGCTCCCGGTCGTCGAGTGGCGCGAGGAGGCGGTTGATCTCGTCGGGGAGCAGCGCGGTGGCAGCCACCTCGAACGGAGACTCGGCCGACCGGTCCTCGACGACGTCGCCGAGCTCAGCGTCGCCGTCCTCGCGGAGCGGCTCGGAGAGTGAGAGCGGCTCCGCCGCGAAGCGCAATGCCTCGGTGACCTTGTCCTCGGGCATCTCGACTTCCTTGGCAAGCTCGCTGAGCGTGGCCGGACGACCCAACTTCAGCTCCAGCCGGCTGCGTGCCTTCTGCAACCGAGCCAACGTGTCGCCAGCGTGAACTGGCAGGCGGATGGTGCGGCCGGTGTTGGCGATGCCGCGAGTGATGGCCTGACGAATCCACCAAGTGGCGTATGTGGAGAACTTGAAGCCTTTGCGCCAGTCGAACTTCTCGACGGCATGCATCAGGCCCAGGTTGCCTTCCTGGATGAGATCGAGCAGCGGCAGACCCGATGCCTGGTACTTCTTGGCGATGGACACCACCAGGCGCAGGTTGGACTGCACGAACGCGCGTTCTGCATCCTCACCCTCACGGGTGACACGGCGCAACTCGCGCTTCTTGGCGGCCGTCAGGTCGCCAGCGCCATCCAGCTCTGCAATTGCCGCCTTGCCGCTCTCGATCTGCTTCGCCAGGCGAACTTCGTCGTCCTTGGTGAGCAGTGAGTATTGGCCGATGTCGGTCAGATAGAGGCGAACCAGGTCCTCTTCGTCCCGTTCCACGCGATCTTTCGCCACGACTGCTCCTCAACAACTGAACGACTGGGAAAACCTGAACGACCAAAACCTGAACGACAAACACTTGAACAACTGGCCCGTTTCGGCCGGGCTGCCCCGGCCGGTGAGGCGCTCACGATACCGAGGCGTTCCAGCCCCTCACACCCCGTGCACAGATTCACAAGGACTATCGATGACAGTGATATGAGACCGTCGAGTATCGTTTGCCGCTATGGAAGAGCAGCTCAACAGCGATTTGCCGCCGCACGCAAGGCCGAACGATGTCGAACTGTCCATTGTCACCATGCGCTTCGACGCAGCCGACGCGGCCGCGCTGCTGGCAGTGCTGTCGAAGTATGTAGTGCTGACACGCATGGAGCCCGGCTGCCGCAACATCGACCTGTGCTGGTCGGTCACGCAGCCCGGTCGTTACCTGCTGATTCAAAAGTGGAGCTCGCCAGAAGTGCAGCGCGCACACTTCGACAGCCCGGGAATGATCGAGATGGCAACGGCCTGCACCGGCCTGCTCAGCGCCCCGCCCGACATCGACCTGTGGGACGGCCCCAGCGCTCACGACCTGCGCTGAAGCCACGCTGAAGGCGCCGCCGGCGGTTCGTGCGTGCAACCGGGCAAGGGCAGTAGCGTTTGACGCATCAGGTCTCTGTCGTAGGAGATGTTGTCGTACACGATGTGAAGGGAGTCTTCAATGCCCAACCCAATGATGAATGACAAGGCAGTAGAGGAGGCCGCGAGCGCCACCGGTTGGGGTGCTCCCACCGTAGCCGCGCGGTCGACCGTCATTCCCGGCACGCCGATTGATGACGGCCCGATCAGCGGCTGGCAAAGCGGCCTGATGACCATCCGCGGCACGATGACTGCCGGTGGCGTCCTGCTGGTACTGCTCCTCGGTTCGGCCTCGTTCGGCTGGGCAAGCGCGCCCGATTCCGGCCGGGGCGCCAGCGGTTTCCCGG
>JBKJIE010000102.1:0-3176 GCA_046598715.1 Acidimicrobiales bacterium | reverse complement strand
GATCCACACCTCGTGGAGACCCGTCATCTCGGCCACCGCGACCTGGCCTTCGACCTCGTCGCCGACCGCGTTGCGGCCGTGCAGCACCACGCCCTCATCGGTGACCGGCACCACCCGGGCCCGACGGGCGTCGATCCGGTAGCCGCGCGCCACCTCATCGCACGCCGACTGGAGGTCGCCGAGCTCCTCGATGAGCGCCAGCAGTACGAGGTTGCCCACCGAGTGGCCGGCCAGCTCGCCCACGTCGAACCGCCGCTCGAGGACCCGGGTCCACACGTCGTCGGGGTCGGCCAGCGCGCTCAGGCAGCGACGCACGTCGCCGAGGGCGGGGACGTCCCAGGACTCGCGCAGGCGGCCGGTGGAGCCGCCGTCGTCGGCGGTGGACACCACCGCGGTGACGTTGGTCGCCCACGGAGCCACGGCCCGCAGCGTGGCCGCCAGCCCGTGCCCCCCACCGATGGCCACGACGCGAGCGTCAGTCGACGTCACTTGGCGATGTCCCGGTGCAGGATCGTGGGTGCAAACCCGCGGTCGCGCAGGATCGTGGCCACCTCTTCCGCGATGGCCACGGAGCGGTGGTGGCCTCCGGTGCAGCCGAAGGCGAGGGTGAGGTACGACTTGCCCTCGGCCACGTAGGCCGGCAGGAGCAGGCCGAGCAGGTCGTCGAGCCGGGTGAGCAGCTCGCGCGCCGCGTCCTGCGACAGCACGTAGTGCCGCACCGGGTCGTCGAGGCCGGTGAGCGGGCGGAGCTCGTCGACCCAGTGGGGATTGGGCAGGAACCGGCAGTCGAGCACGATGTCGACGTCGAGGGGCAGGCCGTGCTTGTAGCCGAACGACACGACCCGGGTCTGCATGCCGGTATCGGGATGGCCCTCGCCGAAGATCCCGACGATTCGGTCGTGGAGCTGGTGGACGTTGAGCTCGGAGGTGTCGACCACCACGTCGGCCGCCGCCTTGACCGGCTCGAGCAGCGCCCGCTCGCGCTCGATGGCCTCGGCCAGGCCCTCGCCTCCCACGAGCAGCGGGTGACGGCGACGGGTGCCCTCGTAGCGCCGCACGAGCACATCGGAGCCGGCGTCGAGGAAGAGGTGGCGCACACGCCCCCCCGACGCACGCAGGCTGGCCAGCGCCGGCATCAGGTCGGCCTGATGGGCGCCGAGGCCCACCACGAGCGCCACCTTGGGCGTGGACGACCCGGGCGACTGCACGAGCTCGACGACCTTGGGGATCAGCTCGGCCGGCAGGTTGTCGATGACGAACCAGCCGAGATCCTCGAGGTCGTCTGCCGCCTGCGATCGCCCTGCCCCAGACAGTCCGGTGATCACCACGAAGTCACTCATGTGCTGCCGACGTTAGTTCTGCTCCGATCGACGCGGCGTACTGTCGATCCCATGTCCAGGACCAGCACCAGCCGTCATGGCGATGAGGTCGGCCCGGGCGAGGACACCCCCATGTGGCTGAGCCACCACTGGCCTGAGGACCACGGGCGCTGCATCCCGGTGCGGGGACGGATGGTCTGTCGGCGTTGCCTCGTGCTCTACCCGACCTCGCTCCTCGTCGTGATCGTGTTCGGCCTGTGGCTCTCTTGGCCGCACCGCCTCGACCCCTGGCTGTTGTGGCTGCTGCCTCTCCCCGCAGTCGCGGAGCTCGCCGGCGAGCAGCTCGGGGTCCTCCGTCCCAACGCCCGTCGACTGGTCGCGGTCACCGTGCCGCTCGGCATCGCGTGCGGCCGTCTGTACCTGCGCTATCTCGACGACCGCACAGACGCGCTCGTCCTCGCCGTCGTCGGCCTCTACGGGGGGCTGTGCGCCCTGCTCGTGGTGTTCGCCGGTTCCGTCCGCATGCGACGACAGCACGCATCGTCGGGATCCGCGGGCGTCGAGCCGCCGCCGGCCGATGACGACGGGACGGGCGAGGTCACCAGGACCTCCTGACTGCTGGGTCAGCGCTTCTCGGTGCGCAGGAGCAGCAGGCGCGGGATGGTGGCGGCCTCGGCGTACTCGGCGGCACGGGCGAGGAAGCCGGGCGGCGGGGCGGGTTCCTCCATGCGCGTGAGCACGAGGCCGTTGTCGGCGAGGGCGTTCACGTAGCGCGAGAGCGGACGATGGATGAACGGGATGAACACGTCCTTCTCCACCTCCTCGATCGACTCGTCCTCGGTGAGGTACGGACCGATGCGCCAGTACTGCTCGGGCGGGTCGAGGATCTGGTCGTCGATCCAGCCGCTGTTCGGTGTCTGCAGGAGCGGGTGGTTCAGGAAGAAGAGGAACCGCCCACCGGGAGCGAGCACCCGCGCCACCTCGGCGATGGCGTCGTCCACGTCGCGGATGTGCTCGAACACCAAGCAGGCGACCACCGCGTCGAACGAGCCGTCGCCGAAGGGCAGGTCGGCCGCTCCCGCACGCGCGTACTGCGCTCCCCCGCCGCGCTCGTGTGCCACCTGCACCTGGGCCCACGTGGGGTCGACGCCGACGGCGACGGACGCGCCGCCTGCCACGGCCAGCCGGGAGATCTGCCCCTCGCCGCAGCCCACGTCGAGCACGCGCTCGGCACCGCGGAGGCCGGCCGCGGCCAGCGGCAGGATCTGCTCCTCGTACTCCGGGTCGGCCCCCTCGGTGAAGCCGTCCTGCCACCACCCCGCGTGGCTCTCCCAGAGGTCCTCGCCCATCGGGCCACCCTAAGGGTGGAGGACCCGTGCCACCCAGGCGACGATGCGGGGAAGGGCCGTTGGGACCATGGGCGAGCTCTGACTTCACTCTTACTGTTGCGGTTGTTCCCCAGCGATCCGACCGGGCGAGGTGGCGCGATGACCGAGGTGCTCTGCGTGCTGCAGGTCTGGCTCTCGCGACAGCGCAGCCGGCGCGACGACCGCGGCGCTGCGCTGGTCGAGTACGCCCTGCTCGTGATGCTGATCGCGGTCGTGTGCGTCGTGGCGGTGGCCTTCTTCGGCGGTCAGACCTCGTCGAGCTTCACGAACACGGGCAACAGCATCAGCGCGGCCAACTGAGCCGGCGAGGTTCGCTTCAGCGCCCCGACTTGTGGATCTTGTCGTGCACGGCCTGGGCCACGGCGTCCGGGAGCCACGGCAGCTGCTGCAGCGCCTCGAGCGGCGCCTGCTGCACGGCCCGTACGCCACCGAGCTCCTTGGTGAGCCGGGTCTTGCGGGTGGGGCCGAG
>JBKJIE010000099.1:0-18455 GCA_046598715.1 Acidimicrobiales bacterium | reverse complement strand
AGCCCGCCGCCGTAGCCGCCCAGCTGGCCGCCCGTGCGCAGCACTCGGTGGCACGGCACGACGATCGGGATCGGGTTGGTGGCCATCGCCGTGCCGACGGCCCGCGAGGCCTTGGGGTTGCCCACCATCGTGGCCAGCTCCAGGTAGCTGACGGTCTGGCCATAGCCGACGTCGGCGTAGAGGTGCTCCAGCACGGTCTTGCGGAACCCCGACGACAGCCGCCAGTCGAGCGCCAGCTCGAAGTGGTCGCGACGACCGGCGAAGTACTCGTCGAGCTCGCGGCGCGCACGGTCGAGGCGAGCCGGCGACGCGATCACCCTCGGAGCGATCCGCGATGCCAGCTCCTGCAGCACCTCGTCCTCGTCCTCGAGCGCAAAGGCCAGCCGCACCAGGCCCGCCTCCGTGGCCGCGACGAGCAGCGGGCCGATCGGGCTGTCCGCGGTGGCATAGGCCACGTCGATCAGGCCGTCGCGATCAGCTCGGGCCAATGCTGCGGCAAGGTCAGCCGTGGGGTCAGTGGCGGGTCGACCCCGAAGGGCCGCCTCGATGGCGGCGTCGTGGGTGGTCATCGGGTCACCTCCACGCGCAGCCCGGCCAAGCCGACCCGCACGTTCTGACGGGCCGCCGCCTCGGAGCACTCGAGGGCGGCGGCGATGTCGGCGTAGGGCAGATCCCCCAGGTAGCGCAGCGCGATCGCGCCGCGCTGCTTGTCGGGCAGCATCGCCACGGCTGCCCACAAGTCGTGGTCGCCCATCGCCGGTGCGACGCCGGCATCAGGGAGATCCTCGTGTGGCACCGGTCGTCGACCAGCGGCGCGGTGGTGGTCGATCACCTTGCGATGGGCGATCGTGAACAGCCAGCCCCGCAGGTTCTTGTCGTTGGTCAGCGCCGGATACGCCCGCAGGGCGGCGATGACGGCTTCCTGGAAGCAGTCCGATCCGGCATCCGGTCCGGCCTGCGCGATGCAGAACCGATGCAGGTCAGCACCGTGCAGGTCGAGCAGCTGTTGGAAGGGGGGCAGGTCCACTGATGTCTTCAACGCTGGCGACGGCAGCGGCGTGAGATCACGCGTCGACGATGACGAACAGCAGGTCGACCTCGCAGGCGACCTCATCGCCCACCGATGCGACGCCGTGGCCCTTGCCGGCCCGCGCCGACAACCGACCCATCTCCACTCGAAGGTCGAGGGTCTCCCCCGGCTCCACCTGGCGGCGGAACCGCACCCCGTCGATGCCGCCGAACAGCGGCAGCTTGCCCGTGTAGCGCGGCTCGAGGAGCACGGCGATGGCGCCGACTTGCGCCAGCGCCTCCACCATCAGCACGCCGGGCAGCGTGGGACGACCCGGGAAGTGGCCGGCGAAGAAGGCCTCCTCGCCGGTGAGGTGCCAGCGACCGACGGCCAGCTGGCCTGGCTCGACGGTGATGAGCTCGTCGACGAAGAGGAACGGGGGCCGGTGGGGAATGACGTCGGCGGGTGCGGGCAGGTCGATCACGGCCCGCTCAGGTGGCCAGCGACTTCAGGAGGTTGGCCGGCGTGTCCTTGGGGCTCACCTTTGGCCATGCCTGCTCGATCTTGCCCTCCTCGTCGATCAGGAAGGCCGAGCGGATGATGCCCTGGTACTTCTTGCCGTACATCGACTTCTCACCCCACGCCCCATACGCCTCGGCGACGGCGTGGTCCTCGTCGGCGAGCAGCGGGAATCCCAGCCCGTACTTCTCGTCGAACTTGGCCTGCTTGGCCGGCTTGTCGGGACTGATCCCGAGCACGGCGGTCTCGCCGATGTCACCGAGGATGTCGCGCATGCCGCAGGCCTGAGTGGTGCAGCCGGGCGTGTCGGCCTTTGGATAGAAGAACGCCAGCACCTTGCGACCCTTGAAGTCGGACAGCTTGACGATGTTCCCCGACTGGTCGGAGAGCTTGATCGCGGGGGCCTTGTCACCAGGAGAGAGCGCCATGCGCTGACCGTAGCGCCGCCGCCCGGTGGTCCCTTCCCGCATTTGCCGACCTATTCGATCGGAATTATGGTGAAGCGATGCACTTCGACCCCCTCATCGCGCTGGGCGGCCTCCTGGTCGGCTTCACCGTCGGCCTCACGGGCATGGGTGGCGGGGCCTTGATGACCCCGATGCTGGTGCTCCTCTTCCACGTGAACCCGCTGGCCGCCGTGTCGAGCGACATCGTCGCGTCGGTCGTGATGAAGCCCATCGGCGGCAGCGTCCACCTCCGCCGCGGCACGGTCCACCGGGGCATCGTCGGTTGGCTCATGCTCGGGTCGATCCCCAGCGCGTTCGCCGGGGTCCTCCTGCTCAAGACGCTTGGCAGCGGCACCGACCTCGATCACAAGCTGAAGATCATGCTGGGCGGCGCCTTGCTGGTGGCGGCAACCGCCATGACGGCCAAGCTCCTCCTCCAGGCCCGTCGCCACACGGCCAGCGTCGGCCCCGAGGAGATCTCGGTGCGGGTGCTTCCCACCATCGCGGTCGGGGTGGCCGGCGGGCTCATCGTCGGCCTCACGTCGGTGGGCTCAGGCTCGCTGATGATCGTGCTGCTGCTCGCCCTGTACCCCCGGTTGCAGACCTCATCGCTGGTGGGCACCGATCTCGTGCAGGCGGTGCCGCTCGTCGCGTCGGCCGCCCTCGGTCACCTCCTCTTCGGCGACTTCCAGCTGGGACTCACGGCGTCGCTGCTGGTGGGGTGCGTGCCCGGCGTCTACGCGGGCGCTCGGCTCTCGTCGCGGGCACCCGACCACGCCATTCGCCCGGTGCTGGTGGCCGTGCTCGTCGCCTCCGCGCTCAAGCTGCTGGGCGCGCCGACCGGAGTGGCCGCCGCGGTCGGGATCGCGCTGGGCTCGATCACCTCGGTCGTCACGGTGCGCGCCGCCCGAGCCGCCGCGACCTCGGTCGACCACCTCGCGCTTGCATCCACCGCTGGCTGACTGACCCCACCCCATCCGCCACCCATCTGTGTGCACGCAGCCACGCCATGCGTGGCTGCGTGCACACAGAACCCGTCCTTGGCACCGGGCGCCCCGGGCGTCAGCGGGTGTTGACGAGGAAGTCCGCGGTCTGCGCGAAGTAGTCGAGCATCTGGGCCTCCAGCTCCGGCGCGGTGCCCCGATCGGCGACGACGTGATCGAGGGCGGCGGCCATGTGACCGAACCAGGCGTCGCGCTCAGCTTCGCTGATCACGAACGGCATGTGACGCTGGCGTAGGCGCGGGTGCCCACGCTGCTCGCTGTAGGTACCCGGCCCGCCCCAGTACTGCTGGAGGAACAGCGCCATGTGCTCGATCGACTCGGTGAGGTCGTCGGGATAGAGGGGCCGCAGGAGCGGATCGGTGGCCACCCCCGCGTAGAAGCGCTCCACGAGGCTCACGAAGAAGGCGGCCCCGCCCACGGCCTCGAACACGCTCCCCTGCTCGCTCATCAGCGGTCTTTGCGGTGCCCGTGCCCGAAGAAGCCGCCCTGCGGTCGAGCGTGGGCGTGGTAGTGGTCGGGGATGTTTCGCATGTTGTCGTCGACGTAGTGCCCGTCGAACACGTCGGCGGCGATCCTGGCCAGCTGCTCGTGCATGTGGGCCATGGCTTCAGATCCCGGCTCGGTGCCGTGCCAGCGCCACACGACCATCGGCGTGTCGCAGATCTCGCACTCGGCGATCCAGCACACGTCGTCCTCGTGGAACCAGTGCGTGATCTTGGCCGCTTCGCAGAGATCGCAATCGTCGGACTTCACCTGCTCGGTCATCGTCGTCAACCTACCGGCCGGTCGCTACCGTGCCCTCGATGGATCGCAACCGCGCCGGCACCGGCTACCTGGCCATCCCGGAGAGCGGCACCGGGCCCGGCATCCTCGTGCTGCACGCCTGGTGGGGTCTCAACGAGTTCTTCAAGGACCTCTGCGATCGCTTGGCCGAGGCGGGGTTCGTGGCGCTGGCACCCGACCTGCTTGGCGGCCAGGTGGCCTCAACAGTCGAACACGCAGAGCGACAGCTGTCCGAGGCCGACGCCGACTCGCTGGCCCACCTCACCCGATCCAGCCTCTGGACGCTGCGGGAGATGCCCGTCACCCCCGACACTCCGATCGGGGTCGTCGGCTTCTCCATGGGCGCATCGATGGCGCTCTGGCTCTCGGCCCGAGTGCCCGAGGCCGTGGCCGCCACCACCGTGTTCTACGGGGCGCAAGACATCGACTTCCAGCAGGCCCGGTCGGCCTACCTCGGGCACTTCGCCGAGGCCGATCCCTACGTCGACGACGACGGCGTGGCCCTCCTCGAGGCCGAGCTGCGGCTCGACGAGCTCGACGTCACCTTCCACCGCTACCCAGGCACCCGCCACTGGTTCTTCGAGGCCGATCGCCCAGAGTACGACGAGACGGCCGCCGCACTGGCCTGGGATCGCACCATCGCCTTCTTCCGCGCGCACCTCTGACGGGATCTGTGGAGCCACAGATCTGGTGTGATCAACCGCGGTCGAGGCCGCTGCGGAGGTCGGCGACGTAGCTGCCGAGCTGCTCGGGGGTGGCGCCGTCGAGCCGCATCCGCATGAGCGCGGAGGCGACGATCACCCCGTCGGAGTGCTCGGCCGCCGTGCGGGCCTGGTCGGGGGTGGAGATGCCGAAGCCCATGATGACCGGCAGGTCGGTGACCGCCTTCAACCGCTTGGCGAGCATCGTCGACGAGTCGGACACGGCGGCCCGCTCCCCCGTGACCCCGAGCAGGTTGACGCCGTAGATGAACCCCTTGGATCGCTCGCACAACGTGATGAGCCGAGCATCCGGCGTCAGCGGCGACGCGAGCAGCACCGTCTCCATCTCCGCCTCGAGGGCCGAGGGCTCCCACTCCCCCATCTCCTCCAGTGGGAGATCGGGCAGGATGACCCCGGTCACCCCCGCGGCTACGGCCTCGGCGGCGAACCGCTGGTAGCCCTTGTGGAACACCAGGTTCACGTAGGTCATCGCCACGATCGGCACGCCGGCGTCGACCGAACGGAGCTGGTCGAGGATCTGGTCGAGGGTGGTGCCTCGGGCCAGTGCGTCCTCCGACGCGGCTTGGATGGTGGGACCATCCATGACGGGGTCAGAGAAGGGGATGCCCACCTCGACGGCGTCGGCGCCCGCATCGGCGTAGGCGCGCACGATCTCGAGCCAGTCGTCGCCGAGGCCGCCGGTGACGTAGGGGACGAGCAGCTTGTGGCCGTCGTCGCGGCGCCGACGGAGGTGGGCCTCCAGTGCGAGAGGCTCAGCCACCCTGGCGCTCGAGGATCTCGGCCACCTGGGCGACGTCCTTGTCGCCACGGCCGGAGAGGTTCAGGATCACGGTCTTGCCGACCAGCTCGTCCTTGGCCCGGAGCACCCAGGCCAGCGCGTGGGCCGACTCGAGCGCACCGATGATGCCCTCGGTGCGGGCGAGCACGCCGAACGCGTCGAGCACCTCGGCGTCGGTGACCTTCTCGTAGCGCGCTCGTCCGGTGGCCGCGAGGTGCGCGTGCTCAGGACCGATGCCGGGGTAGTCGAGCCCGGCAGAGATCGACTCGGCCTCCATCACCTGCCCGTGCTCGTCTTGGAGCAGGTACGACTTGGAGCCGTGCACGATGCCAGGCACGCCGCGGCCCACCGCGGCGCCGCCGGCGGGCTCCACGCCCACGAGGTCGACCGCAGGCAGATCGGCGAAGCCAGAGAACAGCCCGATGGCGTTGGAGCCGCCACCCACGCACGCCGTGACGACGTCGGGGTCGCGCCGGAGCAGTGCGCGACACTGCTCGCGGGCCTCGTCGCCGATCACCCGATGAAATTCGCGCACCATCCACGGGTAGGGGTGCGGTCCCATCACCGAACCGAGCAGGTAGTGGCTCGTCTCCACGCTGGCGACCCAGTCGCGCATGGCCTCGTTGATGGCGTCCTTCAGGGTGCGGCTGCCGGATGAGGCAGGCCGCACCTCGGCCCCGAGCAGGCGCATGCGGAAGACGTTGAGGGCCTGCCGCTCCATGTCGACCTCACCCATGTACACGACGCACTCGAGCCCGAGCAGCGCCGCCGCCGTGGCGCTCGCGACACCGTGCTGCCCGGCGCCGGTCTCCGCGATGACGCGGTGCTTCCCCATGCGCTGGGCCAGGAGGGCCTGGCCGAGGACGTTGTTGATCTTGTGCGAGCCGGTGTGGTTGAGGTCCTCGCGCTTGAGCAGGAGCGTGCAGCCGAGCTCCTCGGAAAGCCGGCGCGCCTCGTAGAGCAAGGACGGCCGCCCGGCATAGTCTCGGAGCAGGCGGTGGAGCTCGGCACGGAAGTCGTCGTCGGCCCAGGCCTCCCGAAACGCGATGTCGAGCTCGGCGCAGGCCATCACGAGCGTCTCGGGGATGTACCGACCACCGAAGTCGCCGAACCGACCAGTGGGACCGGGATCACCCATCACGGGCACAGGGCTCATGGCGCAGAGCCTCTGCGCGAACGGGGAGCAGGCGCCAGTCGGTTCACTACTCCTCGAGCATCCAGTCGAACGGCTTGTCGCCCTCGCTGCTGTGGTAGTCGGCCGGCTCGGCGGCCTTGGCCGCGCTGATGAAGCGACGAACCAGCGTGGGATCCTTCACGCCCGGCGCCGACTCGACCCCCGATGCCACGTCGACGCCCCAGGGGTGGACGCGCTCGATGGCCTCTGCCACGTTGTCGGGGGTGAGCCCTCCGGCCAGCAGCACGCGCAACCCGGAGGGGACCCCTTCGGCGAGCGACCAGTCGAAGACGCGCCCCGAGCCAGGGCTGGCCGAGTCGAGCAGCACGATGTCGGCGCCGTAGGTGGGGGCCTTGGCCAGCTCAGGGTCGCCACCGGGGAACCCCTTGATCACGATCGGAACGCGCTCGCGCACCCAGCGCGTGTCGGCCGCGTTCTCGTGGCCGGAGAGCTGCGCGGCACGCAGGCCCGCCTGGTGGGTGAGGTCGACCACACGCGCCGGAGCATCGTCGCGGAAGATGCCGACAGTGAGGATCTCGGGCGGAAGTCGCTTCGCGATGTCCGCGGCGCGTCCGACCGCCAGGAACCGCGGCGACGACGGAACGAAGTTGAACCCGACCGCGTCGGCACCCATGGCCACCGCCAGCAGTGCATCTTCCTCTGTGGTGACCCCGCAGATCTTCACGAACACGACGTCAACCTACTGACCGCGCCGCACGCAACGCCGCGACCGAACCGGCCGGGTCGCCTGATGTGACGACGGACTCACCGACCAGCACCGCGTCGAACCCCGCCGCTACGAGCGCCGCCGCGTCCTCGGGGCCGCGGATGCCCGACTCCGCCACCCGGAGGATCCCCGTGGGCATCGATGCGGCCACCCGGACCGCGCGAGCGGTGTCCACCTCGAAGGTGACGAGGTCGCGCTGGTTCACGCCGATCATCGCCGAACCGACGGCCAGTGCCCGCTCGAGCTCCCCCTCGTCGTGCACCTCGACGAGCACGTCAAGGCCCACCTCCAGGGCGAGGGCATGCAGATCGGCGAGCTCGCCGTCGCTCAGGGCGGCCACGACGAGGAGCACGGCGTCGGCGCCCATCAGCCGCGCATCGCACACGTCGTGGGCGCTCACCGTGAAGTCCTTCCGGAGCACGGGGATGGCCACCGCCGCTCTCGCGGCGCGCAGATCGTCGGCCGAGCCACCGAAGAAGTGCTCGTCGGTGAGCACAGACAGACAGGAGGCTCCGCCGCGCGCGTACGCCGCCGCAACGACCGCAGGATCGAGGTCGACCGCCAGGTCTCCCTTGGAGGGTGATCGACGCTTCACCTCCGCGATGACGGCCAAGCCTTCGGCGGCACCCGCCCGCAATGCGGCCGCGAACCCCCGGACCGGCGGCGCCGCGGTGGCCGCCTCGACCAAGCGGGCCAGAGGGCGGATGTCGGCGGCGGCCACCGCCCGGTGCGCCTCGAGGATGCGGTCCAGGTAGGTCGCCACGGGCGGCGACCCTACTGCTGCGAGCGATCGCCCCCGGCACCCGTTCGAGCGGCGAACAGCGCGATGAACGGAGACGCCAGGAAGAAGAGGCACGACAGGACGAGCTCGACTGCCGCCAGGCTCAGCAGCACCTCGGAGACGAACAGCAGCGCACCGACGAAGGTGCCGACCGCCCCGGCGAACAGCGCCACGGGCACCAGCCCGAGCCACCGGGGCAACCGCACGGTGACTCGAACGGGTCGCGCGTCGTAGAGGTCGACGAGGTCGTCCTCGGCGTGGATCGGATCGGGAGGCGGGGCCGGGGCGCTGGGCTGGTGCACCATCGTGAGCGACTGGTCGTAGCGCGCTCGACGATCGGGATCGCCGAGCGTGGCCCACGCCTCGTTGACGGCGCGCATGCGGGCCGGATCGCCGCCGGCGAGGTCTGGGTGATGGCGACGGGCAAGGGCCACGTAGGCGCGTCGGAGCGTCGCGTCATCTGCGGCCGGGGCGACGCCCAGCACGTCGTAGTGGCTCACGGCCCAAGCCTAGAGGCGAGCCCCGGACGCCGTCTCCGACACCCAAGGCCGCTAGGGGCGGCTGGTCGTCGACGAGGCGGGCGCGGTGGTGGACGTCGAGCTCGGCGCCGACGTGGTGGTCGTGGCCGGGTTGATGCACGCGGGCAGGTCAAGGTCGACGGTCTCGGTCGTGACCTGCTGCGTGCCGGGAGCGCCCGACGCGTCCGGCGGCGACGTGACCGTCACCGGGACCCGAAGCGCCAGGCCCGGCGCGCCGGCGGCGTCGCACCGGAGCTCGTAGCGGACCCGCCCCGAGGCATCCGTGCGGGCTGACGGACTGACGCTGCGACCCCGGGCGGTGGTCGACGTGGTGGAGGACTGGCCGACGGTGACCGAGGTGGTGGAGCTCGAGGTGCTGGAGGGACCGTTCGGCGACGAGCCTGCGTCGTCACGCAGCACCCACCGACCGACACCCACCAGCTCGACGGTGACACCGACCACGGGCGTCGACCGCACGACCCCATCGGCACCCACGGTTCGGTTGGTGACCGTGGCTACGAGGTTGACGGCGTGATCGAGCAGCGGGGGCCTCGGCGCGACATCGGAGCGCACCACGAGCCCGGATTGCTGCTCCATGACAAGGTCGAAGGTGTGCTCCTTGCCGTCGGGAAGGAAGCGGACCTCTGGTGTGACCTGGGCCATCGAGGGAGCGAGGAAGGCGCGCACTCGGTAGCGGCCGCCGGGCACACCACCGAGCAGGAAGTGCCCATCGGCCCCCGTGAGGACGTCGGTGCGGACCTCCCGACCCGCGACGAGCCGCTCGATGCGAACCGTCGCGCCCACCACTAGCCCATCGGGCCCCTGCACCGTGCCGGTGAGCGACGCCGTGCCGTGCTCGACGATGGTGGAGGTGGTCTGGCCCGGCACCGCCGCCAGTGCGATGCCGCTGCGATCGACGACAACGGTGGTCGCCGTGGGGCCTGGCCGGGGCCCGGGCGCCGCGTTGTGGTCGCTCGAGCAGGCCGCCGCCATGGTGAGCGCGGCGGCGCAGAGTACGAGCGTCGAGCGCCTCACCGCAGGGGCAGCTCGGTGACGGTGGCGACGGCGTGCCCGCCGTCCCAGCAGAGCTCGACCGACTGTCCGATCTCTGTCGACCGGCCGACGATCCCCAGCGCGATCCCGCCCAGGCGGGGCGAGCTGGCCGAGGACGTCACCGTGCCGACTGGCCGGCCGTCCACGCGCACCTCCGCGCCCACCGGGGCGACGGCGTCGACGACCAACAGGCCGCGCACGGGGTGCGGGACATTGCCACCGCGGCTGTCGATGCGAGCCACGAGCTCCTGACCCGTGTAGCAGCCCTTCGTGAAGCTGACCGACGCGGCGATCAGCCAGGCCCCCGCCTCGGCGGGGATCGTGGCCTCGGTGAGCTCGGCGCCCATGGCTGGCACGCCGCACTCGATGCGCAGCAGCTCGAGGGCGGCGCCATCGACCAGCGGCACACCGGCGAGGGCCAGCTCACCTGCGGACAGGAGGTCGACCCCCTCGACGCCGGGCCAGCGGGCCGTCAGGCCGAGCGCGCCGGCGGGCACCTCGACGTCCTCGGCGCCCGGGCCCCGCAGGGCCAGACCCGACCATGCCCCGGGCTCGAGCTCGGCCTTGGTGCGCAGCTTGAAGCGCCGAAGCCGTGCGTGCACTGCGCCGCCGAAGCCCGCCTGCACATCGAGGAGCAGGTCGTCGGCACCGAGGCGTGTCACGCGGAGCCAGGCGTCGACCTTGCCGGTGGGTTGCAGCAGCAGCGACGGGGCCGACTCGCCCTCGGCCAGCGCGGCAACGTCCTGGCTGAGCTGGCCCTGGAGGAACGTGACCGCGTCGGGGCCGTGCACGCGCACGACATCGCGCTGGATCGGGGCGGCACCGAGCGTGGTGCGCAGATCGGGCAGATCGGCCATGCCCTCGACGCTACTGGGGGGAGGTGCCGCTCCCAGCAGCGTGGGCCCGACGTCGAGCCGTCATCCGACGCGCCGCGGGGATGGCCGCCAGCAGGGCCCGGGCCTTGTTGTGGCACTCGAGGTCCTCCTGCTCGGGAACGCTGTCGGCAACGATGCCGGCGCCGGCTTGCACCGATGCCCGCCCGTCGTCGCCCACCACCAGGGTGCGGATGGCGATGGCCGTGTCGATGTTGCCGGAGAAGTCGAGGTACCCGACCACACCCGCGTAGGGACCGCGCTTGGTGGGCTCGAGGGCGTCGATAATCTCCATGGCTCGCACCTTGGGGGCTCCGGAGACCGTGCCCGCGGGCAGGGTGGCCCGCAGCACGTCGATGGCGCTCTTGTCGGGCCGGAGGCGCCCCGACACCTGCGAGGTCATGTGCATCACGTGGCTGTAGCGCTCGAGCGTCATCATCTCGTCGACATGCACGCTGCCGAACTCCACGACACGGCCCACGTCGTTGCGGGCGAGGTCGACCAGCATGATGTGCTCGGCGATCTCCTTCGGGTGCTCGATGAGCTCCGCCGCCATGCGTCGGTCCTCTTCGTCGGTGCGACCGCGTCGCCGAGTGCCGGCGATCGGACGGGAGATCACCGTGCCGTCGAGGAGCTTCACCAGCGGTTCGGGCGAGCTGCCGACGAGGGTCACCCCGGGCTGCCGCACGAAGTACATGTACGGACTCGGGTTCACCTGCCGCAGCACCCGGTACACGTCGAACGGATGGGCGTCGAGATCGAGGTCGAAGCGCTGGGCCACGATGATCTCGAAGATGTCACCAGCCAGGATGTGCTCCTTGGCCACGTCGACCGCCCGGCAGAAGTCGTCGCTGCCGAAGGTGGAGCGCACCTCGGGGAGCGGATCGTCAGCATCGGGAGGCTCCACGAGCGGCTCGTCGATCGGCCGAGCGCCGTCGAGGGCGAGCTGATCGAGGCGGGCCAGCGCGTCGTCGTAGCGAGCGTCGAGCTCTGCGTCTGAGAGGCCCGGCTCGACGAGCACGTTCTCGATGAGGCTCACCCGTTGGCGCCAGTGGTCGTAGGCCGCCAGCTGCCCGATGACCGAGACCATGGCGTCGGGGTGGCCGAGGTCGTCGGTGGGCACGTCGGGGAGGTGCTCCACCTCGCGGACCACGTCGTAGCCGAGGTAGCCCATGATCCCGCCGTGCAGCGGCGGGAGGTCGGCCAGCGTGGGTGCCCGCCAGGCGTCGAGGATGGCCTCGATGGCGGCAAGGATCCCGCGGTCGAGCGGGACACCATCCGGGAGCGACCCCGTGACCTCCACCGACAGCCCGCGGGCAGTGAGCGTGGCCAGCGGGTTGCGTCCGATGAACGACCAGCGGCTCCAGCGCTCGCCATGCTCCACCGACTCGAGCAGGAAGCCCGGCTCGTCACCCACCAGACGGGCGAAGGCGGCCACCGGCGTGGTGAGGTCGGCGAGCAGCTCGCGCCACACCGGGATCACCGTGTGGCGGCGCGCCAGCTCCCGGAACTCCTCCCGCGTGGGGCGCAGGGTCACGCTGGGGTCACCCGAAGGCCCGGTAGAAGCACGAGCGCTCACCGGTGTGGCATGCGCCCTTGCCCTCCTGCTCCACCACGAAGAGCAGCGTGTCGCCGTCGCAGTCGTAGAACGCCTGGCGCACGAACTGTCGATCACCAGACGTGTCGCCCTTGCGCCACACCTCCTGGCGGCTGCGCGACCAGAACACCGTGCGCCCCTCGTGGAGGCTCATGCGCAGGGTCTCGGGGTTCATCCACGCCATCATCAGGATGTCGCCGGTGCCCTCCTCCTGCACGATCGCGGGCACCAGGCCGGCGGCGTCGTACTTGACGAGCGCCAGCTGCTCGTCGGTGGCATCGATCGGGGTCGCTACAGGCATCGGGCCATCGTACGGGCGCACTGTGAGCCGCCCGAAACTCCTTCTGTGTGCCCCCACCCACGGCATGCGTGGCTCCGTGCACACAGAAGCAGTGGTCAGAGGTACAACCCGGTGCTGGATTCCTCGAGGCGCTTGGCCGCGACGGCGTGGATGTCACGCTCGCGCAAGATGATGTAGTCGTCGCCGCGGACCTCGACCTCGTAGCGGTCCTCGGGGCTGAACAGCACCTGGTCGCCAACCTCCATGGTGCGGACGTTGGGGCCGGCGGCGTACACCTCGGCCCAGATCAGGCGCTTCTTCAGCTCGGCTGTGGCGGGGATGAGGATGCCGCCAGAGCTCTGGCGCTCACCCTCGGCCGTGAGGCGGACGAGGATGCGGTCGTTGAGCATCTTGATCGGGAGCTTGTCGCCGTCACCGGGGTCTGCCATCACCCCACGATAGGTTCCCGACTCGTGGGTCACGACCTGGGGATCCGCCCCGCCCGCCGGGCCGACGGCGAGGCGCTGCTCGAGATCGAACGGTTGGCTGGCGCGCGCTTCCGCGAGGTGGGGATGCCCGAGATCGCAGACGACGGCCCGGGTTCCGTCGATGAGCTCGCCAACTACGCGGTCGACGGCCGCTCCTGGGTCGCGGTCGACGACGCTGGCACACCCGTGGGCTATGTCCTCGTCGACGTCATCGACGGCAACGCCCACATCGAGCAGCTCAGCGTCGCCCCTGCGGCGCAAGGCACCGGCATCGGCATCGGACAGGCGTTGCTCGATCACGTAGCGACGTGGGCCCGGCGGCGCGGTGCTTCCGCGCTCACCCTCACCACGTTCCGTGACGTCCCGTGGAACGCGCCCCTCTACGAGCACCTGGGCTTTCGAGTCCTCACCGAGCCCGATCTGGGTCCCGAGCTGCGCGCGCTGCGGGACACCGAGGCTGCCCACGGCCTCGACCCAACAACCCGCGTGTGCATGATCCGACCTGTCCACGTCGACGATTAGCGGGGCCGCGGGCTGGCGAGCGGCCGTTCTCGGGCGCCTTTCCCGTCTCCTGGCCGGGTTTTCCGCCCGAGAACGACGGAGTGCGTCGCCGGTCGTTGGTTCCGGGGCGCGCGACTCGGTGGGCCTACGATGGCGATGCACTTCGGGGAGCTGGCGCCACGTGTGCATCTCGTGGGGCAAGCGCAGGGGGGACCATGGCCGAGGCATCGACTGCGACCGAGGTGCCGACGTACTGCCCGTTGTGCGTGTCGCGCTGCGGCGCGCTGGCGACGGTGACCGACGGGACCTTCGTGCTCAACCGCGATCCGTCGCACCCCACGGGGCATGCGCTGTGCGTCAAGGGCAAGGCGGCGCCGGCGATCACGGCGCACCCCGACCGACTGCAGTTCCCGGTGAAGCGCACCAACCCGAAAGGCGCCGCCGACCCCGGCTGGCAGCGCATCAGCTGGGACGAGGCCCTCGACACGATCGCCGATCGGTTGCGCACGTTGGCCCGCGAGCACGGGCCGGAATCGGTGGTGTTCAGCTCTGTGTCCCCGTCGACGTCGGCGATCGTCGACTGCGTCGACTGGATCCAGCGGCTGCAGCAGGCGTTCGGCAGCCCGAACTTCGTGAATTCGATGGAGCTGTGTGGCTGGGGCCGCCACCTGGCGTCGACCTACACCTACGGCGCGTCGGTGCCCGGCAAGTACATGCCCGACCTCGAACGGGCCGAGTGCATCCTGTTCTGGGGCTACAACCCGCTGGTGTCGCGGCTCGCGCACGCAACGGCGACGCGGGCGGCACTGCGGCGGGGAGCGAAGCTGGTGGTCGTCGATCCGCGCCGGGCTGGGTTCGCCGACAAGGCCGACCCGTGGCTGCGCGTCCGCCCCGGTACCGACGCCGCGCTGGCGCTGGCCATCACGGGCGTGATGATCGAGCGGGGCTGGTTCGACGAGCCGTTCGTGCGGCGCTGGACGAACGGGCCACTCCTGGTGCGAGATGACACGGGTCGGCTGCTGCGGGCCAGTGACCTGCGCGTCGACGGCGACCCGGCCCACTACGTCGTCTGGGACGAGGTCGCTGGGCAGCCGGTCGTGGTCGACCCGGCCGCTCGCGGCGCCGATGTCGAGGACCACGAGCGGCTGGCCCTCATCGGGAACGTCGAGGTGGTGGCCGCCGACGGCCCGCTGCGCTGTCGCCCAGCCTTCGACCTCGTGGCCGAGAAGTGCCGCGCGATGACGCCGACCGCGGCGGAGGAGATCACCAGCGTCCCTGCCGGCGACATCGAGCGCACGGCGCAGATCCTCTGGGAGAACCGCCCGGTGGCGTTCTACACCTGGAGCGGGCTCGAACAGCACAGTGGCACGACGCAGATCATCCGCGCGATCAACGTGCTCTATGCGTTGACCGGGTGCCTCGACGCTCCCGGTGGCAACGTGCTGTTCACGAGCGTGCCCACGAACCCGGTGGCCGTGCCGGCACTGCTCCACCCGGCGCAGCAGGCCAAGGCGATCGGCCTCGCCGAACGGCCGCTGGGGATCGGCCGATTCGGGTTCATCACCGGCGAGGACTTCTACACCGCGGCGCTCGAAGGCCGTCCGTACCGGGCGCGTGGGCTCGTGAGCTTCGGGGCGAACCTTCTGATGGCGCAGGGCGACAGCGCCCGAGGTCGAGACGCGCTCCAGGCCCTTGACTTCCACGTGCACCTCGACCTCTTCACGAGCCCCACGGCCGAACAAGCCGACATCGTGCTGCCGGTGACCAGCCCCTTCGAGGCGGAGGGGTTGATGGTCGGGTTCGAGATCTCGCAGGAAGCGCAGTCACTGGTGCAGCTGCGCCCGCCGCTGGTGCCGGCGGTCGGCGAATCCCGCCCGGACATCGAGGTGATCTTCGAGCTGGCCGCTCGACTCGGGCTCGGCGAGCACTTCTTCGATGGGAACGTCGACGCAGGGTGGGAGCACCAGCTCGAACCGAGTGGCGTGACGCTGCAGCAGCTGCGCGAGGACCGCGCCGGAGTCCGTCTGCCGCTGGAGACCCGCCATCGCAAGTACGCGGCAGCTGGCGAAGGGAGCGTCTCGGAAGGGTTCGCTACGCCCACCGGGCTGATCGAGCTCTACGTGGAACGGTTCCTCGACATCGGTCAGCCACCGGTCCCCACCTTCGTCGAGCCCGCGGTGAGCCCCCGGTCACGCCCCGACCTCGCGCAGGAGTTCCCGCTCGTGCTGACCTGCGCGAAGGCGCTGCAGTTCTGCGAGACGCAGCATCGGCAGGTCGCCAGCCTCCGCCGCCACGTCCCGGATCCCGAGGTCGAGCTGCACCCAGACACCGCCGCCGCGCTGGGCGTCACCGACGGGGACTGGGTGGAGATCCGAACGCCGAAGGGGACCGTTCGAGCTCGCGCCAAGCTCGACGACTCACTGGACCCGAACGTCGTCGTCGGACAGCACGGCTGGTACGAAGCATGCGACGAGCTCGACCTGCCCGGCTACCCGCCGTTCGGTCCGGGCAGCGCCAACCTCAACCTGGTCCTCAGCCAGACGCCAAGCGACCCGATCAGCGGCAGCTCCCCCCTTCGGGCACAGCTCTGCGAGGTCGCGCCTCTCCCGAGCTGACGACGCCCGCTCAGGCTGAGGACGTGTAGCGGATCACTCCGGCGACGCTGCCGCGTCGGCCGGGCGCGACCCGAGCACGCAGAACTCGTTGCCCTCAGGGTCGGCGAGTACGACCCACGACTGCTCGCCTTGTCCGATGTCCGCTCGCGTGGCGCCCAGTGCCAGCAGTCGTTCGACCTCGACGTCTCTGTCGTCTGGCCGGAGGTCGACGTGCAACCGGTTCTTCATCGTCTTCGACCCCGGGACGAGCACGAAGAGGAGCCCTGGCAGACGATCAGCTGCAGGCCTGATCTCGAACTCGTCGGGGTCGTCATTGACGACCACCCAGTCCAGCGCCTCCCGCCACCAAGCGCCGAGGCCACTGGGGTCCCGCGCGTCGACGGTCGTCTGCTCCCACTCCAGGCTCATCCGTCGATCGTAGGGAGTTGCGCCGTCGGGAGCCTAGAGCACCTTCTCGGCCCAGAGCTCGGCGAACGGGTTGCCGTTGTAGTCGTCGATCCGGCGGTAGCCAGACGTCCGGTAGAGGGGCCAGTTGTGCGTCTCACAGTCGAGGCGCACAACGGCGAAGGCCATCGACCGTGCCGCGTCCTCGAGAGCACCAAGAAGCGCTCTCGCGATCCCACGCCGACGCTCCTCTGACACGACGTACATGCGCTTGATCTCGGCGATGCCCGGACCGATCGTCTTCAGACCGCCACAGGCGACTGCGTGCTCGTGTTCGTAGGCGAGGATGAAGGTCCCAGTTGGGGGCGCGAAGTCAGCGGGCTCCGCCGACGGTCCCCCGCGCAGCTTGCGTCCGGCACGCTCGTCGTACTCGAGGTGCAACGTGTCGAGGAGATCAGCGGCCGGCTTGCTGTCGGACGAAGTGGCCACGAAGCGCAGGGTCACGGACCTGCATCGTAGGTCTCGGGGCGCACGCGAAGCGGCTGAGACCGCCACAGATCGCAAGCCACCGGGCGCCAGAGCGGCAGGTCTTCCCGCATCCCAGAAGGGCACTCAGGGCCATGGCGTGACGCCCCCGTCGAAGCGCGGCGCACTCGCGGCGAGCGCTGGACGACATCCACGCCTAGCGTCGTCCCGTGGTCGGCATGGGGTCGACCGGATAAGGAGGCCGAGCATGGCCGAACATCCCAACGTCGCCGTTGTCCGCAACGCCTACGACTCGTTCGCCAAGGGCGATCTCGACGGAGCGTTGGCCGACCTGGCCGACGACTGCGTGTTCCACTTCGGTGGCGATGGCCCGAACAGCGGTCACCACAAGGGCCGCGAGGCCATCACCGCGGCGCTGATCAAGAACTTCGAGCTCACCGAGGGCACGCAGGCCCTCGACATCAAGGGCATCTACGCCGACGACGACCACGCCGCCGTGGTCCTCCATGAGACGGCCAGCCGTCCCGACGGCGCGTCGATCTCGGTGGACGAGGTGCACATCCTCCGCCTTCGCGACGGCAAGGTCCTCGACTTGTGGGACCTGCCCGAGGACATCCAGGCGCACGACGACTTCTTCGACGGGAAGTAGTCAACCCTCCATTCCGAGCCCGCTTCGCCGATGGCCACAGACGCTGCCCACGAGGGAGTCGGCGCGACCAATCGTCGGCCACGCCGAGCGGCGGCCACCGGGCCCACACCCGGCTCCCCGGAGGACACGTAGGGGCGACTTCCCATGCCAGTCGCTTCCACGGCCGGCCGCGAAGCCGCTCGTACGCACACCTGAGTGGGGGCCCTCGCGGAGTGTCAACACAGCGGTTCGCTAGCGGCTCCACAGCTGGCGAGGGGCATGGCCAGTCCGGCGCAGCCAGTGATCCGTGTACACGATTCGGTCAGCCTCAACGGCGACCAAGGGGCCAGCGGGAGCGTGGTCGAGGCTCCTCCCGCGTTCCACCGCATCTGACTGCCAGCGGTACACGCCCATGAGCTGGTCGAAGTCGGGATCGCCCGACGACAACACCGCCGCCGTGCCGAACAGTTGAGCCCCGCGGCTGCTCGCTTGTCCCACCAACGGAGCGAACACTCCAAGGGACACTCGGGAATCACGGCCGATGTTCCGCATTTTGGGGGAATCAGCTTGAGCGGTGAAGACCACCGTGAAGCCGAGGTGAGAGTACCGAAGGGGTGTGGCAAGGGGGCCGTCTTCGCCAGAAGTCGCGAGCACGCACATGTTCTGCGTCGAGAGGAGGTTGAGAATCCGCTCTTCGAGAGCCTCTCGATCCAGACGACCAGTCGGCGCTGGCCCAGCCAGCCACGGGTTCGACATCACACGATTCGGATCGGAACGCTCCGCCATGTCGCACGATACGACAGCCCACCGATCGCCTGCTGCGGGCGCTGCCCACCGGGGGCGCAGCGCGTGCAGCTCAACGCCTGTGCAATCCTCCATCAGGCAGGTCTGGGCGGCGACGACGGGGCGAGATCGGTGCGCCGACGCGGCAGGGGGCCTTGTGGCGGCGCTCACGGGAAACCTGATCGCGCAAGGGTTGTTGCATCACGAACATGTGTTCGCTATACTGTGAGTCTTCCCCTTCGGGAGCGTCCGCTCCCCGCCTGGTCGAGCAACGCGCCCGAAGGAGGTTCCGCATGACGGTCACGGA
>JBKJIE010000154.1:0-21744 GCA_046598715.1 Acidimicrobiales bacterium | reverse complement strand
GCCGAAGGCCCTGAGCAAGACATCAAGGCCCTTGCGGCGATCCTCGGCGTGTGCGGGAAAGAGGATCTGCCACCGGTCGCTCGGCTCCGCGGTTGTCTCGCGCACGGGGAACTCGGCGAGACGGACTCCAGGGGACAAGACGAGGGGCGCTCGGCCGAACGTCTCCAGTGCCCCTCGTGCCGATGCCGCGCTTAGGGCTGCCGTCGTGTGTGCCGCGCGGACTGCCAGCTTGAACGTGCGGCGAAGCCAGGGCCGGTCGTTCAGCTGGTCGGGCGTCGGATGGCCGAGGATCGAGTAGACGGTTCGATGACCGGCGGCGCGTGCGGCGAGGGCGCCAGTGGGTGTCAACGCGAACGCCACGTCGGAGCGATGACGCAACAGGTAGGGGTACACCGTCGCCCCGAAGGTCTCGTCGCTCGACATGCCGTGAGCGGCGAGACGGCGAGGAACCCGGCGCTGGAGCCTGACGATCTCGACCCCGGCGTCGTGATCGGTGGTCCCGGGGCCATCCGTGCCCGTCACCACGGTGACGGCATGGCCGGCCTGGCCGAGGTACCACGCGAGATCCGCGAGGTAGCGCTCGCCACCTCGACGGACCTCTGGCCAGGAGTACGGATGGACGAGCAGGATCCTCATCGTCCGTGCCGGTCGCGAGTGGTCACAGGACGAGGGTCCGGTATCGCAAGGAGCCCTTCACCATGATCGCCACCTCGAACAGGTCCGCCACCAGGGCTGCCGGGAGCAGCAACCACCGCTGCCGGCGCCCGGTCCCCGGGAGGGGCACCGATCTGGTCCGAAAGCGGATGTACGGGACGAGGAGGGAACCGCCGGCGATGGCAATCGTCGACCGCACGACCTGATCGCCACCGTTGGCAGCGCCGAGTGCAGCGCTGCCGGCTATGGCCAGGAGCCCAGCGGCGGCCGCGATCGCCGGCGGGTGAGAGCTCCTCCACACGAATCGGCTGTGCATCGACGCCCGCATCTCCGGATGCCGGTGGCAGATCAGGGGCACTGTCTCCCAGCGTGGCTTCTCCCGGAGGAAGGCGAGGTAGTCGGAGCGATGGACCGCGTGGTGCACGACGGCGTCCGCCGCGAACGTCGTGCGGGCACCGAGCTTCCTCGCCCGCATGGCGAGATCGGTGTCGTCGACCGCGTTGCGATACGCGAGATCAAACCCGTCGAGGCGCTCGAGGAGGGATCGGCGATACCCGACGTTGCAGGTCGGGTAGAACCCCTCGTGGGTCTCCTCGATGCTGCGGCTGAACGGGCCCCACATCCCACGGGGGTCGGGGACCGTGGCGCCTTGGACGACATCGTGCTCCGCAAGTGCGCTCACGACGTTCCGGAGCCAGTCGCGGGTCGGCGCGCAATCGTCGTCCGTGAACGCGACCAGTGGCGCCTGCGCCCGCTTCCAGCCGACGTTCCGGGCAACGGCGGGCCCTGCGTTGGCCGCCAGCCGTTCCAAGATGAGCCGGGATCCGAGGGTCGTTGCCTCGGACAGTCGTTGGAGCTCGTCCCACGTCGCAGGGGGTGAGCCATCGTCGATCACGATGACCTCGAAGGGGGCTTCGAGGTCCTGGGCCTCGAGCGCGGTGATGAGGCTGGCCAGGCGATCGGGGCGCCCGTAGGTCGGGACGACGACGGAGACGACCGGCCCTTCCCAAGCGTCGGCCACGTTCAGCCTCGGCCCGTCAGGCGGCCGGTCCAACGCGCTGCCATCACGGTGCCGTGCACGTACCACAGCTGCCGGAACCGCACCCTCGGACCGTCTGCGGCCACAACATCGACGGCGTCTCGTAGTGAGATGTGCAGCGACGGATCGGTCCAGATCGCTTCGCGAAGACCTGCTTTGGCGAGCTCGGCGAACCCCGAACCCAGCTTGCGGTGAAGCCTCCAAGTGTCAGCCATTGTGGACCGAGGCGTGTGGTCGACGCCCGCGTCGGCGTCGTACACGAGGGTGTATCCCTGCGCCACCGCTCGTTGCCCGAACTCGACGTCGCCGCTCGCGACGAGCTCGGGTCGGAACGCACCGATCGCGGCGATCACATCCGCTTTGACGAACAGGTTCGCTGTCGCAGCGAAGTGGTCCACGGCGACGAAGTGCGCCTGGCGCAGGTACATGGCCCGGTCGTAGCGCTCCCAGCGACTGGGATGATCGTTGGTGGAGCGCTGACGGATGTGACCTCCGACCAGGTCAGCACCGCGATCGATCGCGGCCACGCCGGAAGCGAGCCACGTTGGCCACGGCAGGCAGTCGGCGTCAGTCAGCGCGATCGTTCGGCTGCGCGCCGCAGCGATGCCTGTGTTCCTGGCGGCGTAAGGGCCGCGCCGATGTTCCAGCAGAACCTGGGCCACGATTGGATGAGCCTCGGCCGTGGCCGCGCTCGAGTCGCTCGAACCGTTGTCCACGACGATGACCTCGAAGGGCGGCGCCCCGCGCTGCGCCGCCAGTGCGTCGAGCGTGGAGCGCAGGCCCGCGGACCCGTCCTTGACGGGGATCACAACGGTCACCTCGACCCCGGTGCTGGCCGCCCTCACGGCTCGGGGTCCACGATCGTCAGCTCGCGGACGAGGCGGGCGGGAACCCCTGCGGCCAACCACAGGGCTGGCACATCTCGCGTGACGACGGCGTTGGCCCCGACGAAGGCACCGTCTCCCACCTCGACTCCTGGAGTGATCACGGCATGGGCGCCCAGCCAGACGTTGGCACCCACGCGCACGGGGCTCGTGTCGACGTGGTGGAACAAGGGGATGTGGAGAGGCGTGCGGAGGTGCACCGAGTCTGTGATCGTCGAGTACTCGCTGACGACGGCATCCCGGTCAAGCTCGACGCGCTCCGCGCAGTGGACCATGGCGCCGTGACTGATCATGACGCCAGCCTTGACCGTGAGGTGGCCACCGCAGGTGATGCGCACGCCAGTACGGAGGTCGACCTCGGGCCCAACGTCGCATACTCCACCGTCGAACTGGATGTAGAGGTCGTCACCGAGGCGAGCGTTCGGGCCGATGATCAGCCGACTCCGGGTTCCGGGAAGCGCGTCAAGCCGCACGTGGCGCCCGATCGTCGCGCCCGGCGCAATCTTGATGTCGATTCGGGATCCCACGGCTCGGGCCCGCCAGCCTGTGAAAAAGCGCAACCTGGCCCATCTGAGCCGATGCACGAGGCGCAGGAGGGGCCACCACGAGCCGACAGCCCGGCTGAAGGCCGTCCCGGCGAGCACGCGGGCCGTCGAGGGTTGCCCCGCCCCCGATTGGTGATCAGGACCCTGCTCCGGCCCCTCCCGCTGCCCCTGCATGGCGGTCATGCAAGCAGCCGGTCGTAGAGGGCGTCCACCCGGGCATGGCATGTCTTGACGTCGAAGTGCGCGGCCCAGGTCGGTCCCGCCGCCGCCATCGATGTGGCGAGTGAATGATCTACGAGGACGGCGATGATCGCGTCCGCCAACCCGGCAGCGTCGTTCTCGTCGACCAAGATCGCGGTCTCGCCCTCCGAGACGAACTCAGGGATCCCCCCATGGCGCGTTGTGACGAGGGGGCGGCCGCTGGCTTGGGCTTCAAGGTTGACGAGCAGGAGCGTCTCCGCGTCGCCGTCCCCAGCCGTGCGGCTCGGGGTCACCACCACCCGCGCTCGCCGGATGGCGTCCCGCACCTGTTCGGCGCGGCGCTCGGACCGGGCCGGTTCGACCACCACCCCGGACCCGCCCCCTCGCACGAGATCCTCGAGCGGTCCGAAGCCGACCAGCCGGAGGACAGCCTCGGGGACGCGCTTCCGCACGCGGGGCCACGCCGTCAAGAGCACGTCGAGGCCCTTCTTCTCGACGAAGCGCCCCACGAAGACGACCTCGGGCGGATCGACGTCGGTGAGGGGCGTCGGGGCGAAGAACGACGTGTCGACTCCTGCGGGGATGACGTGCACCCGATCGGCGTCGACCCCTAGTGCGATCGTCGGCCCGACGAGGAACTGCGAGGGGACGATGACAGCGCTGATCCGCTCGTAGACGCCGGCGTAGTACGCGGCGTTGGCCGGCAGGTAGGTGGTGACGTCCTCGCCGTGGAACGACACGACGAAGGGCAGATGACGACGAAGAACCAGCCCCTCGGGATCCCGCATGCGATAGCCGTGATGATGGTGCACGAGACCGACCCGATGACGGGCCGCCAGGGCGAGGAGGCCTGCGGTCACCAGCTGGCGCTCAGCCCCAGGTCGCTGCAACCGAGCGCGTCGAACCAGGCGATCGAGGCTGTGAACTGGTGCGAAGGGGAACGCGTCCGTGTGCTCGAGCGGGAACCGCGACACCACCACCCCCGGGTGGGCGGTGCCACTCACCAGCGCGTGGACGAACTGCTCGCTTAGTGGCAGCCACCGTTGCATCGAGTGGAGCACGGTTGCGCCTCCCCGCGTGCGCACGTCAGCCGGTCATTCGGAGAACGGGCCCGACCAAAGGCCTGCGGGGGGGTTTGGTGACACGGGATCGTGTGTCTTGCGCGCGTAGACCAGCATGTGCGCGCCGAGTCGATTGACGAGCGGTACGCGCTGGCAGACGGCCTCGATCGCGTCGACGATCGCCTTGCCGCGATCGCCCAGCGTGTCGAGGCGCTGCGAGATCTTCGCCTGCGCTGGGGGAAACTCGAACGACGAGAAGTGGAACGTGTCGAGTCCGGCGCTGGCGAAGAGCTGTCGACTCTCGGCGAAGATGTGGTGCGTGTGTGGGAGGTAGACGTCCGGGGCATCCTCGGGCAGCAGTGCGCGGTCCACCGGCCATGGCCAGATCCACGGACGCAGCGAGATCACGCCGCGGTGGTGCACGCCCAGCGCCTTCTCGATCCAGGCGAACAGGTGGGTGAGGGGCGACCGGAGAGGCACCTCTGACGCGTTGTTCGTGGTCATGATCCAGACGCCGCCCGGCCGAAGGATCCTCGAGATTTCCCACACGGCCTTCTCGGGTCGCAGGAGATGTTCGATGACCTCGCTCATCACGACGACATCGAACGACTGATCGTGAAAGGGCAGCCCCTCGGCATCGCCACGACAGAACGTGGTGCGCAACGTGGTGTCGCCGTCGGCGTACTTCTTCGACGCATAGCTGATGTGATGACCGCCGAAGTCGAGACCGAGGTAGTCGGCATCGATGTCGGTGATCCGGTCGGCCACAAGCGCCGATCCGCATCCGATGTCGAGCACCGCTCCGCCCGGCGGTAGGTGTCGTCGCACCGCGGCCGCCACGAGGTCGTACCGCATCTCATGACGGTGCTGGTGGTACTCGCCCCAGATGTCGAACTCCTCCTCGATGGTCGGCACCCGCTCGTTGTAGTGGCGCGTGAAGGCCCCCCAGTTGGCGCTCCGTAGGAGCTCGCGCTCGTGCTCCGTCTGGGCGATCCCCGCTCGGCGATACCTGCCGTACACGGCGGACCAGAGCCCGACCAGCCCGGCCGCCGCCGTGGCCCGCTGGATCCGCGAACGCCCGCGGCCAACCACCATTGCGATCAGGCCAACAGGTATTGCGGGACGGGCGAACGGTGCTGCCCGGCCCACGAGCTGGGACCAGAAGCGCTTGAGAGTGGACAGCATGGTGCAGAGAGTGTTGACGATCCGTACCCCCCCGGCAACCCTTCAGGTCACCTCACTCGTTCGATGGTCGATGGCGCTCCCATCCCCACACCAGCATCTCCCGGACGGCGCCGGCGAAGCGGGCGACGTCGGTGGCGGCGTGAAAGGCGATGGGTGCGCGGAGCACTCCCTCGGCCCGCCGCTCGTTGAGCTCATGCCCGAGCCAGTCCAGCGCCACGCGCAGACCGTTGAGCTTGCGCATCTCGTAGGTGGTCCGGTCGAGGATCCAGTCTGATCGCCCCTGCGCCCACGATCGCCGCACGAGGTAGCGGCGGTTCAGCCGGCTCGGAACCAGCTCGTGGGTGACCACCGCGTCCGGGACGAAGCGCATGGTGGCGCCCGTGGCGAGAAACTTCCGAGTCAGCAGGTTGTCGTCACACACGAGCGGGGTTGAGCCGCGCGGCCCGAGGCTGGTCACGAAGCCCCCGGTCGCCCGCAGCGGGTCCGCTCGGAAGGCGGCATTCGCCGTCAAGACGAAGTCTTCCGGGCCGAGCAGTCGAGCCTCGGGGGCGAACGCCGCGAGGTACCCACCGATGCCTGGCTCGTCGAACCACTGCGGCCTGGGCACGTGCGGATCCAGCACCACGGATCCTCCGGTGCCGTCACACCTTCCGTCGAGGATCGGCCGGACGATCTGCCTCAGCCAATCAGTCGCCGGCACGACGTCGTCGTCGAGCAGCGCCACGATCGAGCCGCTGGCCTCGCTGATGCCCAGGTTGCGGGCGTGGGCGGACCCGACCTCGGGCTGGTGCAACAGCCGGTAGGCGAGGCTGGTGCCGGCGACCGCGGCCTCCACCGTCGATGTGGCGCTCGCCGCGGGGTCGTTGTCCACGATGAGCACGTCCCACGGCGCCCCTGGGTCGGCCTGCGCGGCGAGCCCCCGCAGAACCCGAAGTAGGGAGTCCGGACGACGGAACGTCGGCACGACCACCGTCACCGATCCCGGCGTGGCCGCGGGAGCGCGCTCTGAGGCGAGATGTTCCGGGGTCATCCCCGACGGAGGGTAGCGGTCGAGGTCGAGCGTCCGGGGTACGCACCCAGATGCCGGCAGTACCCTTCCAGCTTGTGTCCGGCGATCGTCAACCGCTCAGCGTGATCGTGCCCACACGCGATCGCCCGAAGATGCTCGAGGATTGCCTGCGGTTGTTGAAGAAGGATCTGCGCGAACACGACGAGGTGATCGTCGTCGACTCCTGCTCGGTCGGTACGGGCACCGCCGCCGTTGCAGAAGCGGAGGGCGCCAGGTGCATTCGTGCGGCGATGAAGGGCGCATCGGTGGCCCGCAACCTCGGCTGGCGCGTGGCAGCGCATGACCTGGTCGCGTTCGTGGACGACGACGTGCGGGTCAGCGAGGGGTGGGCGAATGCCATGGTGGCGGCCCTGGGGCACCCTGGGGTTGGCTTCGCCACCGGGCGCGTCGGCACCCCCGCCGGTCAGGAGGACGTCGTCCGCAAGGTTGCGCAGCTCGACGCTGATCAGCCGCGCCGGATCGATTCGTCGGACGTCGGCATCATTGGCCACAGCGCGAACCTGGGTGTGCACCGGGCCGTCATCGCAAGCGTGGGTGGCTTCGATGAGCGGCTCGGACCAGGGCATCCCTTCATCGCCGAGGACTACGACCTGTTCGACCGCCTCCTCCTCGCTGGCGCCATCGGTCGCTACGAGCCCGAGGCGCGTGCGTCCCACGAGCAATGGCGTGGCCGCGGTGAGCGGCTCGTCCTCGACTGGCACTACGGCTTGGGATCGGGTGCTCGGCTCTCGAAGCTGGCTCGGCTCGACCCGGCTCGCGCCGTTGGCGTCGCTCGCCACCTTGTGGTCACGTGGGTGATGGCGGGGCTGTGGCAAGACCTCAAGGCCCGGTCCAGGATGGGACCAGCTCATGCTGGGGTGCTCATGGCCGGCATCATGTGCGGCTTCATCGGCTGCCTCGTCATCCCGCTCGAGGGCGGGCACCTTCGTGCCGTTCGGGCATCGCCGGTCGCGTGAGCGACTGAGATGGTCCGCGGGGTCAGACCGGCACGGCAGCGGTCGGATCGGGAGGCGTGCCCGCTGGTTGAGGTCGCCAGACCCCGAGGCGTTGCGCAGCCAGAAGCATGAGATAGGCCGGGTTCAACAGGAGGTAGCGCCGCCAGAGGCGGCGAGGTTCGGCCGCCAGGCGCCACAGCCACTGCAGGCCGCGGCGCTGCACCCACTGTGGAGGTTCGGTCTGCGATCCCGCGTGGTAATCGAACGCGGCGCCCACGGCGAGCGTCGGCATCCCGAGACGGTCGCGCATCGCCCAGGCGAACACCTCTTGACGCGGGCAGCCGAGCCCGACGAAGCAGATCCGCGCGCCGCTCGCGCGGATGCGAGCCGCGATCTCGTAACACGCGTCCGGCTCCGCCGAGGCGAACTGGGAGGGCCACAGGCCCGCTATGACCAGCGACGGGTAGCGGTCCGCCAGCCGTGACTCCAGCTGGGCGAGGACCTCCGGTGTGCTGCCGTAGAAGCACACGGCCAATCCTTCGGCTTCAGCGCGTCGCAGAACGTGGAGGCTGAGCGTCGGGCCGTACACGCGATCGGCGAGGCGCGCTCCGTGGAGCAGGTTGAGAGCCCAACGGACTGGTTGTCCGTCGGGCGTGACGAGATCGAGACCGTTGAGGCGGTGACGGTGCTCCGCGTCGCAGACGCCGGTCATGATGCCGTGCACCGCGAGGGCCGACATGGACAGGGGCTGCCCGCTGATCGCCGCACCGATGATGCGCTCGACCGCACCGTCGTAGTCGCACACATCGACGCCGATGCCTAGGACATTGCGCTTCCCTCGATCGATCATCGCCCGCGACCTCAAGCCTCGATGGGTGAGCAGCGTCCTCGTCGAGAATCTAGCCCGCTCGCCTCAAGCGGTGACCGCTGTGCCTCGACCCCAGCGCTCGTGCGCAAAGATGGCGCGGATGCCTTCCTCGCCGCCTCGCATCGACCCAGAGGGGGTCTTGGCGTCGCCGGGTGCGGACAGCGCGGACGACCGCGACAACCCGGAGAAGGACGAGGAACCTCGCTGGCCCCTCGGCCGAGGTCGACGGCTGCTGATCGTCAGCGACACCCTCGCGGGCGGCCACGGGGCATCGGTGGTGAAGCATGCGGCCTGGTTTCGGGACGCGGGCTGGGACGTTCGTGTTGCTGCTCCTGCGGGTGAGGCCCACGCCCTCGAGGAACCTGGGCACGCGCCGATCCCGATGCCACCCTCGATTCGATCCGTGACCGGAATGATCGCCGCGACCCGGGCCGTGCGAGCGCTGCGCACGACCTGGGCCCCGGACGTCGTGCACGCCGTTGGGGCGCGCAGCTTCGCGGTGAGTAGAGCGAGTGGCCGCGCCGCCCCCTACGTCACGGTCCACTTCATGACGACCGTACCGAGTGATCCGCCTGGGTTCCGGTACATCCGCCGGCTCGGGCTGCGGCTCATCCCTCGGGTCTCGGCGGTGGCGTTCTCCGGTCGCCCGGACAGCCCTGGGCGCTGGCGATTCGTGCCGCACGCGAGTGACCGCCTCACCGAGCTCGAGCGGCTGCCGTTCCCCGACGATGGACCCCTCACGGTCCTGTGGGTGGGGCGCATGTCGGAGCCCAAGACTCCGGTCATGTTCGTCGACGCGGTTGCTCTCGCCGCGGAGCGTTGCGACATCCTTGGTGTGATGGTCGGCGATGGACCGCTGCTCACCGAGGTGCGCCAGCGCGCGGCCGAGATCGGCGCGCCAGTCGAGGTCCTCGGTCATGTCGCTGATCCGCTCGACCTCCTACCGGCGGCGTGGGCGGCGGCGATGTTCAGTGTCGACGAGGCCCTCAACATGACGGTCCAGGACGCGATGTGGGCTGGGCGTGCCGCTGTCTGCACCCCCTTGGCGGGGATGAGCTGGTTGGTGGGCGACACCGGGCTGTTCGCGACCGACGCGCACGAAGCCGCCGAAGCCTTCGTCGCCCTCGCCGACAGTGGGGAGGCTCGCCGGCGGGGTGATGCCGCCGCGACGCGGATCCGAGCCCGGGTGGCCCCTGACGACCCTTGGCCGATGATCGCCGCCGCGTATGGCTGAGCCGCTCGGGCCGTGGGCCGCGAGCAACGGCGCGCGGCCAGCGCGTGTCCTCATGCTCCACAACCGGTATCAGCAGGTGGGGGGGGAGGATGCCGCCGTGGCCGCTGACGTCGCGCTGCTGCGCGACCGCGGTCATCAGGTCACGCTGCTCGAGAAGGACAATGCAGCGATCGCGGGCCAGGGGGTTCTTGCGCGCACCGAGGTTGCCATCGGGACGGTGTGGTCGCGCTCGAGTCGTCGGGAGGTGGCCGCCGCTATCGAGCGCGAGCGACCCGACATCGTGCATGTGCACAACACTTTCCCGCTGTGGTCAGCGTCCGTGCTGGCGGCGGCCAACGATGCCCGGATTCCGTTGGTGGCCGTCCTGCACAACTACCGGCTGACCTGTGCGAGTCCATACCTGTTCCGGGATGGCCATCCCTGCTTCGATTGCGTGGAGCGTCGGGTGCCGTGGCCCGCGCTCCTGCACCGCTGCTACCACGACTCCGTGGGGCACACGGCCGTGCAGGTTGCCACCCAGACCGTGCACCGGGGTCTGAGCACATGGGCTCGCCGGGTGGACCAGTTTCTGGCGGTCTCCCAGGCCGCCGGTGACCACCTCTGCCACGCCGGGGTCGTTCCGAGGGAGAAGGTGTACGTCCGTCCGAACTTCCTCGCTGACGACCCGGGTCCCCGCGCGGAGGGGGACGACCGTGGGGGTTTCGTCTTCGTCGGTCGTCTCGTGCCTGAGAAGGGCTGGGAGACGCTGCTCGATGCGGTTCGCATTGCGGGAGTGCGTGTGAGGATCATCGGCGCCGGACCCGACCGCGACGCGGTCGCGGCCGGGATCCGGGTGCGGGGCATAGAACGTGAGGTGGAGCTGGCGGGCCCGTGCAGCCGCGCCGAGGTGCTCGACGAGCTGCGCAGGGCGCGGGCGCTCGTCCTCCCATCGCTCTGGGAGGAGCCGCTGCCCATGGTTCTGATCGAGGCATCCGCAGTGGGCACGCCGATGATCGCAAGTCAGGTCGGCGGCGTACCGGAGGTGGTCGACGACGGTGAGACTGGTCTCCTCGTCCCCCCGGGGGACCGCAAGTCATTGGCGGCGGCCCTGACTCGGGCTCAGGACGATCCGGCCACCTTCGCCGCCATGGGGCGAGCCGCTCGGCGGCGGTGGGAGGAGCGGTTCAGCGCTGAGGCTGCCTACCGCCACCTGCTCGAGGCGTACGGGCGAGCAGGTGTCTCGGCTGGCCAGCGCACCTCATCTTGATGAGCCGCCACGGGTCAGCGGCGCAGCCACGCGTCGGGCTCGTAGTGGGTGGCTGCTCGCCTTCGAGCGACCGCTCTCGGTGCGACGGTCATCGCGGCACCCCGAATCGCGACCCTACCGTTGCCCGCGAGCGACGAGAGGGCGGCTCGGCGGGCTCGCCAGTACCCGCCTCCTTCGGCGGCCTTGTACGCGCTGTAGAGGGCATGCTCGGCCTTGACCCGGCGCAGGCCTATCGCGACGTTGCGCCGCTGGCCGGCGGTCGTCGCCTCCCGCTGGGCATCCTCGAGCACGGTGATCACATCGGTCATCAGGTGATCACCGGTTGTAGCGCTCCCTACTCGTAGCCGGTACAGCATCGTGGCGTGGTCCGGTCGGACGAAGCGTGCACCGACGGCTGCCATCCGGAGCCACAGGTCCCAATCCTCCGCCCTGCGCAATCCAGCGCGAAATCCACCGACCTCCTCGAACAGCGTCCGGTCGAACAGGGAGGCCACCACCAGCCAGCACGCCTTGAGCAGCTCGACGCGCTGGCGGTCTGGGGTGGGAAGCGGGCATCGAGCGCTCCATGGTTCGAGCGAGGTGGCGATCCCCGGGATCCACCGGAGCGGGTCGGCCGTCACCACGTCGAGGCGGTCCGTGTGGCGTGCCGCGAGCGACTCGATGTGGTCGGGGAACAGGATGTCGTCGGCGTCGAGGAGAGTGACGAGTGGGCTGGTGGACGCCGCCACCCCGGCGTTCCTGGCCGCAGCCACACCGCTCGGGCCGGTCATCGTGACGATGCGGATCGGGAGCTGAGCCTCCCAGTTGCGAACCACCAACATGCCCTCATCAGTGGAGCCGTCATCGACGACCACGATCTCCGTTGCGGGAAGCGACTGGCCCGCCAGGGACGCCATTGTGGCGTTGATGGTCGCCGCGGCGTTGTGCGCCGGGATCACCATGGCGATCTCGGGCGGGCGCCCCTCGGCCGCAGCGGTCACGGGCCGGGGTGCGGTCACGGCCAGAACCCCGACGTCGAAGCCACCGCGTGAGTGTAGGAGTCGGATCGGGCCAGCCGATGAACGGCCCTATCATCCCGCAGTGGCCTCCGACGACCAGCGGCTCGACGGGCTTGCCGCAGGTCCGTCGCGATCCATCGTGCTGTGCACCCGCGACCGGCCGGCCCTGCTCGCAGAGGCGCTGGAGACCATCGCCGCGCTGCTGGCCCCGGGTGACGAGCTAGTTGTCGTCGACTCGGCCTCCAGCACTCGTGACAGCGTCGCGCTGGCGCGGCAAGCCGGCGCCCTCGTCGTCGAGGCATCCCGCCCGGGCTTGGCCATCGCCCGCAACCTCGGCGTCGCTGCCGCGCGCGGCGAGGTGCTCGCCTTCACAGACGACGACTGCCGCCCGAGCAAGACATGGCTGGACCGCCTCACGGCGCCCTTCGACGATCCGGGCGTGGCCTTTGCCACCGGCTCGGTGAGGGCCGACCTCGGGCGCCTTCGCTTCCTCGAGCACGACGAGCCACGCGAGTTCCGGCTGCCCGTCGATCCGATCGATGTGGGTGCGGGCGCGAACATGGCGATCCGACGATCCGTGCTCCTCGACATCGGCGGCTTCGACGAGCGCCTCGGCGCGGGGACACCGCTGCGATCGAGCGAGGATCACGATGTCTTCCTCCGCCTGCTCCGCGCTGGCTGGCGGGGTGCTGCAGTGCCGGACGCGCTCGTCGTGCACCACGACTGGAGGAGCCGGTGGCAGGCGGCTCGTCTGCAGTGGGGTACCGGGTTGGGCACCGGCGCCATGGTGGCCAAGGATGCCCGAATCCACGGGTGGCGCTCGTCTTGGCCGCTTCTGCGCCGACGGCTCGGCTCCGACGGCGTCGCCGCAATCGTCCGTGACATCGCGCGGGGTTGGGAGGTGCCGGCTCTGGCGGAGGTGCTCAAGCTCGCTGGCACCGTCGTTGGTCTCGCTGTCGGCCGGGCGCTGCGGGTCAACGCCGATGGGCGGTTTCGCTGAGCTGGCCGGGCGCTGACTCGACCCCCGTCACCCCTCACCTCGACGATGCGTCGACTCGACCGCCGGCACAAGCAGGTGCACGACCGCGCGCGTGGCACGGACGAGGACCGGACCGGCAACGGCGAGGTGGCGACGTGTCGTTCCGATGGAGATGAGCAGGTTGGACAGGCGCCAGCCGATCGGCAGCATCAGGCGGAGCTTGATCGCCGCGACCCGATCGGCGAGGCCCACCGCCTCGCCCGGGGTGTGATCGAAGACGAGCGTGTTGCTTGCGAGCCGCGGCCGCCGAAGCGGCAGCCTCCCCCGGAGCACCCCGTCTCGGATCGCCCAGGCCACCTCTCGGTGGAAGGGATCGTTGAAGAGGACGAGGGCGCCATCGGCCAGCTTTGGGACCCAGTCGCGGATGTCCGTGAGCACGTCCTGGTACTCATGGGACCCGTCGATGAACAAGACTGACACGCTGCCCGGCTCGACGTCCGGGGCGGCGTCGTGGGAGAGCTTGCGAACCTGCACCACACGCAAGTCGAGGTCGCGGGCGGACACGTTCTGGCGAAAGGCCGCCAGGCGCGCATCGCCAGGTTCGTCGTGGATCACGCCGGCGTGGGGATCGATGGCCAGCACCACGCCTTCGCACCCGCGCAGCTCCAGGGCCGTCCCGAGGGCGATCGTCGAGCGCCCCTTGAACGAGCCGATCTCCACACAGATGACGCGCCCGTCGACCTCGGGTGCTCGGAGCGCCGCGTCGAACAAGGTGAGCACCTCGTCCAGGTTGAACCAGCCCTCCACACCCTCGACCGCCCGCGCCATCTGCGACCTGATGCCCGGAGGCCAACCCCGTGAGCGGCTCATCTCGTCTCGGGCAGAACGGCCGCGAAGGCACGCCGCATCAGCGTGCCGTTCAGCCAGGTGACGAATCGATGGTTGGTCGAGTGGTGCGCCGCGCCCGCCTCGATGCGCGTGAGGCCGTGGTGGTAGCGACGCCCGAGGCTGAGGAACGCGCGGGCGCGCATGACGTCTGCCCGGCTCATCGGGCCCTCGCCGTACCGGAAGAGCATCGAGTTGACGGCCCACGACGGCCGGCTGTAGCCAGACCGAGACGTGACGACGAGCTCGGCCAGCGCCCTAGCCACGCCGGGAAGGTGGGGATCGTTGAAGCCGACGACGGCTCCAGTCCTCAGCTTCGGCGTGTAGGCACGGACATCGGTAGCTACGCCTTCGTAGCTATGGTCTCCGTCGACGAACAGCACCGAGATCGAGTCGTCATCGAAGCGTGACGATGCGTCCCCAGAGGGGGACCGCCGATGTCGACGATGTCCATCAGGCCTCGGTCGGTCAGGTTGGTGCGGAGCGCAGCGAGGTTGTGGTCGCCGTCGAACGCGCTGGTGCTCACGTGCGGATCGATGGCGATCACAGGCCCCTGGTGCGCCGCTCGCGCCGCGGAGGCGAGGGCGATCGTCGAACGGCCCTGCCACGATCCGATCTCGACGACGAGGGCAGGACCGCCCTGGTAGGCCCGCAACGCGGCTTCGTGGAGCACGGAGGCCTCCGCGGGGTGGAGCCAGCCATCGACGCCGTCCAGCAGGGGGGCCAGCTCGCCTTCGTAGCGGTGCACCTCGTCACTCTATGAACTCAGGCGCAGGCCGGGGGGCGTTCGCCCGGCGGATCGGGCCGCCGCGCCGCGCGGCCGGTACGGCCGCGGACCTCACGGGGTGGTCCGTGTGGGCTAGCGGAGCTCAGCGACGGTGGTCCAGCCTGCGATTGGGTATCGGGCATCAGCGGTCGGTCCGTCCACGAGGGGTCGCGTCAGGGTCGGGAGCAGGGTCCTCACGTCGCGAAGCTTGGCCATCCCAATCCACGTGCCGAGCGCGTGTGCTGTGTCATCGGCCAGCCGCATGCCCACCCAGGTGATCGGGCCGATCTGAGCGCGCGCCCTCCGCCAGCCTTCGAGATGGCGCCCCAGCACCGCCGTCGCGACGAGGGGGCGGAGCCGTGGCACCCATGCGGCCGCGGCGACCGTGAGCGGGAGAGCGGTGCTCGTGCCGATCGCAGCGATGGTGCGAAGTGACGAGATCTGCCACGCGGCCGCCAGCCGAGCGGCCAGGGCAGGGCGGAGGCCGGCCCGGACCAATCCGACGGCGATGCTGGTCGTCTGTGCTGCGAGCACGGCCGCCGCCAGGCGCGGGCGGGCGGCCCCCACCAGCGCGGCCCCAGCGATCGCTGACGCAGACATCGTCCCTCCGGATCGATGTCCATGACGTCGAGTCAGGTCCGCGTCTCCGCCGCCGTAGCGGAGGTGGACGCGAAGCAGCTCACTGACCTCGCTCCGGACTCCGTGGGTGGCAGTCACCTGAGGTTCGTAGCGCACCCGCCAATCGGCGTCGGCGAGGCTCCAGAAGAGATCGACGTCTTCGCCGTAGCGGAGCGTCGCGTCGAAGCCGCCGAGGTCGCGCACTGCATCCGTGCGGGCGAAGACGACGGCGCCGCCCCCGGATCCAAGGCGCGTGTGGTGTGCCAGCAGCCCGGGGTCGGTGCCCAGGTCGTATGGTGGGCGAGCCAGCTGGTAGCGCGCGGCGACGGTGGGTTCGGCCTCGTTGGCGCTGGACTTGATGCGGGGCACCACGGCGCCGACGGCGGGGTCCGCGAAGTGGGTCAGGGCGACGTCCCAGCCCGGCTCGAGGATGGTGTCGTCGTCAAGGAACATCGTGATCGATGTCGTCACCTCGGCGAGGCCGCTGTTGCGGGCCGCGGCGGGACCCAGGGCCTGCTCGTGCCGCACGACCGTCGCTCCGAGGCGGGCGGCCGTGACCGCGGTGGCGTCGCTTGACCCGTCGTCAACGACGACGAGTCGAGCGACGGTCCCGATGCCGTCCATCAAGCATGCGAGGCGCGTGGCTCCGTTGTGGACTGGGACGACGACCGTTACGTCGTCGCGCCGAGGCGACGGTCCGTGCGGGACGGGGTGGGCGAGACCAGCATCGACAAGGCGCCGAGCGAGGGCGCCGGCCAGGGTCTGTGCGTCGGCCCCGCGGGGGGTCGATGGGTCGGCCGCGCCGACAGCGGTGCCGCCTGCGAGCATGTGGAAGCACGCCAGAGTGGGGCCCTGCAGCCGCACGACGCAACCCGGGTCTCCCCCGATCAGGAGCTCATTCACCAGTCGCGTGGATGGCGCCAGCTCGATCCTGAAGGACGAAGGTAGGGGGGAGGACCGACGCGCCATCGCCGCGGCCGACATGGGGGCGGCTGGCACGGTACGGAGTGTAGGCAGGGCCACGGCGCGACGCCCCGGTGGCGTCGCCGCGCTGCTACTTGCCGAAGTCGCTGTGCCAGCCATTGGCTGCCCACAGCGCGTCGCGCACGGGGAGCCCCGCGGCATTGGGGGTGTGGTTGTCGAAGTCGGCGAGCAAGCGGTACGACGACGTCGGGCCGACATCCCAGTTGTAGGCGCTCCACCCGATTCCGCGGGCCTCGGCCCACGCGATCACGGCGGCGAGATCCGCGCCGTTGTCGCGTATTGTGCCGAACTCCGTGATCATGACGGGGACAGATGCGGCAACGGGCCCGACCCAGGCGTCGAGGTGCGGCGGATGGGGTTTGCCGTTGCATTGGTACACCTCGCTCGAGGGCACCGGGCGACCATCGCACTCGAAGGCGTATGAGTGAGCGGCGTAGACCGCGTCGGCGTCGTTGCGCAGCCGTCGCTGGAGGATCATCCGGAGGTCGTTGGCCCAGTTGTTGCCGCTGACGAACACCAGGTTCTTCGCCCCGGTTGATCGCACTGTGTCGAGCAGGCTCTGCATGCCGACGGCCTGCCAACCCTTGACGTCTCCGCCGTCGCGCCACACTGCGTCACTGATGTCCCGGGGCTCGTTGTAGAGGTCGAACGCGACGTACGGATGGCTCCCGTACCGGCGGGCGAGCTGGCGGACGAACTCCTTGGAGGACGCGTCGGCCATCTCGTAGTTGCCCGACCAGCCCGGGCCCCCGCAGGTGGCGCCGCGACCGGTCGTGTGGTCGTCCAGGAGGACGAGCATCTTGAGGCTCTCTGCCCAGGACACGACCTCGTCTACGCGCGCTGCGTATCCGGGATCGTAGGCACACGAGGTCGGCAGCCAGAACGCAGCCGACAGAGGAATCCGCACCATGTTGGCGCCCCATCCGCGCATGCTGACGAACTCCCACCACCGGAGATCCCATCCGGTGGACGATCCTTCGAGGCTCCCCTTGTTCACCCCCCGAGGGATGAACGGTCGCCCGTCCGGTCCGACGATGCGATTGCCTCGGGTGTGAAAGGCGCCGTCGCCCAGCGGAGCGGTCACGGTCGTCGTGACCGCTGACGCGGGCGCTGCCTTGGGCGTTGGCGCTGACGTCGCGGTTGGCGTGGGGGCGGGGCCAGCCCCCGGCGTCGCAGATCGGCGGAACCCCGACCCCGTCGCCGAGCGGACCGCTGGCCCGCTGGCGGTCGCCGTCGTTTCGTCGCGCGCCACGCGGGACCCCTCCTCCGGCCGGGCAGTCGTGCCCGCCGCTGCCCGCTCAGGAAGGGTCGACGAGGCATGCCGGGGTTGGGTCACGCCCGACGCGGTGACGACGGGCCCCGACCAGCCGACCGCGAGGACGACGAGGACCGCGCTCGTGGCCCACCGAGCCCTCACGGTGGAGTTCACGATGGATCGGGGGCGACGCAACAAATCCACTACCTCACTTGGTGGAGGGCCGGATCGCCCCACGTCGAGCGTCCACTTCCGGGGCCCATTCAGACATCGGCAGATCCGGCGGGGACTAAAGCGACAATTGCGGTGAGCGAGGGCAACCCGGCGCTCGCGACATCGTCGGCGGATTGCTTAGCGGCCGCTTCATTGTCGCGGAGCGCACGGCGACGACGGGCGCCGCCGCCGTCCCCGGGACGGCATCAGGCGCGCCGGAGGGTCCGCCTGGCCATGTCTCGAGCGAGGAGCCCGGTCTCTCGAAGGGCGCGCTTCCAGAGGAGCGGGACCGACATGCGGATCGGGCCGAAGTCGACACGGAACTGCCCGCCTTGTCCCCAGGCGTCGATAGCGGCCATGGTCAGCGGCAGCCGCTCGATGGTGAGGCCCTCGAACGGACCCTTCACCCCGATCCCCTGAACCCCCTCGGGAAGGAGGTCGAACCCGTAGCCGAACGCCAGCGAGGACTCGAACGGGTCGAGGAGCTTGGCGAATCCCTCAGGGGTGAACCGCCAGAAGTCCCACGGGTGCGCGTGTATAGGCATGAACATCACGGAGGTGAGGATGGCCACGCCTCCTGGGCGCAGCACGCGGTGGATCTCTTGGACGGCACGGATGGGATCGAACACGTGCTCGAGCACCTCCACGCAGACCACGGTGCCGACGCTGTTGTCGGCGAAGCTCAGGGCGTGGATGTCCTCGATCTGGTCGACGTTCGGGCCCTCCTGGATGTCGCACCCGATGTAGTGCGCACCAGGGAACAGGTCACGCAGGTAGGCGGACTGCTCCTGGCCCTCCGCTGGCCGAGCCCCGATTTCCACGATCGGGCTCTCTGTGGGGAGGACGGCGGCGCAGTCCTGAACGAACGTGCGCACGATAGGTCTCATCGGGGGGCGAGCGTACAGGCCCGGGTCGACTGGACCGGGCCGTCGACTGTGGCACGCTTCGCCCGTGAGCCTCCAGGACAGTCCTCTGCGGAATCGACTCGTGTTCCTTGTTGGCGCCCGCCGGAGTGGGACGAACTGGCTTCAGCGCATCATCTGCGCTCATCCCGACGCGATCGCGATCCCGTCCGAGACTCATCTGTTCAGCCACGGCCTCGCTCCGCTGGCCGACCGCTTCCAGCACGGCTCAGTGGCTTCGCCGAAGACGGCCAAGGTCTACCTCCCACAGGACGCGATGCGCGACATGCTGCGCGACGTCGCTGATCGTGTGTTCCTCGGGGTCGCGACCAGGTTGGATCCCGGTGCGAAGCTCATCGTGGAGCGCACCCCGTGGCACGCCTACCACCTCGACCTCATCGGCGACGTCTATCCCGACGCGGCCGTGATCCACCTCGTACGAGACGGGCGTGACGTTGCGCGCTCGCTCGTGTCACAGGAGTGGGGCCCGACGACGATGGCCGAGGCGGCCGAGGAGTGGCGATCCGCCGTCGAGGCAGCACGAGCCGCGGGTGCGCGACTCGGGCGGTACCGCGAGGTTCGATACGAGGCAATCCTCGCTGACCCTCAGGCGAACATTGGCGACCTGTACCGATGGCTGTCGCTCGATGACAGTGCCGAAGCCATCGCCCAGGGCCTCCTCGAAGCGGGGGTCCGCTTCAACACCGATGCCCGCAACTCGTCCGTCACCTCGGGCAAGTGGCGGTCGGAACTGTCCGCGCAGGACCTTCGCGCCTTCGAACGAGTCGGCGGCAGGCTCTCGGACCAGCTGGGGTACGAACGCGATCCAGCCCCGTCAAGACCGGGTGGCCTCGTGTCCGCCACCCGCTCGTGGGTGTCCAAGGCTCGCCGCCGCGGCGAGGGTCCCACACGGCCGACGGCCGTCCCGTCCTCCGCCGGCATGCCCCGCTTGGATCGACCGTATGAACCGCGGGTGACGTCAGTCGCGAGGATGGAGCAGATCCAGGACCTCCTCGACCGCTTTGTCGGGGCGTTCCTCATGGGCGACACGAGGACCGTCGACTCGCTGCTGGGCGCCGGTGCCCTTGTTCGCAGATCCTCCGGCGCCCTCGATGAGCGGGGACGTGACGCGACGGCACGTAAGCGGCTTCTCGACGCCATTGCAGCGGCTGGCGCCTCGCGATCGTCTCACCCTGACAGCGAGATCTACCCCGGCGAGCCGACCTCCGTCGCGCTGCTCAGATGTGTCGACGCCTCTGGTCACGCAAGCTTGGAAACGCTGGTCCTCGGGATCGCCGGAGCGGTGATCGACCGGTTGGCGTGGTACCAAGTCGGTCCATCAGAGGGCGCGTTCCGTGGGTCCACGCTGTGACGCTTGGTCACCAGCTGTTGGTTTCGGGGTCGTAGCGCCGTATCACCCGGGCCGGTTGGCCCACGGCAACGGAGTGGGCGGGAACGTCCTCGCTGACGATCGCCCCGGCACCGATGTAGGCCCGTTCCCCGATGGTCACCCCAGGCTTCACGATGACGCCCACGCCGAGGAACGCGCCCGCCTCGAGCACGACGGGCTGCGGAATGGTCAGCGGATGCTGATCGGGGTGAACATCGAGCGACGTCGGCTCGTACTCGACGTCGCTGATGTAAACACGCTCGGCCAGAATCACGTCAGCCCCGATCGTGATCGATCCGAAGCACACCAGCTTGGCGAAGCGGCCAACGACGGTGCGGTCACCGATCGTCAACTTGGCCGGGGCACTCTCGGATGGGCTTCGCACCAGCAGCCAGGCGTGCTCATGGACGAGCACGCCCGCGCCGATCGTGATCTGCCCGGGGTTCTCGATGCGTGCGGGGGGCACCACGATCGACTGGTCCCCGAACGCGGCGTAGGCCCACGGCGGCGGAGGTGTGAGGGCCTTCGCCGTGGCGCGGAGAAGCCGAGCGGAATGCATCCTGTGGCGCATCGCCATCAAGCGGGCCGTCGGCCGAAGCGGTGGCGTCGTCATGTGAGCGAACCGCTGTCGAGGCGGGGGTCGCTCGGCCGCCGTTGAGCGGGGGAGCCGGCGACCACGGTCCCGGCCGCGACATCGTGACTGACGACGGAGTGATGCTCGACGCACGCCCCCGGACCGATCGTCACGCCGGGGAGCACGACGGCATGGCTCCCGATGACCACGCCGCGCCCGATACGAACGGGTACGGGCGAGGTGAGCGCGGGCATCCGGTCCTCGGCTTCGTAGGGGTGGAACGTGTCACCGATCTGGACGAAATCGCCGATGATGGCGCCTCGTTCGATGGTGACCTGGCCTGCTACGGAGAACTGGCAGCAGCGACCGATCCTCACGTCGTCCTCGATGACCAGGCGCGGTGTCGTGCTGGACTGAAAGTGCGCCACGACCGAGAACCACACGTGCTCGTGGACGATCACCCCGTTGCCGATCTCGATGAACTGCGGGTTCTCCACCCGTGCCGGAGGAACGATGAAGCTGCGCCCATGGCGGGCGAACGACCCCGTGGGCGGTGGCACGAGGCGATCCACCGCTCGTTGAACCGATCGTGCCGCTCGACGGACCCGCCATCTCTCCAACACGCTGGGCGCCGATCGCACGCCCACAGGCTGGCACACGCCCGTCGCTCGTCCAGCCACGCCGGTGCCAGCTGCGGGCGCCGGTCCTTGGCAGACTGGGCTCGTGACGGCCACCGGACCCCTCGCTGACGGCGACCTCGATGTAACGGTCCCCGCGTCGGAACCAGGCTGAGCACCCGTGCGCATCCTTGCTATCTCGAACATGTATCCGCCGCATCACTACGGCGGCTACGAGCTGTCGTGCCGGGACGTCATGGACCGGTTCGAGGACAACGGACACGATGTGACGGTCCTGACCACCTCGATGCGAGTACCGGGCGTCGCCGATGTCCCCGGGGAGGACCCCACCCGGATACGACGCGAGCTCGACTTCTACTGGCGTGATCACGTGCTTCAGAGCCCGTCGTTGCCGCGACGTGCCCGCGTGGAGCGGGCTAACCAGAAGGCCCTCCGCCGGGCCGTTCGCGATGTTCGCCCCGACGTGGTGTCGGTGTGGAACATGGGTGCGATGTCGCTCGGCCTGCTGACGACGCTGGTCGGCGACTCGGTACCGCTCGTGTACAACGTCTGCGACGACTGGTTGGACTACGGGCCACATCTCGACGCGTGGACGAGGTTGTTCGCGACCCGGCCATGGTT
>JBKJIE010000149.1:0-3986 GCA_046598715.1 Acidimicrobiales bacterium | reverse complement strand
GACCAGCTCGGCGACGCGGCGCTGCGCTGGCGTCAAGGCATGAGCGGCGAGAAGGAGCGATGATCGCTCGGAGGCAGCGGCCGGCGCGAAGCTGATGGCGACTGGCCCGTGCTCGCTGCCGTCGCGCAGCCGGGCAGCGTGGACCGAGACGAGTGCGCCACTCGGGGTGCTCAGCCGGAACGCTGGCGGCAGCGCATCAATGGTGCCTCGCTCGATCACTTCGAGCCGGCGAACGAGCGCCAACAACGGCAGTGGCGGCCGATGCCCCACGACGATCGGGACACCCTCCATCATCATGTCGATCGCGCCGGCGGTGGCCAGAACTCGTTGGTCGGCCACGAGGACGAGTCCCTGTGCGCCGCATAGGGGATCATCGGCCCAGTCCGGCGCGTCGCCGCCGGCGGCCACCACGCGCCGAATGGCTTCGCCAACATGGGGCGCTATCTTGCGCAACAACCCAAGCTCATGATGACTGAATCCAGTGGCGCCGCTGCGGTGAAGGCAGAGAAACCCCCAGGACAAGGCGTCGACGCGGAAGGCCACCCGAACCTCGTCGCCCAACCCCAGGGGGGCCATGACCTCGCGCCAACGGGCGCTGCCTCGGCGGTCACCTCCGGTGCGGTGGTCGAGCGAGGCAACAGGGTCGGCGGCGTGCGCCAGGTCAGCGAAGCGGTTGACGTCGTGGCTCGGCGCGAACTCGTTGTCAAGGAACAAGGGCCCGGACTCCGCCAGCGGATCATCGGCGAACGTACTGGTGAACAACAAGGTGTCGGGGTCGCAGGTGGCGAAGAAGGCCGCGTCGAACGGCACGACCCGCTGCAGCGCACGGAGGAACCCGCGCCGCAGGCTGGTGAGGTCGTCACCGGCCGAGTAGCAGGCCCGGATCACCGTTTCCATCAGTCCCGAGCGTACGCCCGAAACCATCCCAACAGGTTGGGATGGCTTCTCGATGGGCGTGTCCGCACAGTGGGGACCATGACCACTGAGATCAACGAGATCTGCGACGGCATCCACCGAATCTCGACCTACCTGCCGGAGGGGCCACCCGGGGGCATCACGTTCAATCAGTTCCTCGTGCTCGGCGACGAACCGCTGCTCTTCCACACGGGCACGCGTCGGATCTTCCCCGACGTGCGCGCTGCAGCGGCGACGGTCATCGACGTGGACACGCTCCGCTGGATCAGCTCGGGCCATGCATCCCGGCCCGACGAATACGGTGCGCTGGCCGAGTGGGAGGCAGTCGCTCCGGCGGCGCGCGTGACCCACGGTCACGCCGGGTGCTTTCTGTGCTTGTCGGACATGACCGACCGCGAGCTCCGCCCCCTCGCCGACGGCGAGGTCCTCGAAACCGGCGGGCACCGGCTGCGCTGGATCGACACCCCACACGTGCCCGGGCCATGGGAAGCCGGCGTCCTCTTCGACGAGTCGACCGCCACCCTCTTCTGTGGCGACCTGTTCAGCCGCACAGGCCCAGCGCCGGCGACCACCACCGACGACATCTCCAACGCTGCCATCGCCCATGACCAGCTCATGCACGGCCACGCCTACACCCCTGCGACCGGCCCCACCCTGCGAAAGCTGGCCGCCTTGACTCCCCAGCGGCTCGCCCTCATGCACGGTCCGACCTTCGTGGGCGACGGTGCAGCACAGCTGCTTGCACTTGCCGAGTACTTCGAGGCCCAGCTCGACCGGGCAGCATAGGAGGCAGGTGTCCCCGAATGTGCAGGCACATCGACGTGGGGCATCGCCCGAGGGCTGACCAAGGACACCGACGAGCGCAAGCAGAGCAGTCCGGGCGGCGTGCGCTTGACACGCCCGATCTGCCAGTGAGACGACAGGCTCGGATTTCGCATATCGCTCCGGACGACGCCCTCGCGTGTTCTCGTGCGCGGGTCTACGGTCGGAGCATGCCCGCAAGAACGCCGAGCGACGAAGATCGACGTGAGGCGACTCGGATCGCCTGTCTGGCCTGACGAGCGGACACGACCTCGGCGTCATCGCCCGGCAGATCGAACCGCTGCACCCCAAGCACAACACGTTCCCTGCAGAGGTGTTCTTGGAGGTCGCGGCCGACGCCATCGAGCTCGCCGGCGCATCTCGGGCTCATCCCATCGAGATGGAGGAGCTAGCAAAGCGGTTCCTGCCGGATCGTCGATCCCAGAGCAAGACGGACCGCTTCAAGATCGACTTCGCTCTGAGGGCCGCAGCCATGATCCGAGCGGGCATCCAGCCGGACCTTCTCGAGGACGCTGCCTGGTGGCGTGCCGATGACCTCTGGATGTGGGCTCTCGAGGCGTTGTACATCTACGTACAGGCCGCTGCGGATCGGACCGGGCTCACGACGCTCGAGATCTGCGGTCAGCTCGCAGCACGGCACGAGGTGAAGATCGACTCGAGCGGCTGACACAGACACGGTGGCCAGGACCCTTCATCCGCGGCGAGGCGTTACATCTGACAGTGCGTGCTGCGGCCGGCGGTTCGCGGCGATCCATACCGAGATGTCGGCGGGGTCGAAGCGGATGAGGTGGCCCCATTTGATGTAGGGGATGCGCTTCTCGTGTACCAGGCGGCGGATGTGGCGGGGTTGGACGCCGAGGTGCTCGGCGAGGGTGGGGATGTCGAGTAGGTCGGGCAGGGTGGCCTGGCTGGGTGCGTCGGGCATGGGGGCCTCCTTGGGTTGTCGTGAGCACTAGGCCCCTGCTCGGGCCTTGTGTCTCCCTGGGAGGTGCCGTCACGATCCCCGATGGTCGGGACAATGCCGTCGCGGTCCTCCATCTCGTATACGGCCTCGCGGGAACCAAGATCGCGACAAGAAACCTGAAGAACTTGTCCGCACCCGCGTGTCGATCACCGCCCCCGCGCACCTGATGATCCTCGCCTGATGTGACCGTCACGGCCCGCTGTTGTCCGACCATGAACAAGTGCTCGACATGCCCTGCCGGTCAGCGCGACAACCCGTGACGATGAGGAACACGATTGCAACCGTTGGTTGCGGGACCCCGGGCACGACCATGGTCAGAGGTCTCTGATGGCGTGGTTCCGTCGCATGGGTGTCGACGAGGTCGCCTATCACCAGGCGACCGTCGTCGGCCGTAGCGACGACCACCCCGGCCAGGCCCTCGACTACTACGGGACCCGCGGCGAGACCCCGTTGCGGTGGGGTGGCGCGGGTGCGGAACGCCTCGGCCTTACCGGTGAAGTCACCCCCGCCGGCTACGAGGCGGCGTTCGGGCCCGGAGGGTTCACCGACCCGCTGCTGGGTCGTCGGCTGGTGTCGACGCAACGTCCGGGGTTCGAGCTGGTCGTGAGCGCGCACAAGAGCGTCGCCGTGCTCGGCGTGGTCGGGCACTGCGAGGCGATGCACTCGATCCTCGACGCCGAGACGACCGCCACGATGGGCTGGCTGGACCGGTGGTTCCAGGACCAGGGCGGCCGGCGGGGCCGGGCCCAGGTCCGCACCGCGACGAGCGGACTGACCTACGCGATCACCCGCCACGCCACGTCCCGGGCCGGTGACCCCTCCCCGCATGATCACGTGCTGGTCGCCAACGTCGTGGAGATGCTCGACACCAAAGGCCGCCACAAGGGCCTCGACAGCGCCGCCCTGCGCGACACCGTCGAAGCCGCCACCATGGTCGGCCGTCTCCACTCGGCCGCCCGGGCGGTCGAGCTGGGCTTCGTGATCGAAGCGGATCCGGGGCCGTCGGGGAACTTGCGCCACTGGCGAATCACCGGGATCCCCCAGGCGGTGTGTGACCTGTACTCCAAGCGGGCCGATGACATCGACGCCTACCTCGCCGAAGCCGGCTACAGCGGGTACCGGGCCCGAGGTGTGGCGGCCCGTGACACCCGGGCCGTGAAGCGCCACACGGGCGCGGATGAGCTTCTCCCCCACTGGCAGGCCGAACTCGCCGAGGTGGGGTGGAGCGTGGAGCGGCTCGCGGCGGCCCTCGAACAGGCGCGCACGGTCACGCCGCGGCTCCCGC
>JBKJIE010000077.1:0-5800 GCA_046598715.1 Acidimicrobiales bacterium | reverse complement strand
AGCTCGGTCGCCGCTGCGCTGGCCAGCGTGAGGTCGCCGGCAGCCACGGCGATCTGCACGCGCGCCGCGAGGAGCTTGCCGCGCGCCAACCTGTTCCAGGTCTGCTCCGCGAGCAGGCTGGTGATGATCGCCGCGGCGTCGCCTACCCGCCGCTGGGCGAGTCGCACGAGGGCCATGCCGGCGGCCTGCTGCCCGGTGAGGTTCTCCGCGGTGGCGAAGGCGGCTTCGGCGCCGTCCAGGTCGCCGAGACGGCGGCGGATCTCACCGATCTCGACATAGCCGGCCGACACGCTGGGCACGTGGAAGCCGTCGAGCTCTGTGCACGCCTGGCGTGCCTCGCGCTCAGCCGCATCCCAGTCGCCCCGGAGCTGGAGCAGCGTGGCGTGATGTACCCGGCAGATCCCGGGCCACATCGCGAGGGGGTGCTTGGCTGACCAGCGCACCGTGGCGTCGGTCCATTCGGCCGCCCGGCGGAGATCCCCGAGCTCCTCGCAGGCACTGATCAGGCTGCAGTAGACCTTGCCCGTCGTGTACGGGCTGAGCTTGCCCTCGACTGCCGAGAGCATGGCTTCGTCGAGGTGCTCGAGCCCTTCCTTGGGGTGGCCCGCATCGATGGCGACGCGCCCGAGAGCCTGAAGGGCTTGGGCCTCGACGTCTGGAGCCGGTAGTCGCCGACCGAGCGCAAGCACGGCGCGGGCGAGGGCCGTCGCATGGTCAAGGTCACCTGATCCGTGCGCCACCTCGACCTCTCGCAGCACGAGGTTGCCGTACTCCGGCGACTCTGGATGGTCCTGCAATGCCCGGCGGGCCCTGCGTAGCCATCCGCCGGCGATCGAAGGCCGCGCCTTCATCCCGTGGTGCTCGTAGAGCCACACCGCGCACTGTCCCGCCCGGAGGTGCTCCGCGAGCATGACGTACTCCTCGAAGGCCTGCTCCCGTGCGTCGATGCACCCATCGAGGTTGCCGAGCCACCACGATGCCTCCGCCACCAGGTCGAGCCGCTCTGCCTCGGCGCGACCAGGCGCGGTGGTCACGGACCGGGCCGCATCAAGCGCCTCGGTCCACGCACACCGCGCCAGGAGCCCGCGCACCTCAACGAGCCCGTCCGCCGCATCATCGGCGGCGCTGTCCATCTGCTCGGTCACCGTGTCACCCCACGTTGTGATCCTGGCCAACGGTAGTGGGCGACGTCGGCGTCAACCGGCGAGCTGCTTGCCCAGGTGGGCGAGCACCGGAAGGATGTCCACGGTTGGGCTGTACTCGAGGAACACCACGCCGGTGTCGGTCCACCCCGTGTGTCCGCCTGGCCAGTAGAAGACGTCGCCCCCGTTGTTGGTCTCCTCATGACCGTCGGCGTACCGCAGGGTGATCGAGCCCTCCAGCACGTAGCCCCAGTGCTCGCACTGGCACAGATCGTTGGGCAACCCCACGAACAGGGGCGTGAAGTCGGTGCCCGCCGGGAGCTTGACGTGACGGGTGAGGACATCGCCGCCCTCGAAGGAGCGGGTGAGGATCTCGCCCACCTCCATCTCCACCGGGATCTCGTTGATGGCGTAGCGCATCGGATCGTCTCCTTGTCGAGGCCGGGCGTTCGCCGAGCCAGTGCGTCGATCCTGCGGTCCAGGTGGGCGGGTCCGCATCGGCGAGCTTCGCCAATATCGACCCCGTCCGCGACCCGCGCGTGGGCAGATCACGCCACGGCGCCACCAACACTTGGCTGGTCTGACCGATGCCTCGGGGCCGCAGCCCGTGCACGATGGCTCCATGATGCATGGCCAAGAGGAGAGCGGTGCCCGCTTGTCGATCACCGAGCTCATCGCTCTTGGACGTGATCGGGAGGCCGTTGACGCAGCGACGCGAGACTTGGCGGCCCACAGCCCACAGCCCACCAAGAACCACAACCAACGAGGAGCTCACATGGACGGCGCACAGCAGCTCGACGAGATCATTCCGATGCTCGAGGTCCTGGTCGATGCGATCAGGCCGGACCAGCTCGACAACCCGACTGCGTGCGCGAAGCTCACGGTGACGGGCGTCCTCGAGCACATGATCGGCGGTGCGACGATGTTCGCCCCCGCCTTCCGCGGTGAGGCACCGCCCGCGCCGGCGGCCAGCGCCGACTCCGTGACCATCCAGGATCGGTGGCGCCACGCGATGGCCGACCTCCTCCAGTCGGTGCACAGCGCCGGGGCACTTGAGCGAACTATCGCCTCGCCCTTCGGTGAGGTGCCTGGGTCGATGTTCGCTCGGTACGTGGCCTTCGACGGCTTGGTGCATGGGTGGGACCTCGGCACCGCGACAGCGCAGCCCTACGTGCCCGCGCCGACGCTTGTCCTCGAGGTCGACGCCTTCGCTCGCGATCTGCTGAAGCCCGAGATGCGCGACGGCGACACCTTTGCGGCCGAGACGGAGGTGGGCTCGGATGCCAGCGAGCTCGAGCGGCTCGTTGCCTTCAGCGGTCGCCAGGTGACAACGGCCGAGGCCTAGGTGGACGCCGTGGCGGGTTTCGCTCCAGGCACCGACTGGCGCGTGGCTGGGTCGTACTACGAGGCCTGCAACTGCGACGCCATCTGCCCGTGCCGGACCGTGCGAGGCGTCCCTGGTGGGCAGTCCACCAACGGCGTGTGCTTCGGGAGTCTCTCGTGGCACGTCCAGCAGGGTCATGCAGGACCCACCGATCTGGCGGATCGCATGGTGGTGCTGTCGATGCGGTACCACGACGCGGTCCTGCCGAGCACGCGGTGGGAGGTGAGCCTCTACGTCGACGACCGCGCTGATGATGCCCAGCACCAGGCGCTGGCGGACATCTTCCTGGGTCGTGCTGGCGGTTCGGTGGCCGCTCAGTACGGGCCGGCCATCGGCGAGGTGCATGCCGTGCATCGAGCAGGCATCACCCTCGAGCACGCCGCGCCGCGCCGACGGATCCACGTCGCGGGCTACATCACGGTGGAGTCCGAGCAGGCGGCGTCGGTTCCGGGTGAGGTGCTCTGCGGCATCCCCGGGGAGCACCATCCCGGCACCGAGCTCTTCGGGGACACCCTTGTGTCAACGGATCGGGTGCTCCGGTGGGAGCTGCGCGGACGGCGCAACGCGTCCTTCGAGACCGACTTCGACTACTCCTCCGACGGCTGACCGGTGGACCCGACCTTCCCCATAGAGCGACCCGCGGCGTTGCCCTCGCTCGCCGCGGGGGCGGTACCTCCGCTGCTCGGGCGGCAGCGCAACGCGATCCTCGCGGTGCTGGTTGCGCTGACCGTGGCGGGGTGGGCGGCGTTCCTGTACCAGGCCAACCGGCCCACATCCATGGGCATGGCCGGGCCCACCGGCATGGACCAGATCGCGTCGCCTGACCTCACGATGGGCGGATCGTGGCCGCTCTTCCTCGCCATGTGGGTGGCCATGATGGTGGCCATGATGGTCCCGGCCGCCGCCCCGATGGTGCTGATGTACGGGCGGATGCGACGCGACGATTCCGGAGCGGTGCTGCTGTTCACGGGGACGTATCTGGTGCTGTGGGTCGCCTTCGGCGGGCTGGCCTACGCGCTGAGCGCCTTCGTGGACGGTGCTGCGGCACGATCGCAGTGGGTGGCGATGAACTGGGGGCGTGGGGGCGGGATCCTGCTCGTCTTGGCGGGGCTCTACCAGCTCACGCCGCTGAAGGCGGTGTGCTTGCGACACTGCCGGTCACCTCTGGCCTTCGTGGCGGCCCACTGGCGAGAGGGCCGCCGCGGAGCCATCCGGATGGGGCTCGTCCATGGTCTGTACTGCATGGGGTGCTGTTGGATGCTGTTCGTGATCCTCGTCCCGCTCGGCCTCATGAACGTCCTGGTGATGGTCGCCGTCGCGACGGTGGTGTTCGCCGAGAAGGTCCTTCCTGGCGGTCGCCACGTGAGCCTCCTCGCGTCGGCCGTGCTGATCGCCTACGGCATGGCCGCCGTCGCGCACCCGTCGCTCCTGCCCACCGTGACCTGAGGCGTGCCAGGGTCAGGCCCCACTGGTGGAAGGATGCGGGGGTGGCCTTGCGCATCGAGGACTATGCACTTCTCTCTGACAGGCATTCGGCCGCGCTGGTGGGCATCGACGGGTCGATCGACTGACTGACCGTTCCCCGCTTCGACTCCTCGGCGTGCTTCGCGTCGCTTCCGCCCGGCTCCCCCCACTTGACCATCCCTAGACCGCGGCTTGCCTTCGAGACCCATGCTCTGGGCTGGTTTGGAGGGTCATCTTTCGCCGCGCCAGGCCGCCCACGCGCCACCTCAGCGACCATCGGAGGAGGTCAACCAGTCGGAACGAGCGAGGCCGGGGGGAGTAGGGCCGCGCTGAGCGCCTCTGCGACGAAGCTGCCGTACCGTTCGGTGCAACGAGGCGTTGGCCATCGACTTCGGCCTTGAGGGCGGCCATGTCTGGGTCGGCAACCGCCGCGTCGCGGACGAGCAGCATGATCGGCGCCACGCGGGGGGCCACCTCACCCGCAGCCACCCGATGCCTCTCATGATGATGTGCGGGTCGGCCTCCGTGGCCTGCAGCTCGTCTGAGCGTGCCTCGGCGTGGACAGGGGTGTCGCCCGTCCTCCCCGCCACGGAGGCTGCCTTCGGCGAGGCACGGATCTCCCGTGTCGATGGCGAACTGGCGCATGGTGCCGGTGCCGGTCACCCCTGGGTTCGCGGACCTGCGACCCGAGGACTCAGGTGCCGAGCTCGTCGCACGCGCCGACGCCGCTCTCCACCGGAAACGTCAGCAGGATTCGTTTGGCGACCCGTAGGCGCTTCGAGGTCCCGGACGGGGACGCTTACGATTGTTTGCAGCGGAGACAGGGCGCATGCCGTTGACGCGACCGACCTGCCGTTCCGCGACAGGGTGCAGATGCGCGAACCGGTTCACCTCGGGGCGCCTGAACGTGCGAGTTAGTGCATTGGCCGAGCGAGGCGGCGCCCCGGCTGCCTCCGGAGGGCCTTGTCGATGAGCTGGTTGGAGCGTTCGCGCTCGTCGTCGAAGACTCCGGCGTAGACGCGCATCAGCACGTCGACGGAGTGGCCGAGGCGGCGTGCCACCTCAGCCGGCGGGACCGCTGCCCGGAGCATCATCGTGGCGGCGGCGTGGCGGAGGTCGTACACCGTGGCTGATGCGAGTGGATGGCCCTTCGGCCACAGCTGGGCTCGGGCCCGAAGCCAGACGGGGCCGTAGTTCGTGGATGTCGGTGGTCGCCCTCGGGTGTTCGAGAACACACGACCATCGACCGGCTCGAAGCGGGCGAGGTGTGCTCGCAGCAAGCGCACGAGCACGGGGGAGAGGGGGACCTCGCGCGTGGCGTCAGCAGCGCGGTGCTTCAGCCCCTTGGCCTCGGTGACGATGCCGTCGCCGGTGTAGCGGGTGCCCGGTGAGGTGACGGCGCCTCGGAGCGAGGCCAGGCCCCAGCCGCGAGCGGGGAGCTCGAGGTCGTGCACCTGCAGACCGATGGCCTCGGAAGGGCGCATCCCGGCGATGCCGACGGCGGCGAACAGGGCCGCGTAGCGAGCGCCCGAGGACTGCAGCGCGGCGACGTGGTCGACGATGGCCTGGATGTCGCTGGGCGCAGGAACGGTCGACACGTCGATGGCCACGGCTCCGACGGGGGCGCGCCACTCGACCCGCTCCATCGGGTTCGTCGTCAACATCCCGCGCCGCACGGCCGCTCGCAGCACGGCGCCGAACGTCCCGCGCCGGCGACGCGCCACGGCGGGCACGGTCGCTCCGCCGTCGGCCTTCGAGCACACGGCCGCCAGCACGGTCTCGATGAGGGGCGGCTCGATCTCGTGGAGGG
>JBKJIE010000011.1:0-21238 GCA_046598715.1 Acidimicrobiales bacterium | reverse complement strand
CGGGGCGTGCCCTATTTCGTCAGCAGCACGCGCTGCCAGACCGGCGGAACGTACCCAGCCGCTCCCTCGAGCGGAAGCCCCCAATCAGGGCTACCCCATACTCACAGGCAGCTCTGGCGCGTCAAGGGCAACCGGTCAGCCGGGGTTGCTCACGATCGCCCGCGTCCCGACCGGCATCAGGGGGCGCGGTCCTAGTTGTGGGGAATCCGTCGCACCAACACCACGCCACCGATGACGACGAGCCACAGGGCAGTCCACATCATCACCCAGCCGACGCTCCCCGGCATTAGAGCCAGCGCACCGACGGCCCAGATCGCCCACGCTGCGATCCGAGATGGCGGTCTCACACCGGCAGTGTTCCACGTCGTGCGGAACTCACTGGCAGATCTGGACGCGACCCCGATCGGCACTTAGGACTTGGGGGACCAGCGATCAGCCTGCTGATCGCGGTGGCCAAGCTCCGACCTGACGAAGCAGACCAACATCATCCCTGCACGCCCAGTGCTCGACGACTTGACCACCGACGACGCGCCAGATGTGCATGTAGGTCCATGTGACGTCCTCACCCGTGGGCTCGACGCCAGCCAGAAGCGGCATCGTCGAAGCCGTGTGACGACCTCGCAGGCTCATGTGGTGGGCGACGAAGTCACCCTCGGCGATGAGGTGGTGGTTCTCGGCAGTCAAGTCCGCTCCGAGGTCAACGTCGACCATCGCGGCGATCTGCTTCCAACCCTCGCGGCCCTGTCGACTGGTGGCGGCATGGTTCACCATGTCTTCTGCGATCAGCTCGTCCATAACCGCGCGGTCACCTGCGTTGAGACGACGGAAGAGCTCTTCGATTACGTCCTTCGGATCAGTGGGCATCGGCTCATCCTGGTCGATCGAGCGTCAACCGACGCCGAGCGGCAGCTCGGTACCCCACCCGAATCGACGTAGGCCTTCTTGGCGACAACCGAGTGGCACTTCCGTTCGATGCTCGGGCCGCTCCCCTGGGTTCGTCAACCGCCAGGCGGCGCGATGTCGTACCCAAGCGCATTGCAGGTCCGCTCGGCGTACTCCATATCAGCCTCGGGGACAGACAGCAGGAGTTGGTTGCCGCCCCTGTAGCCAACGTTGGAGATGAACTCAGCGAAGCGATCGTCGTCAGGATCCCCAGCTCCAGAGATCTGCTCCCAGGCGTCAGCCGCAACTCTGTCAGGGATCGCAGGAACCGAGCCGTATTGTTCGACGGCCGCCGCAAGGGAGCCGAACGCTTTGCAGACCGTGGTCTCGGCCGATACGTCGTTCGATGTACACCCCGCCACTAGAGCCATGCAGACGCAGGCCCCGGCAACGTAGGTCCATCCCTCTCGCTTCCCCATGCGAATGCATATTGCCCGCTCGGGTGCTCCTCTGGCGAGCACCGTCCGTACCGAACTCCGCTGAGGAGGACCTCTGCGCCGTCGGGAGGCCAGCGATGATCAACCCGAGCACAGGGCCGCCATCTCACTCTCCTCACCTCGCGAGTCCTAGTTGTGGGTCGAACTGGGTAGGGACAGGAAGTCGGCGTCGCCCAGACGCTGCCCCGGCCAAGGAGCACCACCAACATGGCGATCACCCGCAACGACGACGGCACCCTCGTGGTCCCTGTCATCGCCGAACAGCAGCAGCCCAGCGACGACGAGATCGGCGGCACGGGCGAGCCGACGCCGGCGGCGCCCACGACGCGGGTCCTCCATCCCGGTGAGGGCGGCTATGACGAGGCACTCGCCCAGTGGGATGCCGAGCAGCACCCCGACCGCGGTGAGGCGGTGTCGACCGCCACCGGTCGCCAGGAAGCCATGAGCCTCGTGCACGCCGTCGCCGAATCGCCCGACCACGACGTGGCCCCCGCCGTCGCGGCGCTCGACGACCCAGTGGCGAGCGCCGAGGCCCTCCGTCACGTCCTCGTCGGCGGCGTCCATGCGGTCGAGGACTTCGCGTCGGAGGTGGCGGAGGCTGAAGGCGGCGAGCCGCTGGCCGCCCACGAAGCTACGAAGATCATCGGCGAGGTCCTCGCGGAGCTCGACTGATCTGAGCGCTACCGTCGGCCGAGATGGACCCCACCTACCCGCCGGAAGCCGACGCCTATCGAGAGAAGGTGCAGGCGTTCCTCGCCGAACACCTGCCCGCCGGATGGCAGGGCATCGGGGCCCTCGAGCGGGGCGAGGTAGAGGCCTTCACGCGCACCTGGCGCGAGACCCTGCGCGACCACGGCTACCTCGCGTCGTCGTGGCCCAAGGAGTACGGCGGCCCCGGCCTCACCGCCCTCGAGCAGGTGATCCTGGCCGAGGAGTTCCAGCGGGCGGGCGTGCCGCTCGGCGGCACCAACGACGTGTTCTCGATCCAGATGGTCGGCAACACGATCCTGCAGTGGGGCACCGACGAGCAGAAGCGTCACTTCATCCCGCGGATCCTCTCGGGCGAGGACATCTGGTGCCAGGGCTACTCCGAGCCCAACGCCGGATCCGATCTCGGCAACCTCGGGTGCCGCGCCGTGCTCGACGGTGACGAGTGGGTGATCAACGGTCAGAAGATCTGGACCTCGGCCGGGCACCTGGCCAACTGGATCTTCGTGCTCACCCGCACCGACCCCGACGCGGCCAAGCACCGTGGGATCACCTTCCTGCTGTGCCCGATGGACCAGCCCGGTGTGGAGGTGCGGCCCATCAAGATGATCTCGGGCGAGTCGGAGTTCAACGAGATCTTCTTCACCGACGCGCGCTGCCCGAAGGACAACGTGGTCGGCGAGGTGAACGGCGGGTGGGCGGTGGCGATGACGCTGCTCGGCTACGAGCGGGGTGAGGCGGCCGCCACGTTCCCCCTCATGTTCCGCACGGAGCTCGATCGCCTGATCGCGCTCGCCAAGGAGCGGGGCGCCACGGCCGATCCGCGGATCCGTCAGCAGCTCGCCTGGTGTCACAGCAAGGTCGAGATCATGCGCTACCTCGGGCTGCGCTCGCTCACGCAGTTCCTCCACGGCCACCACCCCGGGCCTGAGGCAGGCACCTTCAAGCTCTACTGGAGCGAGTACCACCGGGTCCTCTCCGAGCTCGCCGTCGACATCCTCGGTGCCGCCGCGATGGCGCCGAGCGGGCGGTGGCCGGCCTCCTCCTTCCAGACCGACGACCCAGGCGCGCCCAACGACAGCGCCAGCTGGGTGGGTACGTTCTTCAACGCCCGCGCCGGCACGATCTACGCGGGGTCCAGCGAGATCCAGCGCAACATCGTGGGAGAGATGGTCCTTGGCCTGCCCAAGGAACCCCGGGGCGACGCGGTCACCTGGCGCGTCGAGCAGGCGGCCCGCTCCTGAACCTGCGCTGGGCCTTCGCCGCGCTCGCCACGGTCCTGCGCCATCCGTCGCTCTGGCGCATCGGCCTGCGGCAGGCCGTCGTCCTCGCGCCGACGGGATGGTGGCGACGACCGCCGTTCCTCCCGCTGCCCGCGCCCGACTACCTCCGGTTCAGGATGGAGACGGCCTACGGCGGTGCTGGCGACCAGCTCCCCGTGCCCGATGATCTCGTCATCTACCTGCGGTGGTGCCGGGACTTCCCGACCTGACCGGGCAATCCAGCAGCCCCCGGATGCGTCGGTGGCGATAGCGTTCCGTCGATGTCGGGCGCACTCGTGCTCAACGCCACCTACGAGCCGCTGTGCGTCGTGCCCAGCCGCCGGGCGGCCGTCCTCGTGCTGGCCGAGCGCGCCGATGTGCTCCATGCCACCGGCGAGACCCTGCACTCCGAGCACCTGAGCGTGGTGGTGCCATCGGTGATCCGGCTGCGCACCTTCGTAAAGGTGCCCTTCCGGCGACGAGCGCCGCTCAACCGGCGGGGGATCTTCGCTCGGGATGGGCATCGTTGCCAGTACTGCGGTGCCAACGCCGAGAGCATCGATCACGTCATCCCGCGGAGCAAGGGCGGGGAGCACGCATGGGAGAACGTCGTGGCTGCGTGTCGGCCGTGCAACGTCCGCAAGGGCGACCGGCTCCTCCCCACCACCTCGATGGAGCTCCGACACGCGCCGCGCGCGCCGCGAGAGCTCACCTGGGTCGTCGTGGCGGTGGGCTCGGTCCCGGAGCACTGGGAGCCCTACCTGCACCCGGCCACGCTTTCCGCGTGAACGCATGACGTGGGAGGTTGAGCTCTTCCGGGAGCCGCCGTCGGCCTCGCACGCCCGGCCCCTGCCGGAGATGGCGAGCCGCTCGGTCTGGGTCTTCAAGCCGACGGTGTCCGCCCTCGTGCTCGGCAGCGCTCAGCGAGCGGAAGTCGATGCTCCGATCGAAGTCGTGCGCCGCCGCAGCGGCGGCGGAGCGGTGCTCGTCGTGCCCGGTCACGTGCTCTGGATCGACGTCATCCTCCCCGCCGGTGACCCCCTGTGGGACGCCGACATCGGTCGTGCGTCGGGCTGGGTAGGTGACGTCTGGGCGGCTGCCCTCGCCTCGTTCGGCGCGGAGCCCACCGTGCACCGGGGCGGGCTGCTGCGCGCGCCATGGTCGGACCAGGTCTGCTTCGCTGGCCTCGGCCCCGGTGAGCTGTTGAACGAGGCGGGGGAGAAGGTGGTGGGCATCGCCCAACGCCGCACCAGATCCGCGGCGCGCTTCCAGTGCGCGGCGCTGGCCCGCTGGGATGCCGATGCGATCGTGGGGCTCATGGGTCTGCCTGACGAAGCTCGCATCGACCTCCAGGGCGTAGCCGCCGGTGTGGGCGTGCCGCTCGACGACCTGCTTGCGGCGTTCTTGGCCTCGTTGCCGTAGTCGCAGGTCAAGGGAGCGTCGTGGTTCGGGGCTGGGCAGGCCCTCCGGCCGTCGCGCCCCGGAGCCCTCAGCGTGTGACCCGGTGGTGGCAAGATGCCCATGAAGTGGGGGGAAGTGGTTGACCGTGGAGTGTTAGAGGCATACGGTGGCACACAGCGGCACGGAGAGGGCTCTCCGTGGTATCCGCGGGAGACACCAAGGCAGCGCTTCCCATGGCAGAGCAGCGGACCCGATTCGTCGGGACCCACGAGCACGGACTGGATGACAAGGGCCGCATGGTCCTGCCTGCCAAGATCCGCGCTCAGCTCGGGGAGACGGGCATGGTGGGCATGGCCCACGGATGCCTGGGCCTCTGGACGATCGAGGGCTTCGACGCCATCGCCGATCGGTTGGCCGCAGCCGTCGAGGACGGCGCCACCGAGATGGTCGTGCTCCAGAAGTTCATGGCCTTCGCCGCCGAGGTGACACCTGACCAGCAGGGACGGGTCGTCATCCCCCAGGTCTTGCGCGACTACGCGGGGCTCGGGAGCGAGGTGGTCGTGAACGGCCGGCGCGACCGGGCCGAGATCTGGGCCAAGGAGCGCTGGGATGCGCTCGTCAACCCCGAGACAGCAAGCACCGACGACGGCGCCGACGTGAGCGACGCCTTTGCCACGCTGCGATTTTGATCTGGATCCAACACCGAGACGGAAGGAGCGAGACGACAACTGAGATGCGAGGAGCGGTGTCGCTCCCCTGCAGTCCCCCGGGCAGCGCGATGGAAGGCCCCTTCTCCGCCCGCTTCCCATCGAGTCCGTTCCGGGGAGACATCCCGGCGGGCACCAGCTCTCCGGGGGGCTGCAGGTGAGCGACACCAGCGGCGAGGCGACAGGGGAGTTCCGGCACGAGCCGGTGCTCCTGGAGCGCATCGTCGATCTCTTCACCCCGGTGCCACCCGGCTGGGTGGTCGATGCCACCGTCGGTGGCGCGGGGCACGCAGCGGCCCTCCTCGAGCGCCATCCGCACCTCCGGGTGCTGGGCCTCGACCAGGACGTCGATGCGCTCGCAGCCGCCGCCGAGCGGCTCCGCCCCTTCGGGGACCGGGCCATCGTGCATCGGGCTCGGTTCGACGCCTTGGAACACATCGTGCAGCAGCTAGCGACGACACCGGTGAGCGGCGTGCTCTTCGACCTGGGGGTCAGCTCCCCCCAGCTCGACCGAGCCGAACGCGGCTTCAGCTACCGGCACGACGCGCTGCTCGACATGCGCATGGATCAGGATCAGGTCCGCAGTGCCGCCAACGTCGTCAACGACACCGACGAGCGCGAGCTGGCCACCATCCTCAAGACCTACGGCGACGAGCGCTTCGCCCGTCGGATCGCTGCCGCCATCGTGGCCGCCCGCCCCGTCACCACCACCGCCGAGCTCGCCGAGCTCGTGCGCGACGCCATCCCCGCGCCGGCCCGACGCACGGGTGGCCACCCCGCCAAGCGCACGTTCCAGGCGATCCGCATCGCCGTGAACGCCGAGCTCGACATCCTCCCCGGCGCGATCGACAGCGCCCTTGCTGTGCTGGCCCCTGGTGGCCGGTGCGCGGTGCTGTCGTACCACTCAGGGGAGGACCGGATCGTGAAGGCCCGACTGCGTCACGCCGCCACCGGCGGCTGGACCGGGCCCTCGCACCTGCCTCCGCCCAGCGACGTGCACCCCACCGTCCGGCTCCTCAAGGCCGGCTCGTGGACGCCGTCGCTGGCGGAGTCCACCGCCAATCGCCGTGCGTCCAGTGCCCGGCTGCGCGCCGCCGAGAAGCTCGATGTCCAGCCCACCACCATGGAAGCCCGCTGATGTCACTCCTCGAAGCACCCGCACGCGACTTCCCGACCCGTGGTGGTGCGGCGCTGGCGCCCGCCCCCGACCAGCAGGTCGCCCCGCATCTGGCACCGAAGACCGACGCCCGCCACCTGCGGGTCGTGGCGCCGTCGGAGCGCGTCCGTCGCCGCCTCACGCCCGCGATGGGCGTGGTGCTGACGGGCCTGCTGTTCGCGATGCTGTTCGCGATCGCGATCGCCCACACGCTCCTCGTGCAAGGGCAGGTCCGCCTCGACGGCATCGACGAGAAGCTCACCGTCGAGCAGGCCCGCTACCAACAGCTGCGCAACGAGGTGGCGGGGATGGAGTCACCGGCTCGGGTGGTGGCCGCCGCGCAGGCCTTGGGCATGGTGGCCCCTGACGACCTCGTGTACCTCCAGCCCGATGCCGCCGTGCACTCGCCGAACGCCGGGGCGGGCTCGACAGGCAGCACCAGTGCGCCGGCTGGCACAGATTGGTCCGCCATGAAGCCCCTGCTGGAGGCACCTGCTCAATGACCCCCGCCGGGCCGCCCCGAACCCCGCCCCGGACCCGTCGTCCGTCGGCCCCACGCCCCGCCAGCCAGCGGGGCGTGGTCGCGCGACCCCAACCGCGCCCCAGGCCCGGGCGCCGACCGGCCGCTCCGAGGGCGCCGCGCCAGGTGGCGCCCACCCGTCGCGCCACACCCCCGATCGGTCGCCCGGGTCGCCCGCGCCTGCGACTCGGCAGCGCCCTGCTCGTCCTCCTGCTCGGGTTCGGGGCGATCGTGGTGCGGCTCGTCGACCTCCAGGCGGGCGGGGGTCACGAGTACACCGCCTTCGGCGCATCCCAGCGCTTCCAGGACATCGCGCTCCCGGCCGATCGCGGCTCGATCTTCGACCGCAACGGCAACGACCTCGCCATCAGCATCCCCCAGCGCACGATCTGGGCCGATCCACGGTTGATCGATGACCCCGCCGCTGAGGTGGCGGTCCTCACGCCGATCCTCGGGCTGGACGCAGCGGGATCGCTCGATCTCACCACCAAGCTCCGCAGCAAGGCGCAGTTCACCTACGTGGCTCGGCGCGTCCCCGACGCCACGGCCAAGGCGGTGGAACGAGCCAAGCTGCCGGGGATCTTCTTCCTCGACGAGCCGAAGCGGTTCGCCCCAGGCGGTGACCTCGCCCGGTCGGTGCTCGGCAAGGTGGGCGTGGACAACGAGGGTCTCTCAGGGCTCGAGCTGCAGTACGACCGACTCCTCACCGGAGAGCCGGGCGAGCTGGTGATCGAGAAGGACCCCCGCGGTCGCACGATCCCTGGCGGCGAGAAGCAGCTGCAGCCCGCCGCACGCGGCGACGACCTCGTGCTCACCCTCGACCGCTCGATGCAGTACGAGACCGAGCGAGCCTTGGCTGCACAGATCGCGGCCAAGGGGGCCAAGGGCGGGGTGGCGATCGTCTCCAAGCCAGGAACGGGGGAGATCCTCGCGCTGGCCAACATGGCGAAGGACCCGAAGACGGGTGCCGTGCGAACGGTCGGCAACAACATGGCCGCCACGGCGGTGTACGAGCCCGGCTCGGTCAACAAGGTGATCACGGTTGCCGCCGCGCTCGAGGAGGGCCTGGTGTCGCCGTCGACCGAGCTGCTGGTGCCCGATCGCCTCCAGGTGAGCGATCACCTCTTCTCCGACCATGACCCTCACCCCACGGAGAACTACTCGGTGACGCGCATCCTCACGGAGTCGTCCAACATCGGCACGATCAAGCTGGCCCAGATGCTGGGCAAGGATCGGCTCGACACCTACCTGCGCCGGTTCGGGCTCGGCACCAAGACGTCGCTCGGGTTCCCCAACGAGGCCGCCGGCATCCTTCTCCGGCCGAAGGACTACAGCGGCACGTCGATGGGATCGATCCCCATCGGTCAGGGGATCGCCGTGACCGCGATGCAGATGCTCGAGGCCTACAACGTGCTCGCCAACGACGGGGTGTACATCCCGCCCAAGCTGGTCCTGGAGACAGTCGGCGGCGACGGCTCGAGTCGACCCTCCAAGGTGGGAGAGACCCGCCGCGTGGTCTCCGAGTCGACCGCGGCCAAGATGCGCGACATGCTGGCCAACGTCGTGGCAGAGGGAACCGGCACCCGCGGTGGGATCACCGGCTACACCGTGGCCGGCAAGACGGGCACGGCTCGAAAGCCGGTCGCCACCGGTGGCTATCGCGACGCCGCCGGCTACCACTACATCGCGACGTTCGCCGGCTTCGTACCGGCTGAGCGTCCCGAGCTGTCGATCATCGTGGTCATCGATGAGCCGGCTGGCGACATCTTCGGCGGCACGGTGGCCGCTCCCGTCTTCGCTGACCTGGCCCAGTACGGCTTGCGCTTGTTCCGGATCCCACCGCCGCTCGTCAAGCGGGCACCGGCGCCCGACACGGCCGCCGCGGACGCGACGCTCACGAACGCCACCGTGGCCACCGCCCCGAAGAAGGTACGGGCGACACCGGCCACGTCGACCACCTCGACGCTCCCGCCAGCGGCACCCCCGTCGAGCACCTCGACCACCTCGAGGCGGTGAACCGTGCGGCTCGATGCCCTGCTCGGCCGCCTCGATGACCAGACGGTGACGCTGTCACCGGAGGCTGCTGGAGATGCCGAGGTCACCTCCGTCGTCCACGACACCCGCGCCGTCACCCGAGGCGCGTTGTTCTGCTGCGTCCCCGGTGCGCACGTCGACGGACACAACCTTGCGCTGGCGGCAGTGCAGGGCGGGGCGACGGCCCTGCTGGTGGAGCGCTCCGTCGACGCCGGCGTTCCCGAGCTGCACGTGCCGTCGGTCCGCGATGCCCTCGGGCCGGTGGCGGCCGCCTTCTGGGACCATCCGTCGCGGGCCATGCGGGTCGTGGGCGTCACGGGCACGAGCGGCAAGACCACGACCACCCACCTGCTCGGTGCCATCACCGAGGCGTTCGGCTGGCCGACGGCGGTCATCGGCACCTTGACCGGCCCGCGCACGACGCCGGAGGCGCCGGAGCTCCAGGCCCGCCTCGCCGCCGAGCGGGATGCTGGCTGCGTGGCCGTGGCCATGGAGGTGTCGTCGCACGCGCTGGCACTCGGACGGGTGCGGGCCACGCGCTTCGCCGTGGCCGTGTTCACCAACCTGTCGCACGAGCACCTCGACTTCCACCGCGATCTCGAGGACTACTTCGAGGCCAAGGCCGCGCTGTTCACGGCCGACTACGCAGATGCCGCGGTGGTCAACCTCGACGACGAGCGGGGCCGGCAGCTCGCGGCGCGGGCTCACATTCCCACGGAGGGCTACTCGCTCGACGACGTGAGCGACCTCGAGATCTCGTCGACCCGCAGCCGGTTCCACTGGCGGGGCGTGCCCATCGAGCTGCCGCTCGGCGGACGCTTCAACGTCAGCAACGCCATCGCGGCTGCCACCGCCGCCGCTCGTCTCGGGATCGATCCATCGACCATCGCCGAGGGCCTGGCCGGTGCGGCGCCTGTCCCCGGGCGGTTCGAGCCGATCGACGAGGGCCAGCCGTTCGCGGTGCTCGTCGACTACTCCCACAAGCCGGGTGCGCTCGCCGGCGCGCTCGATGCGGCGCGCGAGGCTGCTCCAGGTGGGAGGGTGATCCTCGTGTTCGGGGCCGGTGGCGATCGTGATGCCACCAAGCGCCCAGAGATGGGTCAGGTGGCTGGGCGCCGTGCCGATCGGGTACTCCTGACCTCCGACAACCCACGAGGAGAGGACCCCCTGGCCATCATCGACGCCGTGCTCGCCGGCATGCCGAGCAGCGCCGACTGCACCGTGGAGCCCGATCGGGCCACCGCGATCGCCCTGGCCATCGGTGAGGCGCGCCCGGGCGACGTGGTGCTCATCGCGGGCAAGGGGCATGAGGTCGTGCAGATCGTGGGCGAGCGCTCGTTGCCCTTCGACGACCGCGAGGTGGCCCGCACGGCCCTCCGAGTCCGCCGGGACGGCTACGGGTGGTAGCGCTCCTGCTCGCAGCGGGCCTCGCCGCGCTGTCGTCCATCGTCGGCACCAAGCTCCTGATCGACTGGCTGACCGCCCACCGCCTGGGTCAACCGATCCACGACGACGTGCCCGAGGGTCACACCGTGAAGGCCGGCACGCCCACGATGGGCGGAGTCGCGATCGTGGTGTCAGCGGTGATCGGCTACCTGGCCGCCCACGTGCGCGGCAACCTCGTGTTCACACGAACGGGGGTGCTCGTGATGGCCTGCATCGTCGGCGCGGGACTCGTCGGGCTGCTCGACGACTGGATCAAGGTGCGCAACGAGCGCAACCTCGGGCTCACCAAGTCCGCAAAGACGGCTGGGCTCCTGGTTGTCGCGATCGCCTTCGCGGTGACCACCGTGCTGTGGACCGACGTTGAGACCACGCTGTCGTTCACCCGCTGGAACAGCCCGGGCTGGCATCTCGGCACGGTGGGCTGGTGCGTCTGGGCGGTGTTGCTCATCTACGCGACCACCAACGGCGTGAACCTCACCGATGGCCTCGACGGCCTGGCGGCGGGCTCGTCGATCTTCGTGTTCTCGTGCCTCATGGTGATCGGGTTCTGGGCCTTTCGGCACTTCGGCACCTATCACATCAACCACGCGCTGGACATCGCCGTGGTGGCCGCAGCCATGGTGGGAGCGTGTGCGGGGTTCCTGTGGTGGAACGCCGCGCCGGCGCGGATCTTCATGGGCGACACGGGCGCACTCGCCATCGGGGCGGGCGTCGCCGCGCTCGTCCTCACCCTCAACGTGCAGCTGCTCCTTCCGATCCTCGGTGCGCTCTTCGTCATGGAGTCGCTGTCGGTGATCCTGCAGGTCGGGAGCTTCCGCATCTTCAAGCGCCGCATCTTCCGGATGGCGCCGATCCACCACCACTTCGAGCTCGGCGGGTGGCCGGAGACCACGGTGATCATCCGCTTCTGGCTGGTCTCGGGCATGTGCGCCGCGTTGGCTCTCGGGTTCTTCTACGCCGACTTCATCGGTCGGGGTGGGCTCGATTGACCGAGCACCTCGTGTTCGGGTTGGGCGTCACGGGTCGGGCGGTGCTGCGCGCGCTGGTCGCACACGGGGAGAGCGCAGTCGTCGTGGATGATCATCCGACCGACGCCGGTCGGATGCTGGTCGACGAGCTCGGTGCTCGCCTCGTCGAGGCCCCCGACGCGAGCGCCCTCGCCGCGCTCGTGGCAGAGGTCGAGGTCGTCGTCCCCAGTCCTGGGGTGCCCGACCACCATCCGGTGTTCGCGGTGGCCCGCGATGCCGGCGTGCCGGTTCTCTCCGAGTTCGACCTCGCTGCCCGTTGGGACGACCGTCCGCACGTGGCCATCACGGGCACCAACGGCAAGACCACTGTCACCGAGCTCACCCGAGCGATGCTCGAGGCGTCGGGCCGGCGGGCCGTCGCCGTCGGCAACACCGAGGTGCCGCTCATCGTCGCGATTGAGGACCCCACGGTCGACGTGTTCGTCGTCGAGGCATCGTCGTTCCGGCTCCTGCACTCGGCACGCTATGCACCCGCGGTCGGCACTTGGCTCAACCTGGCGCCCGATCACCTCGACAACCACGCCACCCTGGAGGCCTACACGTCGGCCAAGGCCCGCATCTGGGCCGACCAAGGCCCTGATCAGGTCGCCATCGGCAACGCCGACGATCCCATCGTGGCCGCGCATCTCGCCAGCGCGCCGGCCCGGCAGGTCACCTTCGGGCTGACGGCGGCCGCTGATCACCATCTCGACGGCACGCGTCTCGTGCTGGCCGACGGCACCGAGCTGGCCACCACCGAGGAGCTCCACCGCACGTTCCCCCACGACCTCGCCAACGCGCTCGCGGCGGGGGCGAGCACGATCCACGGTGGCGGGACGGCCGACGGCGCTCGATCGGCCCTCCTCGCGTTCCGGGGGCTCCCCCACCGGGTCTCGCTGGTGGGGGAGGCTGGAGGGGTGCGTTGGTTCGACGACTCCAAGGCCACGGCCCCGCACGCCACCCGGGCGGCCCTGCGCGGGTTCGAGTCCGTGGTGCTGATCGCCGGTGGCCGCAACAAGGGCCTCGACCTCGGGGAGCTGGCGCTCGAGGTGGACCGCGTGCGCGCCGTCGTGGCCATTGGCGAGGCCGGACGCGAGGTCGCCTCGGCCTTCGACGGTCTGCGCCCGGTGCGCACGGCCGCGTCGATGGACGACGCCGTCGAGGCGGCGGCCTCGCTCGCTCGCCGCGGCGACGTGGTGCTCCTGTCGCCGGCGTGCGCGTCGTTCGACTGGTACGGCTCGTACGCCGAGCGCGGCGACGACTTCGTTCGAGCCGTCCGCGTGCACCTCGCCGCCAACCGAGCAGGATCAGGAGTCGGAGCATGACCCGCACCATCCGGCGGGATCGGCCCGCCGCCGACGACGACGTCTGGGTCGCTCGACGCCGCCACCCGACGGCCAAGCCCGCTCCGCCGCCGCCTCGCCGGTCCAAGACCTTCGTCGCCCTGCTCGGCGTCATCACCACGCTGAACCTGCTCGGCATGGTGATGGTGCTGTCCGCCTCTTCGGTGAGCGCCCTCGACACCTACGGGTCGGCGTGGACGATCGCCCTGCGGCAAGGCGGGTGGCTGCTGGGCGGCGTGGTGATGTGCGTGATCTTGATGCGGGTCGACTACCACCGCTGGCGGCGGTGGGCTCTGCCCGCGCTCATCGTCTCGGTGGTCCTGCTGGCGCTGGTGCTCGTGCCCGGGGTAGGTCGGAACATCAACGGCGCCTCGCGATGGCTCGGTTATGGGCCCTTCTCGCTGCAGCCCTCCGAGCTCGCCAAGCTGGCCGTGCTCCTGTTTGCCGCCGATCTGCTGGCCCGACGGGCGGCGTGGATGCACGACCTGCAGCTCACCCTTGTGCCGGTCACCGTCGTGTTCGGCGGCGTCGCACTGCTGCTGATGCTCCAACCCAACCTCGGCACCACGCTGGTGCTCGGGTCGATCGTGCTCTCGGTGCTCTTCGTCGCGGGAACCCCGATGGTGCCCCTCGCGAGCCTCGGCGTGGTGGGTGGGCTCGTGGCCACGGGGCTGGCCCTCGCGGCGCCCTATCGCCGCGCCCGCGTCCTGGCCTTCCTCGATCCCTGGAAGGACTACCAGACCAACGGCTACCAGACGATCCAGTCGTTGGTGGGGATCGCATCCGGCGGGATCACGGGTGTCGGCTTGGGGCAGAGCCGGGCGAAGTGGGGCTTCCTTCCCTATGCCCACACCGACTTCATCTTCGCCATCATCGGCGAGGAGCTCGGGCTGTTCGGCGCCTTGGTGGTCGTGGCGCTCTTCGTGGCGCTCTGCGTCCTCGGGGCCCGAGCCGCCCTGCTCGCCCCGGATCGCTTCGGGATGCTGCTAGCCGCTGGTGTCACCGTGTGGTTCGGCGCTCAGGCCTTCATCAACATCGGTGCGGTGATCGGCATCCTCCCGATCACCGGGGTACCGCTTCCCTTCGTGTCCTACGGCGGGTCATCGCTGGTGTTCAGCATGGCTGGCGCCGGCCTGCTGCTGAACGTCGCTCGTCAAGCGCGGCTCCCCGACGCCCGTCGTCGGCGTCCTGGTCGCGTCGCCGCATCGACCCGGCGGTGATCGAGCCCACCGCGCCCACGTACGCCATCGTCACGGGAGGGGGCACCGCGGGACACGTCCTGCCGGCGATGGCCATCGCCGATGCCCTCGTCGCGGCGGGGCATCCCAGGTCCGCCGTGCACTACGTGGGGAGCCAGCGGGGCATCGAGGTGCGACTCGTTCCGCCGACGGGCTACCCGATGACCCTCTTGCCGGGGCGAGGCATCCAGCGCCGGCTCACCGTCGAGAACCTCTCCGCTGTCTGGGGGCTCCTGGTGGCGATGGCGCGCGCCGTGCGCCTGGTGCGCCGCCTGCGCCCGTCGATCGTGGTGGCGGTGGGCGGATATGCGAGCGTCGCCGTCGCCTTTGCGGCGGTGATCTGGCGCGTGCCGATCGTCGTTGCCGAGCAGAACGCAGGGCCCGGCGCCGCCAATCGCCTCATCGCCCGGTTTGCCCGCGCCAGTGCTGTGAGCTTCGAGGGCACGCCGCTGCCCCGAGCGGTCGTCACGGGCAACCCGATCAGACCAGAGATCGCCGCCATCGACCCCCACCGCGACATGACCGAGGCTCGGGCTGCCTTCGGTGTGGGGGAGGGACGCCGGCTCCTGCTCGTCTTCGGTGGCTCGCTCGGCGCCCTGCGCATCAACCGGGCCGTGCTCGCCGCGCTGCCGGCTTGGGCTGAGCGCGACGACCTGTCGATCCGCCACGTGATCGGCGCGCGCGACTGGGACGAGCTCTCGCTCGCCGTGCCGCGCGACCTCGGTCGCCTGGAGTACCGGCCGGTCCGCTACGAGGATCAGATGCCGGCCGCCCTCGCGGCGGCCGATGTGGCTGTGTGTCGATCCGGCTCGAGCACGTGCTTCGAGCTCGCCGCGGTGGGACTCCCGGCAGTGCTGGTGCCGTCGCCGGTGGTCACCGCCGATCAGCAGACGCGCAACGCTCGTCCCCTCGTCGAGGCGGGCGGCGCCGTGCTCGTGCCCGATGCCGAGCTGGATGCGGCCCGCCTGGTCGCGGAGGTCGACGCCCTTCTCGACGACGAGCCGCGGCGCGCGGCGATGGCGCGTGCCGCCTTGGGCTGGGCTCGACCAGATGCCGCCGCTGCGATCGCGGCGCTCGCCGCGGAGCACGCCCGTGGCTGATGCGATGTTCGATCTCAGCGGGTCGCGCCGCATCCACGTCACCAACATCGGCGGGGCGGGCATGAGCGCGGTGGCCACGCTCCTCGTGCAGATGGGGCACCGCGTCAGTGGTCATGAACCGGCCGCCGACACGCCGTTCCTCGGCCCGCTGCGCGAGCTGGGTGTGTCGATAGCGACCGGGGCGGCGACGGCGATGGTCGATCCCGACGTGGATGCCATCGTCGTGTCCACCGCCACGCCCGCGGGTCATCCCGACGTGCTCGCGGCGCGTGCGCACGACGTGCCCGTCCTGCACCGATCTCGAGCGCTGGCGGCCATCTGCGCCCACCGTCAGGTGGTGGCCGTCGCCGGCACCCACGGCAAGACCACCACGTCGGCCTTGCTCGCCACGGTGCTGGCCGGGGTGGGCCTCGATCCGGGCTGGGTGGTGGGAGCGAGCATCGCGGGGCTGGGAAGCAGCGCGGCGTGGGGCGGTGAGGGTCCGCTGGTCGTGGAGGCCGATGAGAGCGACGGCACGTTCCTGTCTCTCGGCGCCCAGAGCGCCATCGTCACCAACGTCGAGCCCGACCACCTCGAGCACTGGGGCGGCGAGGCCGGGCTCCGTGCGGCGTTCGTGGAGTTCGTGGCTGCGATCGATGGCCCCTCCGTGCTGTGCCTCGACGATCCGGGCTCGGCCGCCCTCGTCGCCGCCGCCCGGCACCCGATCACCTATGGCACCGCCGCCGGCAGCGACTACCGCGTCGATGCGGTCACCCCCCGAGGCACGGGCGTGGCCTTCACGTTGGGTCATGGTGACCAATCGATCCCCGTCGTTCTGCCAGCCGCACCCGGGATCCACAACGCGCGCAACAGCGCCGCTGCGCTGGCACTCGCCCATCAGCTCGGCATCACCCTCGAGGCAGGGGCAGCGGCGCTCGGAACGTTCCGCGGCGTCGCGCGCCGGTTCGAGGTGCGCGGCGAGGTCGACGGCATCGTGCTCGTCGACAGCTACGACCATCTGCCCACCGAGGTCTCGGCCGCCCTGGCGGCGGCCCGAGCCGGAGGCTGGCGACGCGTGGTCTGCTGCTTCCAACCCCACCGCTACAGCCGCACCGAGGCGCTGTGGAGCACCTTCGCCGACGCCTTCGTCGATGCCGACCGGCTGGTGGTCACGGATGTCTACGCCGCTGGCGAGCCGCCTCGCCCGGGGGTCACCGGCAAGCTGGTGGCTGACGCCGTGCTCGACGCCCACCCGCGCCAGCCCGTCGCCTGGATGCCAACGCTCGACGACGTGACCGTCTACCTGACCACGATCCTGCGTCCGGGCGACCTGTGCATCACCCTCGGTGCGGGTGATCTGACATCGGTTCCCGATCGGGTGGTCGCCCGATTGGCGGATCGCTCGTGAGCTCGGCGGAGGTCATCGAGGCGGCGGCGAGCCTGCTCGGGGAGCTTGCGTCGCGCGACGTGCCCCTCGGTCCTCGTACCACCTACCGCGTCGGCGGTCCTGCGGCCCTGTTCGTTGAGGTTGGCGACGACGCTGGGCTCGACCGCGCGCGCGCCGCGGTCGTCGCCACGGGCATCGAGGTGCTCGTCGTCGGGAAGGGATCCAACCTCCTCGTGGCCGATGCCGGCTTCTCCGGGCTGGCGGTGGCGCTCGGGGACCACTTCGCGGAGGTCGACATCCACGGCACGACCGTGCACGCGGGCGCGGCGGCGGCGCTGCCCGTGGTCGCCCGGAGAACGGTGGCGGCCGGCCTCACCGGGTTCGAGTGGGCCGTGGGCGTCCCCGGGTCGATCGGCGGTGCGGTGCGGATGAACGCTGGGGGCCACGGCTCGGACATGGCGGCGTCGCTCGTCGGGGTCCGCGTGGTGGACCTGCGCACCGGAGAGGATGGTGTGGTGCCTGCGTCCGCCCTCGACCTCGGCTACCGGCGATCCGCCGTCGCTCCACACCACCTCGTGGTGTCGGCTGAGCTGGCGCTCGCGATCGGCGATGCCACCGACGGGGCGCGCCTGCTCTCGGAGATCGTCACGTGGCGGCGGGCGAACCAACCTGGTGGCCCCAACGCTGGCTCGGTGTTCACGAACCCAGAGGGCGACTCCGCGGGCCGACTGATCGATCTCGCGGGGGGCAAGGGCCTGCGGGTGGGCACCGCCTCGGTGTCGACCAAGCACGCCAACTTCATCCAGGCCGACGAGGGCGGTCGGGCCGACGACGTGCAGGCGCTGATGCTGCTCGTGATCGAGCGCGTCCGCGCCTCAACCGGGGTGGCGCTCCATCCCGAGACGCACCTCGTCGGGTTCGACGAAAACCCTCGATCCAAGGTTGAGGGTTGATGCTCGGGCGACCCACGGCCACCCTCGAGCCCGTTGTCTCGAGCGCGCCGCCGATCGACCCGCGCATCCGGGCCCGACGCATCGAGGTGCGACGCGTCGAGGGGCGCCGACGACTGCAGCGCTTCGTCGACCTGGGGCTGCTCGCGATGGTGGTGGCCGCCTTCCTCGGGGCCCTTTGGACCCCGCTCCTCGACGTCGACGAGGTGCGGGTGGAGGGCGCTGCCCACACCGGAGCCGAGGTGGTGCGTGCCCACGCCGGCATCGGGCGGGGTGATCGCCTCGTCGCCGTGGATCTCCACGGCGCGGGGACACGGGTCGCCGCCTTGCCCTGGGTGGGAGCAGTCACCGTGCATCGAGGTGTCGACGGGGTCGTGGCCATCTCCGTGACCGAACGCACCGCCGTGGCTGCCGTGGGCACGGGCGATGCCGCCATGCTGGTCGACCGGGCCGGCCGGGTCCTCGGCCCGGTGGCCGGCGCCCCCGGTGTCGGGCCCGTGATCGAGCTGACAGGTGTCTCGGCGGTTCCGAGCGTCGGCGCGTTCCTGGAGAGCAGCCAGTCTGATGCGCTCCACGCCATCGAGCGCATCAGCGCCGCCGCGCCGGGCGCTGTGCGCGCCGTGGCTGCGCAGGGGCTCACGGCTCAGCTCGTGCAGGGCGGCGCGGTCCGCTTCGGGGACACCTCCCAGCTCGACGCCAAGGTGCGCTCGTTGCGCACCGTCCTCGACCAGGTCGACCTGCGCTGTCTGGCCGTGCTCGACCTCCGACTGCCCGGCAGTCCGGTATTGACCAGGGAGGAAGGGTGCTCGTAGCCTCTCGACCAAACCAAGAGGTCAAGCCCTGTCTCGACCTCGACTCGACCTTCAGGCCGGGCCCCGTTGTGGTGCCCGGCCTTGCGCGCATCCCGTGAACCCCTCGTGGAGGTAGGCACACCCAATGGTTGGCAACCCGCAGAACTACCTGGCCGTCATCAAGGTCGTCGGCGTCGGCGGCGGTGGCGTCAATGCCGTGAACCGCATGATCGATGCTGGGCTGAAGGGCGTCGAGTTCATCGCAGTGAACACGGACGCACAGGCGCTGCTGATGAGCGACGCCGACGTGAAGCTGGACCTCGGCCGAGAACTGACGCGGGGCCTCGGTGCCGGGTCGGACCCGGACGTCGGGCGCCAGGCCGCTGAAGATCATCGCGCCGAAATCGAAGAGGTCTTGCGTGGGGCAGACATGGTGTTCATTACCGCCGGCAAGGGCGGAGGCACCGGGACCGGTGGCGCGCCGATCATCGCCGAGGTCGCCAAGTCCATTGGCGCGCTCACCATTGGTGTCGTCACCCGGCCGTTCAGTTTCGAAGGTCGGCGCCGATCCGTCCAGGCCGAGCAGGGCATCCAAACCCTGAAGGAAAAAGTCGACACCCTCATCATCATCCCGAACGACCGTCTGCTCCAGGTCTCGGATGACAAGACCTCGATGCTCAACGCGTTCAAGATGGCAGACGAGGTGCTGCTCCAGGGCGTGCAAGGCATCACCGATCTCATCACCACCCCGGGCCTCATCAACACCGACTTCGCCGACGTGAAGATGATCATGACCAACGCCGGTTCGGCGCTCATGGGCATCGGCTACTCCTCCGGCGACGGTCGTGCGGTGACCGCGGCGCGTTCCGCAATCTCGAGTCCGTTGCTCGAAGCGAGCATCGAAGGTGCACGCGGCATCCTGCTCAACATCTCCGGTCCGTCGGACCTCGGATTGTTCGAGGTCAACGTAGCCGCCGAGATCATCAGCGAAGCCGCGCATCCGGACGCGAACATCATCTTCGGCGCAGTGATCGATGACGCTCTCGGCGACGAAGTGCGCATCACCGTCATTGCGGCCGGGTTCGATCGATTCGAAGGCGAACGCCAGCCTGCCTCGCTCGGGCTCCGTGACGAAGAGCGCGCGCTCGGCGGCGACGAAGGCGCGGACGACCTCGGTCTCGGGGACGACGACTTCGACGTCCCCGATTTCTTGCGCTGAGTCACGACCAGGCCTGACCGGTCCGTGGCCGTCGAGCGTCGGCTCGGTGGTGCCCTGGCCTACTTCACGGATCGTTCGGGTGGCAGCTCCGAAGCCCCCTTTGACTCGCTGAACCTGGCCGACCACGTCGGCGATGATCCGAATGCGGTACGCGCGAACCGCAAGCGGGTGGAAACGATCCTCGAATCGCCTGGCGCAACCTGGGTGCTTCCTCGCCATGTGCACGGATCCACGGTGCTCGTGATCGACGCTGCGTCTGAGCTGGGCGGGACCGCCGCGGGTCGTGGTGAGGGCGATGGTGCGGCTACCAACCGGTTCGGCGTGCTGCTCGGCGCACTCGGCGCGGACTGTGCACCGATCGCGATCGCGAACGACTCCGCGTGCGCGGCGGTGCACGCCGGTTGGCGAGGCGCCGTCGGGGGTGTGGTCGAGGCGGGGGTGGCCGCAGTTCGCGCCCTCGGAACCGGTCCCGTGCGCGCAATCGTCGGTCCCTGCATTTGTGTCCGTCATTACGAGTTTGGCGCCGACGCGCTGGCGGGCATCGTCGAAGGGTTCGGGCCGAGCGTCGCGGGTCAGACCGAGGCCGGCGACCCAGCGTTCGATCTCCGTGGCGCGATCCGGCTGGCCTTCTCGCGAGCCGAGGTCGATGATGCAGACGTCGAGATCTTGGACATCTGCACTGCGGAGTCCGCGGATCATTTCTCGTACCGCCGGGATGGCGTGACCGGCCGCCACGGTGTCGTCGTGCGGCGAGGCTGAGGCGGCAGTGAACGACTCAGGCCGAGAAGCAGAAGCAGAAGCGCTCGCCGTGATGAACGCGACCATTCGAGCGCGGGTCGAAGAGGTGCGTGAGCGGATCGCGGCCGCGCAGCGCAGCGCCGGACGACCGCCAGATTCGGTGCGCCTGGTTGCGGCGACGAAGATGCAACCGGTCGCGAGTATCGAAGCAGTACTTGCGGCCGGTGTTGCGGACCTCGGCGAGAATCGCGCGCAGGAGTTGGTGGCGAAGGCGCCCCACCTCGCGCACCTCGATCCCGTCTGGCATTTCATCGGTCGACTGCAGCGCAACAAGATCAATCAGCTCAAAGTTCTTCTCACGTGGTGGCAGTCGATCGACAGCCTGGATTTGGCGGACGCGCTGACCGCTCGGGTGCCGTCGGCTCGGGTTCTGGTCGAGGTGAATGTTGACGCGGCGCCTCAGAAGGGTGGATGCGCGCCCACGGCGGTTCCGGCACTCGTGGAGTATCTCCGGGGCCACGGCGCGCACGTGGCGGGCCTCATGACGGTGGCGCCGGCCGGGGTGGATCCGCGCCCGACCTTCGCACTCATCCGGGAGTTGGCCGAGCGCCTCGAGCTCGACGAACTCTCGATGGGAATGAGCGGAGATTTCGAAGCCGCGGTAGAAGAAGGGGCCACGTTCGTGAGGGTCGGGACCGGACTGTTCGGACTTCGCCCGACATTCCCCCAATCTCGGGACCAGGGGCGGTAACCTGATTTTCCGTCCGGAGGGAGAGGCGATGCCGGGTATGTGGCAAAAAACAATGGTGTACCTCGGTCTCAAAGACGATGACGAGGGCTACGAGTACGACTACGACGAGTTGGACCTCCCGG
>JBKJIE010000005.1:0-3975 GCA_046598715.1 Acidimicrobiales bacterium | reverse complement strand
GGTGACCGCCGGGGAGATCAACTGGCGCGGGCGCGACCTCCTCTCGATCAGCGAGGAGGAACGGCGCAAGGTGCGCGGCGGCGAGATCGCCATGATCTTCCAGGATCCGCTCACCGCCCTGAACCCGGTGCACACGGTGGGCCGTCAGATCGGTGAGATGGCAAGGATCCACGAGGGCCTCAACAAGAAGCAGGCCCTCGAGCGGGCCATCGAGATGCTCGACCTCGTCGGCATCCCCGAGGCCCGCAAGCGGGCGCACATGTACCCGCATGAGTTCTCGGGCGGCATGCGCCAGCGGGCCATGATCGCCATGGCCATCACCTGCAAGCCCGATCTGCTCATCGCTGATGAGCCCACGACGGCACTCGATGTCACCGTGCAGGCCCAGGTGCTCGAGGTGCTCATCGGGATCAAGGACGAGATCGACTCGGCCATCATCCTCATCACGCACGACCTCGGCGTGGTGGCGGGGCTGGCCGACAACGTGATGGTGATGTACGCCGGTCGCCAGGTGGAGATGGGCACCACCGAGGAGATCTTCTACGAGACCCGCCATCCCTACACGCTCGGCCTGCTGGCCAGCCTCCCCCGTCTCGACGATGTGGGCGACGAGCCGCTCGTGCCGATCAAGGGAGCGCCCCCTTCGCTGATCCGTCTGCCCTCGGGTTGCGCCTTTCATCCCCGCTGCCGGTTCGCGAAGGTCCCCGGCCTGTGTGACACCACCGAACCCGAGCTGCGCCTCGTCACCGGCGACTCGCACCGCGCCGCCTGCCACTACGCCGAGACGCTCGAGGGCATCGACATCGACACCCTGCGCTCTGAGGTTGCCATCAACGAGCTCGTCGAGGCTGAGCCGGCGGTCGAGGCATGACCGCCGTCGCCGGCACCTCAGCACCCGCACGCGACGCAAGTGATGCGCCGCTGCTCGTCGCGACCGACCTCGTCAAGGACTTCCCGATCCGGGGTGGTGTGCTCGGCCGCACCGTGGGCCAGGTGTCGGCCATCGCTGGCGTTTCGCTCCAGGTGCGGCGCGGTGAGAGCCTCGGGCTCGTCGGCGAGTCGGGTTGCGGCAAGTCCACCACTGGCCGGGTGCTGCTCAACCTGATCCGCCCCACCTCCGGCGAAGTCCGCTTCGACGGGAAGTCGCTCACGGAGCTGAAGGGGAGCGAGCTGGCCAAGATGCGCCGGCGCTTCCAGATCGTCTTCCAAGACCCGTATGCATCCCTGAACCCGCGCAAGACGGTGGGGGCCACGCTCGCCGAGCCCCTCAAGGTGCACTTCGGCTGGCCCGACGCACAGATCCGCGCCCGCGTCCAGGAGCTGCTGACGATCGTGGGCCTGTCGCCAGAGCACGCCAACCGGTTTCCCCACGAGTTCTCCGGCGGACAGCGGCAGCGCGTGGGCATCGCTCGAGCGCTGGCCCTCGAGCCCGAGCTGATCGTGCTCGACGAGCCGGTGTCGGCCCTCGACGTGTCGATCCAGGCCGGGGTGGTCAACCTGCTGGAGATGCTCCAGGACACCCTCGGCCTGGCCTACGTGTTCATCGCCCACGACCTCTCCGTCGTGCGCCACATCTCCGACCGGGTGGCGGTGATGTACCTCGGCAAGATCGTCGAGGAGGGCACGCGTGACGAGATCTACGGCGAGTCGGGACATCCCTACACGCAGGCGCTGCTCTCCGCCGTGCCCCTACCCGACCCAACGCGGGAGAAGGCGCGCGCACGCGTCATCCTCCAAGGCGACGTGCCGTCACCCGCCAACCCTCCGTCGGGATGCCGGTTCCGCACGCGGTGCTGGAAGAAGCTCGAGCTCGAAGCTGCAGGCGTGAACACCTCTGCGTGCTCGGAGCAGGAGCCTGTCCTGGAGCCGCGCGACATCGGGCATCCAGTGGCCTGCCACTTTGCCGCCCGCCGCAAGGTGATCTGACCGTCTTCAGATCGCCGGTCGACCCCTGGTACCGTTTCCGGGCCAGCCGGGCCCGCAAACCGAGGAGTCTCCCCCCGTGCTCACCAACCTCGTCATCGGGATCCACCTCATCATGTCGGGTCTGCTCGTCGGGCTCGTGCTGCTGCACAGCGGCAAGGGCGGTGGCCTCTCCGACATGTTCGGCGGGAGCACCGGCGGCGCGGCGCTGGGTTCGGCGGCGGCCGAGCGGAACCTCGACCGCATCACCGTGGTGATCGCGGTCACCTTCGTCTTCACCACGACCAGCCTCGCCTTCCTGCTCGACTGATCCGCATGCGAGCCGCAGTGCCGGCGCTCCGGATCACCGGCTCGATCCTGCTGGTAGCGGCGTTGACGGCCTGCTCGAGCGGCGGCAGCGATCCGCGCCCCACCACGAGCACCCGCCCGCCGGGCCAGATCGTCGAGGGCGGCACGGTGCGCCTGGGCCTTGGGGGCCCGGTGCAGCCCGATCCCGTGGCGGCCAACCTCGGGTCGCCCACGGACATGCTGGTCCTCGACCTGCTCCACGACGGCCTGACCCGCGTCGACGGCGACGGGGCGCCTGTGCCCGCGCTGGCCGCCTCCTGGACGCCGGACGCCATGTTCACGAACTGGGTGTTCAAGCTCAAGCCTGGCGCCACCTTCACGAGCGGGCGTCCGGTCACGTCGGCCGACGTGCAGGCGTCGCTGGAGCGCATCGCCAAGGCGGGCGACACGTCGCTGGCGGCGCTCCGGCTCGAGACCATCACCGGGTTCCGGGCCTTCGTCGACGGGACCGCCGAGCACCTCGCCGGGCTCACGGCCCCCGACGCCGCCACCGTGCAGTTCGCGCTCGATCGGCCGATGTCGGTGCTGCCGGTCATCCTCGCCAGCCCCGTCTTCGGCATCGTCGACACTCACTCGCTGGCCGCGGCCGCCAGCGGCGACCTGGCCCACCTCGACCTCGCTGGCGGATGGGCCGTGCGCTCGTCGAAGCCCGACGTCGTCACCCTCGAGCGACGGAGCCCCCAGAAGGGTCACCTCCACGCCGTGCAGCTCCGCGCCTACTCGAGCGGCAAGGCGGCCTACGACGCCTTCGACCATGAGCGGGTCGACTGGGCGCTCGTGCCCGTCGACCGCTACGGCGCTGCCATCGACCGTTACGGCGACGCCGCCTTCACCCCGTTCCACGCCGAGCTCTTCTTCGGGCTGCGGGTCACCAGCCCTAGCCTCGCCAATGCGGAGCTTCGCAAGGCCATCGCCACGGCGATCGACCGCACGGCCATCGTGCGGGCCGTGTACCCGGATCTGGCCGCGCCGCTGGCGAGGGTTGTGCCCGACGGCGTGCCCGGCTACGACGCTGCCCTGTGCGCGGACTGCGGCTACGGTCACGACCCGGCCAAGGCCAAGGCCATCCTGGCGGCCGCCTTCCCCAACGGACAGATCCCCACGGTGGCGATCGACTTCGACCAGTCACCGGCCCAGGACGACATGGCCCGCATCGTGGCCCACGACCTCGAGCTCGTGGGGATCCCCTCGCAGCTGCGCCCGAAGCCGCTGGAGGAGTACAAGGCGTTCGTCGTGTCGGGCGCGCAAGAGCTGTTCAGCTTCGGGTGGATCGGCGGCTACGCATCGCCCGACGCCTACCTTGCGCCGCTGTTCGGGTCGGCGGCCAACGACAACCTCACGGCCTACGGCGTGGCCTCGGTCGACGTCGGGTTGGCCGCCGCCCGCGCCAACGCCGACCCCGCCGGAGCAGCCCGCCAGTGGTCCGAGGTAGAGCGCCAGGTGCTGGCCGACGCGGTGGTGGTGCCCATCGCCCAGTTCCGCACCCAGGCCGTCCTGGCGAAGCGAGTGCGGGGCTTCGTGCACGCCATCGATGGCAGCGTGGACTGGTCAGCCGTCTGGGTCACTGACGGCGCGTAAGCGGTTCTGGCTGGTTCGCCCCGCTTGGGAGCCACCGGTACACTGCCCAACTCCACGAGCGGTCGTGGCGGAACTGGCAGACGCGCAGCGTTGAGGTCGCTGTGGGAGTAATCCCGTGGAGGTTCA
>JBKJIE010000051.1:0-34799 GCA_046598715.1 Acidimicrobiales bacterium | reverse complement strand
CGATGCCCCCGGCGCCGGCGGCACGGTGCGCTTCGACAAGGGCGCCAAGCCCCTGCTCGTGCTCGGTGACGACGACCGCCCCCTGGAGCCCGGCTCCGGGGTCACCGGCCGGATCGTCACGGGAGGGCATCTCCCGCTCGGCTACTACAACGACCCGGAGAGAACGGCCGCCACCTTCCTCGAGGTCGACGGCGAGCGCTGGCTGGTCACCGGCGACCTCGCTACCGTGGCCGACGACGGCACGCTCGACCTCCTGGGTCGCGGCTCCACCTCGATCAACACCGGCGGCGAGAAGGTGCACCCCGAGGAGGTGGAGGGCGTGCTCCACGGTCACCCAGGGGTGGTCGACGTGCTCGTGGTGGGTGTTCCCGACGAGCGGTGGGGGAGCGCCGTCACCGCCGTGGTCGAGCCCACCGTCGGGGCGACGCTCACGCTCGACGACATCGTGGCCCACTGCAAGCAGCACCTCGCCGGCTACAAGGTGCCTAAGCACCTCGTGGTCGTCGACAAGGTGGTGCGCAGCCCCGCCGGCAAGGCCGACTACCGCTGGGCCACCGAGACCGCCGCGGCCGCCGTGCACTGACCGGCCTCCCCAAACACCACACCACCGGTTCTGTGTGCACGGAGCCACGGATGCCGTGGTTGCCGGCACACAGAAGGAGTGATCAACGGGTGTGGACCACCGCGTGCCAGGGACCGACGATCTCCAGTGGGCAGCTGACGGTGGCGGCTCGCACGAGCCAGCGCAGCGTCGCCTCGGGCGCAGCGTCGTAGGTGCGCAGCACGAGACCGCGTCGGGGGTGGTCGGACACGACGTACCACTCCTCGGGGATCGGCACGCCCTTGTCGGCCAGGTAGCGGGCGAACCGCTGGCCGGCCATGTGCTGCAGCCCGATCTCGCCGGGCGTCCAGGTGGCCAACGGCACGACGGGCCCACGGTTGCCGAACAGGTTTCCCAGTGGGCTCTGGGAGGGGGCTGCCGGCGCCTGCTCGGCGTCGACGCCGGGGTGCAGGTTCACGAACGTGGCCCCCTCGAGGTGCTCGAGCAGCGGTGCGATGTCCCCGTCGGGGAGCTCGACGACGAGGTCAGCCACAGTCGGACGCTACCGGCGGGCGCGCCCGTAGAGTGCGGCGGTGACAACCAGCCCCTCCGTTCCCACCTCGGAGGTCGCCGCTGGGGGGCGGGCCGGCATCGGGATGCTCGCGGCCTCCTCAGCCGTGGTGGTGTGGGGTGCGTCCTCCGTGCTGATCAAGCAGGTGGCGGGGCTGAGCGGCCTCGGGGTGGCCTGCTACCGGATCTGGCTCGGCGCGGTGGTGGTCACGCTGGTGTTCGTGGCCAGCGGCGGGCGCGTGTCCCGGCGCCTGCTCCGCCTCTCGCTGTGGGGCGGGCTCACCTTCGCGGCCGACCTCGTCCTGTACTTCTGCGCCGTGCAGATCACCAGCATCGCGAACGCCACCGTGATCGGCGCGCTGCAACCGATCCTCGTGCTCGGCGTGGCGAGCCGGCTCTTCGGCGAGCGCTCCCGTCCGGTGGAGCTCGCGTGGGGGGCGGTGGCCGTGGCCGGCACCGCACTGGTGGTGGTGGGCGGCGACGGTGGCGGTGCCAACAGCCTGGGCGGCGACGCGCTGGCCGTGGGCGCGCTGCTCGCCTGGACGGCGTACTTCGTCTGCACGAAGACCGCTCGCCAGGAGCTGAGCGCCTTCGAGTACCTCACGGGCATGGCCATCGTGGCCGCGGTGGCCATCGTGCCCCTCCCTCTGCTCGTGCCCGGCACGCTCGGCGCCACGAACACGGGCGGCTGGATCACGATCGTCTACATCACCCTCATCAACGGCCTCCTCGGCCACTTCCTCATGTCGTTCGCGCACGGGCACGTCACGCTGCTGACGATGTCGCTCCTCACGCTGGCCATCCCGGTGTGCGCGGCGGCCTCGGCCGCGGTGTGGATCGACGAGCCGCTCACCGCGCTCCAGATGGGCGGCATGGCCGTGGTGCTCCTCGCCCTCGGGATGGTGTCGCTGAGCGCGGCCCGCCGATCGCCCGAGATCATGGAGGCTGACGTCGACGCGCTGGAGTCCGCCCCGCATCCCTGACTGTGCGGGCCTCAGGGGGCGACGGTGATCGTGAACGTGTGCACGGTGCTCGTGTCGGCGCCGCCGTCGTTTGCGTACGTGGCCGTCACCGAGAAGGTGCCGTGGCCCTCCCCGTAGGCTGGGACGATGGACCTTCCCGTGATGCTGCGCGAGGCGCTCGAGCTCCAGATCCTCGAGCAGGAGCCTGAGGAGGCAGCCACCACGATCGGCAGGGGCGTGGCCGAGCACGGCTCCACAGCCGTTGCCCAGGTGCTCCTCGAGGCCACTGCCGTTGCGTTCCGCCGCATGGTGTCGATCACCGACGAGGCCTTCGATCTCGCCGAGCTGCTCACGCAGCTGGCGCTCGACGGCGCCGTGCCCGAGCACCGCCTCGAGCTGCTCACCGCCATCCTCACCGCCGCCGCCGCCACCGCGGGCGGCATCCGCCCGTCCGTCGATGCGCTCCAGGGCCGCCTGGGTGACCAGGACCTGCTCTTCGGAGCATGGCTGGGCACCCTCACCGGACTGCGGGTCGCATCGCTGGCCATGGAGGTCACCGAGCCCGAGCTGCTCGAGGACGTGCTCCTCGCCTTCGAGCTCTTCACCGAGGAGCAGGCCGAGATCTAGTGCGACACCGGCTAATCTGACGGGTCGTCAGGTCGTCTTCTGCAGGGGGTCGTCAGCATGCCGAACGTGGATGGCGGGAGCCTCTGGGAGCTTGTCGAGCGGCGGGCTGCGGCCACGCCCGACAGGCTGGCCGCGGTCGACGAGGACGGGCGCACGCTCACATGGGCCGAGACCAAGACGCGGGCAGAGCAGGCGGCGGCGGGGCTGGCTCGGCAGGGGATCGGCGAGGGCGATGTCGTATCGTGGCAGCTCCCCACCTGGCTCGAGTCGAAGCTGCTCGTGCTGGCCCTGGCCCGTCTTGGCGCCATCCAGAACCCGATGCTGCCGATCTACCGCGAGCGCGAGGTCGGGTTCATCACCCGCCAGGCCAAGAGCAAGCTGCTGGTGGTGCCGTCCACGTGGGCTGGGTTCGACTTCGAGGAAATGGCTCGGGGCATCGCGGCCGACATCAACAGGTCTGACGACAACGGCGACGGCGGTCACCTCGAGGTGCTGGTGGCAGACAAGGCCCTTCCCCAGGGCGACCCCACCGAGCTGCCACCGCCCCCCGACCCCGCTGACGACCCTGTGCGCTGGTACTTCTACACATCCGGCACCACCGCTGACCCGAAGGGCGCGCAGCACACCGATCGCACGATCCTCGCCAGCGCTCTCGGGATGAACGCCTGCTTGGGCATCACCGACGCCGACAAGAACGCCGTCGTGTTCCCGTTCACCCACATCGGTGGCATCGGCTGGCTGTTTTCGGCCCTCGTGGTGGGGTTCCCCACCGTCTACATCGAGCGCTTCGACCCGGTGCGCACCACCGAGCTCATCAAGCAGCACGACGTCACCATGGCCGGCGCCGGCACGCCGTTCCACATGGCCTACCTGGCCGCTCAGCGCCAGCTCCCCGCAGGGGAACAGCTCTTCCCCAAGGTGCGGGTGTACTGCGGCGGAGGCGCGCCGAAGCCGCCGCAGCTCCACTACGACATCAAGGCCGAGATGGGCGGCGTGGGCATCGTGTCGGGCTATGGCCTCACTGAGGCGCCGATCATCGCCATGGGCACGATCCACGACACTGACGAGCAGCTGGCCAACACGGAGGGGCGGGCCACGGGCACCACGCAGCTGCGAGCCGTCACCCTCGAGGGCAAGGAGGCGGGGATCGGCGAAGAGGGGGAGATCCGTGTGAAGGCCCCGCAGCTCATGAAGGGCTACCTCGACAGCTCGCTCGACGCCGAGGCCTTCGACGACGACGGCTGGTTCCGCACCGGCGACCTCGGCCGCATCGACGCCGAGGGGATGGTCACCATCACCGGCCGGGTGAAGGACATCATCATCCGGAACATGGAGAACATCTCGGCCAAGGAGGTCGAGGACGTCCTGTTCCGCAGCCCCGACGTGGCCGATGTGGCCGTCATCGGGCTCCCTGATCCCAAGACCGGCGAGCGGGTGTGCGCCGTGGTCGTCCCAGCCGAGCCGGGCGCGCCGATCACCTTCGATGCGATGGTGGCGTGGTGCCGTGGCGAGGGGCTGATGACCCAGAAGCTCCCGGAGCGCCTGGAGATCGTCGACGCGCTGCCCCGCAACCCCACCGGCAAGATCCTGAAGTTCGAGCTCCGCGACCGCTTCGGCGCGAGCTGACCCCTACCGACAACGGAAACGAGACACGCAGATCATGGGACTCCTCGACGGCAAGGTCGCCATCGTCACAGGCGCCGGCCACGGCATCGGTCGGGCCCACGCCCTGGAGCTGGCCAAGCACGGTGCCCGCGTGGTCGTCAACGACCTCGGCACCTCCGTCACCGGCGACGGCGCCGACCAGAAGGCGGCCGACCTCACCGTCGAGCTGATCACGGCGCGGGGCGGCACCGCGGTGGCCAACTACGACGACGTGTCCGACTACGGCGGCGCCGGCCGTCTCGTGGCCCAGGCCGTCGACGCCTACGGCCGGCTCGACGTGCTCGTGAACAACGCCGGCATCGTGCGCGACACGGCCATCTGGAACATGTCCGAGGCCGACTTCGACACCGTCATCAAGGTGCACCTCAAGGGCAGCTGGGCGCCGTCGCACCATGCGGCACGACACTGGCGCGAGCGGGCCAAGGTGGGCGAGGTGTTCACCGGTCGCGTGATCAACACCACCTCTGGAGCGGGCCTGGTGGGCAACTTCGGCCAGACCAACTACGCCACCGCCAAGGCCGGCATCGCCGGGTTCACGCAGACGCTGTCGCTCGAGCTCCACAAGCTCGGCGTCACCGTGAACGCCGTCGGTCCCGCGGCGGCCACCCGCATCACCGGCACCATGCCGGGCGCGCCCGCGGTGATCGAGGCCGACGACGTCCCGGATGACGAGTGGAACCGCATGGACCCAGCGGTGTCGTCGCCGCTGGTGGCCTGGCTGGCCAGCGACGAGAGCCAGCACGTCACCGGCCAGGTGATCCGCGCCGTGGCCGAGGACATCGTGTGGATGCAGGGCTGGTCGGAGGGCGCCACCATCTCCAACGGGGGCAAGCGCTGGGACGCCACCAAGCTCGGCCAGCAGCTGGCCACCGACGTCTTCAAGACCCGCGCCCCGGGCCTGCGCTACTAACCCTCACCGCTTCTGTGCGCACGCAGCCACGAATTGCGGGGTTGGGCGCACAGAGAACGGGTTTGTGGTGAGCCGCCTCGGCATCCTCGTCGGGCCTGGCGTGGTGCGCGACGGCTGTGTCGACGGATTGCGGGCGTTCGCGGTCCGCGTCGGGTGCGGTGTGGTGAACACGTGGGGCGCCAAGGGCGTGTTCCCTTGGGACGACCCCTTCCACTTCGGCACCGCCGGGCTCCAGGCCCGCGACTTCGAACGGGCGGGCCTCGGGGAGGTCGACGTGCTGGTGACGAGTGGGCTCGACGCGGCCGAGGTCACCTCGCAGCCGTGGCTGGGTCGGGCCGACGTGATCGACGTGCCGCCCGCCGATCTGGCGACCGTCGAGCTGGACCTGCCCGCCGGGACCTTGGCTCGGCCGGCGCTCTACAGCGAGCTGGCCGCGGTCGTCGGTCCGCTCTACGCCCGCCCGGGCTCGCCGCCAGCCCGCGCCGCGGCCCTCGCCGCGTCGCTGCCCGCCGGTGGCCTGGTCGTCGCCGAGCCCGGCCTGGTCGGGTTCTGGATCGCCCGCACCTTCCCGACGACCGTGCCGGACAGCGTGCTGGTGCCCGCCGTGGGCGGCCGGGCGGCGGCATGGCGCGCCGCGGCCAGTGCGGCAGCGGCGGATCGTCCGGTGATCCTCGTGGCGGCGATGCCGCTGCCCGGGCCGTTGCCGGGGGTGACGGTGGAGGTCTGGTCGGCCGACGTGGTCGACCTCGACCCGTCAGCGCTGGTCGATGTAGCGGGCGAGATCGTCGCCTGGGGCGGCGTGGCCGCCCGCCCGTAGCGAGCGTCCCGCCACCTTGGGGGCATGGGCGCGCGGTGGGCGAGCGCTGGTGCCCCGAACCTGGGGTGTGCGTGGGGTGCCCGGGCGCGGAGCGACCCCCGGCGGGGGGACCGGGGGTCGCTGGGTGCGATCGACGCGGCGCGGGTTCGCGCCTGGTGGCTACTGCGCCCAGCCGAAGGACCGGGTGCAGCCGGGCCAGGAGCTCCAGCCGGTGCGGGCATAGAGGCGCTTGCCCATCTCGATCTGGGTCTCGCGGCTGTTCTCGTTCGGGTAGCCGGAGCCCCCCACGCTCTGCCACGTGCTGAGCGAGAACTGGATGCCGCCGTAGTACCCGTTGCCGGTGTTGGTGGCCCAGTTGCCGCCGGACTCACAGCGAGCGAGCCGATCCCAGCTGGCCGGATCGTTGGGGTCCCCGGACGTGCTGGCCGGGGCGGCCGCGGGGGCGGGGGCCGGGGCGGGAGCGGGGGCGGGACGCGGGACGGGGGCAGCCGTGGTGGGGGGTGCCGGGGGCGCCGTGGTGGTCGGCGCGGCCGTGGACGGCACCTCGATGACCGCCGGGGTGGCCGCGGAGGCGGCACCCTGGAACTGGACCGCCTCGGTCGCCGCTCGAGCCCGAACGAGGGCCAGCTGGCCCTGGAGGAACGAGGTGTTGGTGGAGGAGGCTGCCGTCGGAGCGCTCCCGCTCGAAGCAGATCCGGTCGTGGTGGCGACCAGTGCGACAGGAAGGGTCACGGCGAGGAGCGCAGCAGCGCCCGTCGTGAGGGCTCGTCGCGCCAGACGCGGCGAGCCGTTGATACTCGGGGGGTTGCTCCCGGACATGTGCTGTGTCCTCCTGGGTTGGGGGTGCCGGGGCGCGCGTCGAGTGGATGGGAAGATCGACGGATCACTGCGCCCCAGCGGCGGGCCGCGCTTGGGGCGGCTGGTGAGTTACGAAATGGTAACCCGACGGCGACATCAAACCGCAACATTCACGGCTGTGATTTAGGGCACGCCGCGATCTGACGCATCATCAGGTCTGGTCGTGTCAACTCGAGCGCTGCTCGCTTGGGATGCTGCAGGGGTCAGCGGCTGCGCGGCAGGCCCAGCCCGCGCCCCGCGATGATCTCGCGCTGCACCTCGCTCGAGCCGCCGTAGATCGTGGTGACCACGGCGTGCCGGAAGGCGTGCTCCACGAGCCCGTCGAGCGCCGCGCTGGCCTCACCGGCCGCCACGAGCCCGGCGGTGCCGAACAGATCGATCAGCTCGGCGGAGGCTCGCACGAAGGCCTCGGTGATGTGGAGCTTGGCCATCGAGCCCTCGACCTGGGGCATGGCCCCGTGGGAGGACAACCACGCCGACCGGAACAGCAGCAGCCGACCGACCTCGAGCTCGGTGCTCCAGCGGGCCAGCGCGGCGCGCACCACCACGTCGTCGAACGGTCGGCCTCCGTCGATGCCCGGCTGCAGTGCCCACCCCGCCACCGCCTCAACGAGGTGGTCGGGCTCGCCCCAGTTGGCGGAGTTCCGCTCGTAGACGAGGGCGGCGTGCATCACCGACCACCCGGCATCGACCTCGCCCACCCGGCAGCCGTCGAGCACCCGGACATCGCTGTAGAAGGTGATGTTCGTGCGCTCGCCGCCCATCGTGTCGACGGCGGTGATCTCGATGCCGGGGGCGTCCATGGGCACGAGGAACATGGTGAGCCCCTTGTGCTTCGGCGCGCTGAGGTTCGTGCGGGCGAGGAGGAAGACGTAGTGCGCCTCGTGCGCCATCGTGGTGAACATCTTCTGGCCCTCGATCACCCAGTGGTCGCCGTCGCGGGTGGCTCGGGTGGCCACGGCGGCGACGTCGGACCCGGCGTCGGGCTCGCTGTACCCGAGGCAGCACAGGACCTCGCCGGCCAAGATGCGGGGCACGACGTCGGCCTTCTGGTCGTCGGAGCCGCACACGAGCAGCGTGGCCCCCACCATCGAGGCGATGTTGAGGCCGTCGATCGGGGCGCCTGAGGCATAGAGCTCCTGCATGAGCAGGGTCTGGTCGATGGCGTTGCGTCCGAGTCCGCCGAACTCCGTGGGCCATCCCGATGCGAGGTAGCCCCGCTCGCAGAGGGCACGGTGGAAGCCCCAGTCGTGCATGGTGCCGGAGGCGTGGGCGCGGTCGACGATGTCCGAGGTGAGGTGCTCGTCGATGAAGGCGCGCACCTCGGTGCGGAACGCTTCGGTCTCAGGCTCGAACCGGAAGTCCATCCCGCGCCTGGTGTGGCGAGCGGTGCGAGAGGAGGTGATCGCCTCGGCTGGGGGCGCCTCCGTGCCCCAGCGTCGCTCGGCGATGACGTGGAGCTCGCGGTGGGGGTCGCCGAGCAGCAGCCGGGTGGCCTTGGCCCGGCGCACGTGGAGCTGCACGTCGTACTCCAGCATGAAGCCGTACCCGCCGTGCACGTGGAGGCTGAATCCGGCCGCCTCGTCGGCCACCGCCCCGCAGTACCACGATGCCTGCGCGGCCAGCGCCGGCGCCGTGGGCTCGTGCTCGTCCAGGGCCCAGATGGCCTCGTAGGCGAGCAGCCGGCTGCCGTCGACGCGCGCATGGAGGTCGGCGAAGTGGTGCTGGATCGTCTGGAAGCTGCCGATCGGCACGCCGAACTGATGGCGATCGAGCGAGTAGCGCACGCCCACGTCGAGCGTGGCTCGGGCCAGGCCCGCTTGCGCGACTGCGGTGAGGGCCCGCCACTCGTCGACGGCGCGGGCGAAGGCCGAGACGGCATCGGGGCCGGAGGCGATGAGGCCGCCGTCGGCCGCGTCGGCCGCGTCGACAGCGGCGATGGCCAGGCCCGCCAGCGTGCGCGGGGCAGGGGAGGCGGGTCCCTCCACGGCGACGATCCGGTCGCCGTGGAGGGCGAGGATCACCGACGCAACGGCGGCGTAGGCCGTGGGCATCGGGCCGGCGGGGCCGGGCAGGCGAAGGGCGGCGGGCGCCCCGTCGACCACCTGGGCCAGCAGGGGGAGCGCGTCGTCGCCGAGTCGAGCGAGCAAGCGGGCCACGACAGCGGTCTCGACGAGGGGCACCAGCCCGAGGTGGGCGCCGTGCACCTCTACTGCGGCAGCGAGGTCGGTCAAGGACGCGTCGGCCCCGCCGACGGCCTCCGGAAGGGCCATCGAGGGCAGGCCCATCTGCACGACTTCGCTCCACAGGGCCGGATCGAACCCCGATCGCTCCAGCTCGCGAACCCGCTCCCCGTTCGATTCCTTGGCGTAGAGGCGCTGGGCGGCTTCCCGCAGGGCGTCCTGGTCGGGGGTGAAGGAGAGGTCCATCCGGTCCTGTCGCGGGGAGATCTGACGGGTCGTCAGATAGTGTGCCATCATCCTCGGCGGCATGGCAGATCAGCTCTTCCTGCACGAGGTGATCGACATCGTGGGCCGGGGCGGTCGGGCCTACATGGAGCACACGGTGGCCTTCGACGCCGGGGCCGCCGCCGGTCGAGGTCTGGTGCTGCTCGGCACCTGGGAGGTCGTCGGCACGACCGGCCGCTGGCCGCAGGTGGTGAACGTCTGGGAGATCGACGGCTGGGACGGTTGGGCCCGGCTGGGCCAGCGCACCAACGTGGACAAGGCGGCCAACACCGAGCTGGCCGAGTGGTGGGACGAGGCGTACAAGCGCCGCACGGGTGGGTTCGACCGCCTGCTGCGCGGCGCCCCGGGCTCCCCGACGGTTGCCTCCCTCGCCACCGACGGCGTGCAAGGCACCTGGTTCGTGCACGAGGTGTCCGAGGTGCGCCCCGGGGCCGGACCCGACTACCTCGCGGCCACGCTCGCCGAACGGGCGCCGGCCATGGCTGAGCGGGGCATCGCCCTCGTGGGCCTCTACGACGCCGTGCTCACCGACACCGAGGTGTGCACGATCTGGGCCACCAACCTGGCCGCCCACACCTCGCTCCTCCGCGACGGCGACCCCTGGCCCGCCATCGCCCGCCAGTGGTGCACCCGCTGGCGCGAGGAGCTCATGACCCCGGGCCCCGGCTCACCCCTCGCACCTCCGGAGGATCCGCAGTGACCACCACCCCCCTCGGCAGCGTCCGGATCATCGAGTGCTCGATGCTCGGGCCCGGCGCGATCACCACCACCCTGGCCGACCTCGGTGCCGACGTCATCAAGGTGGAGCCGCCCTCGGGCGACTACATCCGCGAGATGACCTGGCCCATCGTCGAGGGCACGTCGCTCATGCACCTCCACATCAGCCGCGGCAAGCGCTCGATCACGATCGACCTACGCACCGAAGCCGGCCGCGAGGTCTTCCTCGAGCTGGTCAAGGGGGCGGACGCGGTGATCGAGGCGATGCGACCTGGTGGCCTCGATCGGCGGGGCGTGGGCTACGAGGCCTGCAAGGCGGTCAACCCGAGCATCGTGTTCTGCACGATCTCCGGCTACGGGATGACCGGCCCCTACAAGGACATGCCCAGCCACGGGATCGCCTACGACGTGTGGGCTGGGCTCGTGCAACCCGTCACCACTGACGACGGGTTCTGCGCCATCCCGGAGCACCCGTCGGTCGGGATCCACGCCGGACCGCTCTTCGGTGCACTGGCGGTCCTGGCCGGCATCACGCGGGCTCGAGCCACGGGTGAGCCGTGCCAGCTCGAGGTGGCGCAATCGGATGCGGCGGCGGCGATGGACTGGTTGCGCAGCGAGACCTACAAGGCCTACGAGCGGCCCGAATCGGAGGTCACCGGCAACAAGGCCGACGGCTTCGAGCGTCGGGCCCCCGGCACGGCAGGGATGCGGGACGGCGTGCGCTACCAGTTCTACGAGACCTCCGACGGGCACATCCTCTTCATGTCCTCGGAGCGGGAGTTCTGGGAGAACTTCTGCAAGGGCATCGGTCGGCCTGACCTCTTCGAGCGACATCCTGGTTCGAAGTACGCCGACCACGCCCGCGGGAACGAGGAGCTGCGCCGCGAGCTGGCGGAGATCTTCAAGAGCCGCTCGACGGCCGAGTGGGTGGCGCTCGGTGGGGAGGCCAACACCCCGATCGCTCCGGTGAACACCCCCAAGACCCTGGCTGACGATCCCCAGTTCCAGGACCGCCTGCCGTGGATCCCGAAGGAGCGGGTGGGCAACGACCAGGTGCCGTCGCCCATCAAGGTGATCGGCGAAGCGCTGCCCTTGCCCACCAAGGCGCCCACGGCCGGCCAGCACACCGCCGACGTGCTGCGCGAGGTGCTCGGCTACGACGACGACCGCATCGCGTCGCTCCGCGAGCGCGGTGCCCTCGGTTGAGCGTCTCGGAGCTCGAGCAGTGAGCGTCCCACGAGCAGGAGCCCGGCCCCGAACAGGCTGAGGGTGAGGGCGTCGACGCCGGTGCGGGGGAGCGACGCGACGCTCGAGGGGCCCACGGGTGGTGCGGCGAGCACGTGCACCTCCGGCACAGGCGCGGTGGTGGACGGCACGGTGGTCGCCAACTGGGTGGTGCTGGTGGTCGTCGTGGGTGGCAAGGCCGTGCGTGTGGACGTCGACGTGGTCGGCGCGGTCGTGGTGGTGGTGTCCGGCAGCGTCGTGCTGGACGTCGTCGGGGTGGACGTGGTGGTGGGCGGGATCGTCGTCGTGGTGGCCGGCAGGGTGGTGGACGTCGTTGTGGTGGGCGGCAAGGTCGTGCTTGTGGTCGTGCTGCTCGCCGGCGGGGTGGCGGTGCCCGAGGCGGCGAGCCGGTCGAGGCTGGGCCGCGCCACCCGCTGGGCTCGAGCGGTGGTGGGTGCCCACGCGTCGAGCGGCAGGTGGGGCACCGTTGCGGTGGCGTGCACCGTTGCCGGTGCGCCGTCGGTCCGAGTGGTCAACCGCACCGCTCCGTCGGGTCCGGTGGTGGTGGCGCTCGTTGTGCTGAGTCCCGCGGACGAGCCGTCGAAGCTGATGCTCACGCCAGACAAGCCGTACCCGGCGGCGTCGACCACCCGTGCGGTCACAGGGGCGGTGCCGTCGCCGTCGGGCGCGCCGATCTCGACGGTGAGCTGGAGCGGCGCGCGCAGCCAGGCGTGGGCGATCCCGTCGGCCTTGATGGCACGTGCCGCGGCCAGCACCGAGCCCTCCGCTCCGCCGAAGCCGGCCAGGCGCCCGATCGACAGTCGGTCGACGTCGAGACGTCCCGACGGGTAGCGCGCACCCATGAGGTCGTGCAGGGCGAGCATCAGCCCGGCGTGGGTGACCCGGTCGGTGCCTCGGCCGTTGGTGGCCACGGCCCAGGCCATCGCGGCCTGCAGCTCTGGCCGTAGGGCTGACAGGTCGGCCGGGACGTACTGGTACGCCGGGTCGGGAGAGTGGATGCCGTGGTCGATGCACCAGGCGACGCCCAGCGGCCCCATGCCGTAGCTGCCGTACCACGATGTGAAGCCGTCGACGGTGGCTCTGAACCCGTACAGGTGGGTGACCTCGGCCGCGGCAGGTGTGGGGCGGGCAAGGGTCAGCGCCGTGGCGGCCAGCACAAGAGCGAGGCCGGTGACGAACGGACGGACGGCGAGCGAGCGGGCATGACAGGACACGGCGATCCTCCACAGGGGGTGGCGGGATGGCCGGCCCAGCGCCGACGAGCGAGATGATCACACAGACCATCTTGGGTGTCTTCCTAGCAGCTCATGTAATGTCAGTCAACGCCCGCAGCTGGCGAGCGTGCTCCTCGGAATGAGCGCGGCGGGGGGCGGCGCCCGTCGTGTCGTCGACCGGCTCGACCCAGTCGTCGTCGCCGAGGTCCCAGACGCTCGAGACCTCTTCCGGCGGGGCATCGACGAGGACGGCGGCGGCCTGGATGCAGGCGCCGGCGGCGGCGAGCGAGGTGCCTGTCGTCGTCCGCACCGCGCGGCCGGAGAGGTCCGCCAGTACCTGCGCGAGCAGATCGAGGTGGTCGACGGGTGCGGCCACCCGCAACGGCTCGTCGTCGTCCCACGTGGCGCCAGCCCTGAGCACGTGGTCGAGCGCGTCGAGAGCCGCGCACGCCACGCCGTCGACGGTGGCGCGGGCGAGGTCGGCGCCGGTGACGTCGGCCGCCAGCCCCACGAGCACGGCGCCTGGCCGGTCCGGCAGGTCGGGTACGAGCACCAACCCTCGGGCGGTCGGTTCGGCGTCGAGGGCCAGCGCGGCCAGCTCGCTCGCGTCGACGCCGAGGAGGCTGCGCACGACATCGAGGAGCGCCATGCCGCCGCCCGCCGAGGTGACCGCCAGGTGCCGCCCGGTGGCATCGGCGTGGCTCCCCACCACCCCGCTCGGGTCGGCGATCGGCCTCGCCAGCCCCGCCAGGACCGTGGTGGTGTCGTGGACGGAGATGGCGACGCGACCAGGCGCGAGGCCGAGCGCGAGGGCCACTGCCATGGCCTCGCCGGTGCCGGGACCCACGAGTGGGCGACCGCGGAGACCGAGGAGCTCGTACACCGGGGCATCGAGCCAGTCGGAGCGCTCCGAGGGACCGAGCACTGTGGGCAGCCGTTCCTGCCACCACCCGCGGGAACCGCCCGGCGCGAGCTCGGTGAGCACCTCGGGCAGCCAGGCTTCGGCGGCGGGCGACCAGGCTCCGGTGAGGGAGGCGCTGCCCCGGTCGGTGACGACGCGACCGGCCAGCCGGTAGGTGAGCCAGTCGTGTGGGAGCAGGGCCGCGCCAATGCGGCCGAAGGTGTCAGGGTCGGTGCGCTTGAGCCAGGCCAGGCGCGTGACGGCCGTGCCCGGGCCTGGCAGCACCCCGGCTCGCTTGGCCCAGCGGTCGACGCCCAGGGAGCTGCGGAGGCGGTCAGCGTGGGCGGCGGCCTCGGTGTCGGCCCAGGGCTGCATCGGGCGCAGCACCGCGCCGGCGCCGTCGAGGAGCACCAACCCAGGGTGGCTGCCGCACACCGAGATGGCGGCGATCTCGCGCTCACCGGTCTGTCCGACGGCGCTGGCCAATGAGCGCCACCAGGTGGTGGGGTCGTGGGCGTCGGGCCCGTGGTCCTCATGACGAGCCGAACCCGAGGCGACGAGAGCACCGCTGTCCGCATCGCGGACCTCGACCTGCGTCGTCAGCGGACCGAAGGCCGCGCCCAGCACGAGCGGCATCGTCAGGTGCCGCGCGGTAGAGGGGGAGAAGCAGGTCCGCGCACGGCGGGAGCATACGAGGCGCCCGCCGTGGGTGGAGCCGCGGTCACGCCAGGAGGCCCTCGACGGCGACGGCGAGGCGTTCGCCGACGTGGTCGTCGACCAGGTGGCACACGTCGCGGGCGAGGGTGGCGGGCGTGGGGAAGGCGCCGAGAGCCCAGCGGGCGTAGAAGCCGTCGTCCATCCACCCCGTGATGTCCGGGGGAAGGTGGCCGTCGGGGAGGTGCAGGGCGTGGGGCGCGGCGCGCAGCCGCGCCCAGGGCCACGCCTCGGTGTGTGCCCGACCGAGGGCGACGAGCTGTGAGGGGTCGGGCCCGGCGGCACCGACGACCGCCGGGTGGAGGCACGCCAGCTGCGACCACGATGCGCACAGGTTGCTGCGCCGATCGGGATCGCCCCAGGCCTCGAGGATGCGGTCGAGCCAAGCGACCGTCCAGAGGAGCGCGGTGGTGCCTGGCGGAGGGTCGGTGGGCAGGCCCAGGACGCGTCGGCAGAGATCGGGCAGGGTTCCCTCGGCGCGACCGGCGAGCGGGGTGACGGTGTGGTCGGTGCGGAGCAGCGAGCGCTCCTCGCCCGATCGGTGGAGGAGGTAGGTGGTGCTGGTGCGCTCTGCGCGACGGTCGCCGTCGAGGTGGTGGGCGGTGCCGCGCACGCGCAGGCCGACCATCGACCACGCGGGCGGCGCGCTGAACCCGGCGAGCTCGCCGAACGGGTGAAGGCCGACCTCGAGTGGCTTTAGGCCGAGGACGAGGTCCTCCGGCTCCTCGATGACGTGCACGAGGACGTGGCCTGGTTCGTCGAGCGTGCGCTCGTCGACGAGCTGAGCCGTGGCGTCGATGAGCTCGTTTCGGGGTGGGCGGGAGTGCAGGCGTCGATGGGACGATGTGATGGATCGCATGGGAGCACCTCACAGCGACAGGTGGGTCGGGAGGCGATCCGGCGATCGCGAGGGGCGGTCCCGGTGGGACGCGCGCGTGTGCCGACTATGCCACCAGGGGTGTGACAGTGGAAGGGGTGGCTGCTGCCCCCGGGGGGCCTCGCTAGGCGGAGAGGGCCGACAGGGCGGGGTGATGCCGTCGGGCGGGGCCCGTGTCGAGGCCGCTGAGCAGATCGATGCCGCGCGACGCTGTGGCCCAGCGGCGCTCGGCGAGGATCCGGGCCAGCCTCGCATCGCTGGCCGCGTAGGCGTGCAGCGCTTCGTTGGACAGGTCGTGGATGCGGGTGCGGTCGACCTCGATGGGCGACAGGCCGACGAACCGCGCGATCGACTTCAACGAGCACGAGATGCGCAGCGCCGGACCGACGTCGCCGCGGTACAGGCGATAGGCGTCGAGGTGTCGGTGGTCGTACCAGCTCGCGCGGTAGGCCCCGCGGTGACCCGCGAGCGGAGACCGGCGGGTGGCGATGGCGGGGTCGAGCTCGAGTCGCAGGCCCAGGGGTAGGTCGTAGCGGGCGGCCCGATCGGCGATGAACGGAAGATCGAAGGCGGCACCGTTCCAGGTGGCGATGACGCCGGGCTCGAGCTCGTCGAGGCGCTCATCGAGGTCGGCGAGGAGCACGTCCTCGGCGCCGGTGAACACCTCCTCGAAGCCGGGGCCAGCAAGGGCGACGGTGACGACGGCCGCCACCGCGGGGTCGAGCCCGTTGATCGTGGTGTCCGTCTCTATGTCGAGGCCGTACACGGCCGGTCGTCGTCGCATCTCGTGCCCCCCACGAACCTGTCGTGCGCCTTGCAGCGTAGGAAGGGGCCGCGCGGTCGTGGTGGATGCCGTGTCGCCAGCATCAGCGCAGACCGGGGATGGGGAGGCGTGTGAACGACCTGAGGCGCTTGGCGATGTCGGGTGTGAGCGGCTCGTCGATGTGCTCCAGCGCGAACGTCACCGAGAGCTCACCATCGCCCGGGCGCACCTCGGTGATGCGAGCCCCCTTGGGTAGCGGTGGCAGCGGGAGGTAGCCCTTGAAGAAGCGGACCAGCGTGGTGGGCAGGCCCACGATCGTCATGCGCTTGGGGGCGAGCCGAAGGAAGCGGCCCGCCACCTCAAGATCGGCCACGGTCTCGCTCATCTTGAAGCCGCGCAGGCCCGTCGTGAGCATCACGCCGTCGGTGGTGAGGGCCAGCCGGATCGGGAGGTGCGCGGTGCGTGTCCACCGGTCGACGTTGGCCTGGCTCACGTAGGCGCGCATCGTGACCGGGCCGGCCTTGAGGTGGGGTGGCAGTCCCGGGGCGATGCGCACGTGCTCAGAGCGCACGACGAGGCGGTCGAGCACGAGCCCGGCGGCCAGCACGGCGGGCACCTCCACCTTGACGACGTCGAGCTCGCCCTTGAGCATCCCGGCGGCCGTGAGCTTCACCCGCGGACGGATCGGGTGGTCGAGGATCCTCGATGCCGCATCGTCGATCAGCGCGAAGAGCGACGCGACCAGCGGCGGATCGTGGCGGGCCTCGTCGGTCGCCGCGGCGGCCGCCGCCACCACATCAGGATCGTCGATCAGGCCCCAGGGTGCGGCCTCGTCGGGCGTGGGGTGGTCGAGCTCGTCGTCGGTGGGCGTGGCGATGCGGTCAGGCTACGGCCAGGCGCGCTGGCTACAGGCGCATGGCGGCCAGGGAGGCGACCTCAGAGCGCTCGCAGTGCGACAGGCGCACGTGACCGAAGCAGCGCTCGCCGTCGAAGGCATCGATGAGCACGGACACGGCATTGTTGTGCTCCGACAGGTACGGGGCGTCGATCTGGCTGGTGTCGCCCGTGAACACGACCTTGGTGCCCTCGCCCACCCGGGTGAGGATCGTCTTCAGCGTCGTGGGCTCGAGGTTCTGGGCCTCATCCACCAGCACGAAGGTGCCGTGCAGCGACCGACCCCGCAGGTAGGTGACCGCCTCGAGCGACAGCTTGTCGCGCTCGGTGAGCTCTTCCAGCACGGCTCGAGCGTCGGCGTGGCTGCGGCGCTCGGTGAGCGCGACCAGCGCGTCGTGCACGGCGGTCATCCAGGGGTTGAGCTTCTCGTCGAGGGTGCCGGGAAGGAACCCCAGCTCGGCCTTGCCGACGGGCACCACGGGCCGGTAGATCGAGAGCTTGTCGTAGAGGTGCGACTCGATCACCTGGTCGAGGCCTGCCGCCAGCGCAAGAAGCGTCTTGCCCGTGCCGGCCATGCCGTCGAGGGCGACGATGCGGATGTCGGGGTCGAGCAGCAGGTCGAGGGCGAACTGCTGCTCCTTCGACCGCGGGCGCAACCCCCACGGCTCGGGCACGCGCAGCATGGCCTCGAGCTCGCCATCGTTGTGACGGACGAGCACCGACTGGCTGCCCGCTCGGAGCACCCCGTAGCGATCGGTCAGCTCCTCGCGCACGCGGGCCACGTCGCCGGGATCGAGCTCGTCGATCCCGATGCCGTTGGGGCTCGAGTAGACGAGGTCGACCGTGGTCGAGCTGACCTCGATCGTGTGCCAGCCCACGGGGCGCTCGAACTGGCTGCGGCCGCGGAGGCGCTGGTGCTCGATGGCCTCGAGGCCGAGCTGGGCGGCCTTGATCCGGAGGGCGGCGTCGTTCGACACGACGATCGTGCGACCGTGCACGGCTTGCCCGAGCGACGCGGCGAGGATCCGGTTGTCGTTCTTCGTGGGATCGAGCCCGTGCTCTCGGATCTCGTTGAGGTGGAGGCCGTTCGTCTCGATGCGCAACGTGCCGCCGTTGGGCAGGGCGACGGGTGTGCGGATGTCGCCGCCGTTGGCCATCCGCAGCTCCTCGATCGACCTGATCACGGCTCGCGCTGCCCGCCCCACGTCGTCCATCCGGGACTTGTGCTGATCGAGCTCCTCCACCACCACCAGCGGGATCACCGTGTCGGCCCCCGGAAAGGCGGTGATGGCATCCGGGTCGGAGATGAGCACCGACGTGTCGAGCACCATCCTCGTGGCTGTGGTGGTCTCGGACGCGCCAAGGCGCGCCGGGTCGGCGAGGAGATCGGTCAAGGAGCCCCCAAAGGGTCGGATCGGTGGGTGTGGTCCTGTTCGTCCTGGCGACGGTCGGGGGACGCCATCCGGGCCGCCGGCCGAAGCCTGCTGCTGTACGCCGCGGAGGTCTGGTTCGCCCGTTGGGTCACCGCTGCTCAGTGAACCCCACCGCGCGCCCTCGGTGGCGGATGGTCGGCTGGCGGGCAGCACCTAGCCTCGATCCGCATGGTGGACTGCGTGTTCTGCTCGATCGTCGCCGGTGCCGTGCCGGCCCACGTGGTGCTCGACGACGACGTTGCAGTGGGCTTCCTCGACGTGCGACCCCTGTTCCCCGGGCATGTGCTGGTGGTGCCGCGACGCCACATCGAGACGCTGGCCGACCTCCCGGTGGCCGAGCTCGGGCCCTACGTCGAGCGCGTGCAGCGCTTGGCGATGGCGGTGCAGGGGGCGATGGGCGCGCAGGGCACGTTCGTGGCGATGAACAACACCGTGAGCCAGAGCGTGCCGCACCTCCACACCCACGTTGTGCCCCGCACCAAGGGCGACGGCCTCAAGGGGTTCTTCTGGCCGCGCACCCGCTACCTCGACGACGCACAGGCCGCGGGCGTCGCGACCGCGATCGCGGCCGCCGCGTCGCTCAGGTCTGGCGGCTGAAGTTGGCGGCGTCGTCCTCGGTGACGCCGGTGGCCTCCACGAGCTCGGCCAGGGCCGCGTGCAGACCATCGGCCAACGCCCAGACGTCGTCGAGCACGTCGGGACACGCGAGCAGGCCGAAGTCGAGCTGGTCGCGGTAGCTCATCACGGTCATGTTGAGACCGCTGCCGTCCATGATGGGCCCGACCGGGTAGTTGGCCAGCAGCTTCGCGCCCGCGGAGTACAGGGCGAAGGGCGGACCGGGGACGTTGGAGATCGTGACGTTGAAGAGCGGGCGATGGCTGTCGGCCCACTTCATGCGCGAGTAGAGGCGCGCCGCCCGCCCGAGCACGGCAGGCGCTGCGAACTCGGACCACTCCTGGAGGGTGTCGGCCCCGATGGCCTTCTGCTGCTCCTTTGCGTGCGCCATGACCTCGTGGATGATCTTGAGACGATCGATCGGGTCGTCGATGTCGGTGGCGAGGCTGGTGAGCATCGAGCTCACCTGGTTGCCCATCGCGTCGCGCTGGTCGTCGCTGCGCACCGACACGGGCACCATGGCCACCAGCGGCGCGTCGGGCACCTCGCCCCGCGCCGCGAGGTAGTCGCGCAGGGCAGTGCCGCAGAGGCCGAGCACCACATCGTTGACCGTGCAGCCGATGGCGTTCTTCACGGCCTTCACGGTGGGGAGGTCGAGGGAGGTGTAGGCGTAGCTGCGGGCCGGAGTGAGGGACGCGTTGAACGAGGTGCGGGGAGCGGCGAAGGGCGCTGGGGGGAGCGCGGACGCGCCCGAGGATTGACCCATGCGTCGCACGTCGAGGGCGGCCGTCGTGGTGCGAGCGAGCGCCTTCGCGACGCGCACTGGCTGGCGCGCTAGCGACGACGCCGCGTAGGTCAGCAGCTCGGCATCCGTGGGGATCCGATCGGGCGTCCACTCCTCGTCGGGCACGTGCTCGACGACCTCGGGGGTGAGGTCGAGGAGGGCGACCAGCAGCTCGTTGCCTGAGGCGCCGTCGATGGCGGCGTGGTGCACCTTCGTGAGCAGGCCCACGTTGCCGCCTTCGAGCCCTTCGATGAGCCAGATCTCCCAGAGCGGACGCGTGCGATCGAGGGGGAGGGCGACGAGGCGACCGACGAGGTTGGCCAGCTCGTCGGGGCCGCCGGGCGCCGGGATGGCGGTGTGGCGGACGTGGTGGCGGATGTCGAAGTCGGGATCCTCGATCCACAGCGGGTGGTGCAGACCGAAGGGCACGTTGACAAGGCGCTGCCGGAACGGCGGGGCGAGGTGGAGGCGCCCGGTGTAGGCCTTGACGAGCTTCTCGAGGGTCAGGCCGCCCTTGACGGCCGACGGGTCGTAGATCCCGAGGCTGGCCACGTGCATGTGCGATGACGGCGTCTCCAGCGAGAGGAACGACGCGTCCAGGCCGGTGAGTCGCTTCATGGGGTCCCCTGGGTCGAGCGGTCTGTGCCCTTCCTACTACTGATCGAGCACCTCCTACTACTGATCGAGCACCACTGAGGGCTCGCCCTCGCGCACCGTCAAGGTGCCGGGCATTCCCAGTGCCCCGATGTCGTCGACCGGCAGCCCGATCGCTCGCATCGACACCATCTCACCCTTGCGAGGTCCGGCGAGGATCGTGAGGTCGAGCCGAAGCGACGCGCCCCCCTCTCCGCTCCCGGCATCGCTCTCGGCATCGACCACGATGACGTCGTAGGTGCCGTCGTCGAGCATCCGGTCACCGTACGCGCCTGATCACCGAGTTGGCGCGAGACTCGGGTCGTGACCTCCACCGCCGGTCGCCTGCTCCTAGCGGAGCCGATGCTGGGTGACCCGAACTTCGATCGCACCGTGGTGCTCGTCGTGGAGCACACGGAGGACGGCGCGATGGGCCTGGTGCTCAACCGGCCGACCGATCTGCCGGTGGGCGAGGCGCTCCCGGCCTGGCACGACTTGGCCACCGAGCCGGCCGTCCTCCACGTGGGCGGGCCCGTCGAGGAGCGCAGTGGTTGGTGCCTGGCTCGTCTCGCGCCCGGCGTCGAGCGGGCTGGGTTCCTCCCGGTGCTCGGCGACGTCGGTCTGCTCGACCTCGAGCTCGACCCCGACGAGCTCGCACCCCACCTCGCCGCCGCGCGCCTCTACGCGGGCTACTCGGGCTGGGGTCCTGGCCAGCTCGAGGACGAGCTGGCCGAGGACGCGTGGATCGTCGTCGATGCTGCCTGCGGCGATCCGTTCCTCCCGGACGCCGAGGAGCTGTGGCAGAGGATCCTCGCCCGGCAGGGCGGGCATCTGGCGCGCCTGTCCCTCTTCCCGCGGGATCCCAGCCTGAACTGAACGCGCTCGTGCGCGGACGCGCCGTCGACGCGCGCCTACGGTCGACTCGATGCGCATCCGTGTGGCTGGGGTCGTGGCCGTGCTGGCCATCGTCGGGGCTGGGTGCGCCCACGCCCGGAGCGGGCCGTCGAGCGCTGCGATCGGTTCGTCGACCACCACGACCGAGCCCGCCGGGCAAGGTGGGCAGCCCGGCGCTCACGATGCTGGGTCCACGGTCCCCGACGGACGCGGATCGACCCGGACCACTGCGGGCCGCAGCTCAGGCGGGGCCGGCGCGTCGCCCACGACCACCACCATCGCTCCCTCGGTGATCGGCGTGGGCTCGACACCAGTGGGTGGGGTGGCGTCGGCGCTCCTGCGGGCGGGTCGGGGTGACCGCGTGGTGCTCGAGGTGCGGGCTCAGCAGGGCGCGGCACCCGCCAGCGCGACGATCGATCACCTCGTGCAGGTGCTCGAGGGCGCTTCGGGCAAGGCGGTCGCGGTGGACGGCACGGACGTCATCGGTGGAGGCGCCCGCGACTGGACCCAACAGCAGGTCATCTCGGCCGCGTCCGCCGCCGCCCAGCTCGAGTCGGGTCGCTCCCAGGTGGTGCTCCGAGTGCTCTTCCTTCGCGGCACCTTCGGCGGGGACACGAGCGTGCTGGGCGTATCGGTCGCGGGTGACGTCGCTGCGGTCTTCTCCGACCAGGTCAACAGCGCCGCGGGACTCCTCGTGTCGCCCTCCGTCGTGGAGGACGCCGTGTCGATGCACGAGGTGGGTCACCTGCTGGCGTTGGTGGATCTGCTCCTCGGCACGGGTCGAGGTGACCCGGCGCACCCCGGTCACTCTCGAAACAAGCGATCGGTCATGTACTGGCAAGTCGAGTCCGACCTCATCACCCAGCTGCTCGATGGAGGGATCCCACGCGACTTCGACGCCGACGACCGTGCGGAGCTGGCCCAGATCCGAGCCGGCTAGCCCTCGGTTAGGTTCGTCGGATGCCGGAGCGAGGTGACACCGCGCAGCGGCTGAGGGAGGACCTGCGGGCCGCGCTCCCCGGGTGGGTGCTCGGACGGCTGCTCACCGGCGTTGGCTGGCTGGTCGCGGTCGCCCTCGTGCGGGAGCGGTCGGCGGGTACGTGGACGGTGCAGATGCACCAGGGCCTGTTTGCCTGGGACGGCGTCTTCTACCGCACCATCGCTCGCTTCGGCTACGAGGCCGCCGGGCCGGCATCGACCCGGTTCCACCCGCTGTTCCCGCTGCTCGGCGGCAGCGCGATCGGTGTCCTGGTGGTCGCCAACCTCGCGGCGCTCCTGGCCGCTGCTGCGGTGCACCGGCTCGGGGTGGACGTGCTGGACGATGCCGATCTGGCCCGGCGGGCGGCCACCATCGTGGGGGTCGCCCCGCCGGCCTTCACGTTGGTGTGGGCGTACGCCGAGGGCCTCTTCCTGCTGCTGTCGGCCCTGCTGCTGCTCGCCCTGCACCATCGACGGTGGTGGGTTGTCGCCGCACTCGGCGCGCTCGCCACCCTCGCTCGGCCGACCGGCGTCCTCTTGGTCATCCCGGTGGTGGCGGTGCTGGTGGGCGACGCGGTGGCTGCTCGAGGTGCACCGTCCACGCGCTGGCCGCGTCCCGCCCAAGCGGCGGCCGTGGTTGCTCCCGGCGTCGCGATGGTCGCGTGGTTGTGGTGGGTCGGCCGGATCTTCCGCGATGCGTGGCTGCCCGTGCACGTGCAGAGCGAGCTGAGAGGTGGGTTCCGGCTTCCTCCGCTGCGCCTGATCGAAGGCATCGGCGAGGTGGTGCGGGATCCGCTCGGCGATGGTCTCCACCTCCCGTTCGCCGTCGCCGCGGTGTGGCTGGCGTGGGTGGCCTGGCGCCGCCTGCCGAGAGCATGGGGCTGGTATGCGGTCGTCACGGTCGCGGTGATGCTGTCCGCCGAGAACCTCAACTCGATCGAGCGATATGCGATGGGCACGGTCCCGCTCGTCCTCGCCGCCGCGTGGGCATCGAGAGGCCGTGTCTGGCGACCGGCGGCCGCGCTCAGCGGAGGTCTGCTGATCGGGATGAGCGCGCTCGCGTGGTACGGGCGATACGTGCCGTGACCCCTCGAAACCCCTGACCCCTCGAGGTCAGAGATCGGCGATCAGCCTGTAGGCCTCGCCCTCCGTCACCCCTTGCAGCGCGCCATGAGTGCCGAGCTTGGCGCGGGTGCGGTCGTCGAACGCCTGACGCTGCGCCTCGACCTCGCCCGGCAGGGCGTGCTCGTCGATGTGCATCGTGGAGAGGAGCTGGCTCGTGTGGCTGTGCAGCGCAGCGAGCTTGGCATCGCTGTAGCCGCCCACGTCCTCCACGTGATCGGGCTCGTCGGCCTCGAAGAGCAAGAGCGCGTCGGGGCGGTGGTGGGGCAGGGCCTGCTCAGGGAAGAAGTGCGGATCGCGCGCGGCGACGACCCCCTCCACGGCGAGCAGTCCCGCGTGGCGATGGTCGGGGTGCAGGCGATAGCGCTTCCAGGGATCGTGGCCGAGCACGACCGTCGGCTGCAGTCGACGGATCCAGTAGGCCACCTCCCACCGCTGACGCAGCCCCGACTCCAGCTCGCCGTCGGGCCAGCCGAGGAACACGCACTGGCCCGTGGCGCCGAGGGCCCGCGCTGCCGCTCGCTGCTCAGCCTGGCGCGTGACGACGAGCTCAGCAGTGTCGGTGGACGGATCCCAGCTGCCCTTGGAGCCGTCGGTGCAGATCAGGTGATGGACCACGCAACCGGCCTTGGCCCACTTGGCCAGGGTGGCGCCGCAACCGAACTCCACGTCGTCGGGATGGGCGCCGATGGCCAGCGCGATGTCGGGGGTGGGCAGGTTCAGGCTCAAGGGACCTCCGCCGGCGCGGGCTCAGTGGGATCGGGTGCGGTCAGCAGACCGGCGACGTCGCCGGGCAGTCGCAGGTGCGATGGCAGATTGAGGTCGGCGGGCACGTCGACGTCCCAGCCCAGCGCGACGTCGGGCACGAGACGAGCGGCCAGCCCCAGCCGCTCTGCCTCGTCCCGGTGCTTGGCGAAGCTGCCGGCGCCGTAGGCGAACCGGAACCCTGAAGCGGTGGGCAGGCACAGCACGTTGGTGCCGTCGCCGTGCCGGTCGGGTACCAACGTGACGCCATCGAAGGCGGCCAGCCAGGCCAGCTCCGTGGCGAGGGGCAGATCGGCGTGGGCCACCACCGCGCGCTCGATCCCGCGCCGAGCGAGGTGGGTCACCCCGGCCTCGACGGCGCCGTTGAGACCGAGCTCAGGCGTCCACAGAGCCTCGGCTCCCTGGCGCTCGGTCCATGCCCGCACCTCCTCGTCGTCGCAGACCACGAGCACGGGAAGCGGTCGCGCCGCTCGCAGGACCCGGGCTGCCATCGTGCGGGCCAGCTCGGCGCGCGTGGTGGGGGCGAGGCGTGGCGCCAACCGCAGCTTGGCCTGCGTGAAGGCCTTCACCGGCACGACCACCGCGGCGCTCACCGGGCGCGTGTCGGGGGTGGGCCCGGGCTGCATCACCCCACCCTACGAGCAGGTGAGCGACGTCGTAACGTGCCGGCATGCCGATCCGCGTCGCCGTCATCGGAGGAGGGTCGTGGGGCACCACGGTCGCCCACCTCTGTGCCAAGAACACGCCCACCACGCTCTGGGCCCGCCGGGATGAGGTGGCGGCGGAGGTGCGCGACCAGCACACCAACAGCGCCTACCTCGCTGGCTTCGATCTCACGCCGACGCTCCATGCCACCTCGTCGATGGAGGAGGCGGTCTGCACGGCGGATCTGCTGGTGATGGGCGTGCCCAGCCACGGCATGCGCGAGACCGCCCAGGAGCTGGCCAGCTGCTTGCGCCCGTGGGTGCCCGTCGTCAGCCTGTCCAAGGGCCTCGAGCAGGGCACGCGGCTGCGCATGACGCAGGTGCTGAACGAGGAGCTCCCCGGTCACCCCTGCGGAGTGCTCACCGGTCCCAACCTGGCCAAGGAGATCCTGGCTGGAGGCGCCGCTGCATCGGTGGTGGCGATGGAAGACGACACCATCGCCGAGGCGCTCCAGGAGATCTTCGCCAGTGACCTGTTCCGCGTGTACACGAACAGTGACGTGGTGGGGTGCGAGGTCGCGGGTGCCCTGAAGAACGTGGTGGCCATCGCGTCGGGCATGGCCGACGGCCTCGGCACGGGCGACAACACGCGCTCCGCGGTCATCACGCGAGGGCTGGCCGAGCTCACTCGTCTCGGCTGCGCCATGGGGGGCCACCCGATGACCTTCGCCGGGCTGGCCGGCATGGGCGACCTCATCGCCACATGCATCTCGCCGCAGAGCCGCAACCGCTACGTGGGCGAGCAGCTGGGCAAGGGTCGCACCATCGACGACGTCGTCGACGAGATGCACATGGTGGCCGAGGGGGTCAAGACCTCAAAGGTGGTCATGGAGCTCGGTGAGCAGTACGGGGTCGATCTGCCCATCGCCGCGTCGGTGCACGCGGTCGTGCACGAGGGTGCCCCCGCCACCGAGGCCTACCGGGGCCTGCTCGGCCGGTCCAACCGCTCCGAGATGCACGACATGCCGTCCAACTGATCTGATGGCGCGCATGCGCCTCCGCCAACGGTCACCTCGGGGCCTTGATCAGCAGGGCCGTGATCAGCAGGGGCTTGAGCAGCGGAGCTGGCGTGACGACTGGGTGCAGCCGCGCTGGTCGGGCCGCTGGACCACCATCGGCAACCTCGACTCGCCTGTGCGCGGCCTGGTCGACTCTGCCGGCCTCGTCACGATCGAGGGCGCGGGCTGGTCGCTCGACTGGTGGATCGGTGCCGAAGACCGCTGGCACCTCCCGTGCCGCGAGGTGGCCGTGCGTCAATCGCTCATCTCCGGCAGCCCGGTCGTGGAGACCCGCCTGCGGGTGCCCAGCGGTGACGCCGTGCACCGTGCCTACGCAGCCCGGTCTGCTGACGGCTCCGAGGCCGTCGTGATCGAGGTGGAGAACCAGTCGAAGATCCCGTTCGCGGTGGCGCTCGCGGTCCGTCCTCACACCCAGGGCCACGTCGGCCGGATCGACGCCATCGAGCTCGATGGCGCGCGGCTCCTGGTCGACGGAGCGGTGGCCGTGGTGCTCGCCAAGTCGCCCGGTCGGGTGGCGCTGTCCGACGCTCGGTCGGGTGATTCGGCGGCTGTCGTGTTCGCCGGCGACGCCGCGCCGGTCGGGCCGGCATCGGTGTCCTGTGACGAGGGCCTCGCGCAGGGTGCGCTGCTGTTTCCGCTGGCCCACACCGCGACCCTGCGGGTGGTGTTGCCTCTGAGCGCAGGCGCCGCTTCGATCGATCCCGCCGGCTTCCCGGCGGCCGCGCAAGTGGCCTCGGGGTGGAGCACGCACGCCGGTGGCGGCACGCGCATCGAGGTACCCGATCGGCGACTGCGCGACGCCGTCGTGGCGAGCACGCGCCATCTGCTCCTCGGTCAGGGCAGCGCTGAGGTGGCCGCCGCGCTCGACCTGATGGGGTTCCCAGCCGAAGCGGCTCGACTGCTTACGGGTGACACCCTCGAGCTCGCCCGCACGGCTGCCCCGGGTGCGGCTCTCCACGCCGTGAGTCGCCACTGGGAGCTCACCCACGACGCGGTGTTCGCTCGAGCCGTCGTCGACCTGGTCGCGGCACTGGTGACGCGGCTGGGCCGGACCACCCCCGACGACGGCGCTGTGGGGCGCCAGGCGCTCGCGGGCGCGGTCGAGCTGCTCGCCGCGGCGGGCGAGCGCCGAGCCGCTGAGGACGTCCGTACCGTCGCCGCCACCCCTAGGGTCGGCGTCACCGCCACTCCGGAGCTCGGCGCGCTGCTCACGTCCGCGAGCAGCACTTGGACGTGGGCGTCCATCGCCACAGGACACGACCTCACCGCCAACGCCACCCTGGTGACGCTCGTGCGCGGCCAGCTGGTCACCGAGCTCGACCGTGGCCTCGCTCTGAGCCCGATGGTGCCCGACGCATGGCTCGGGCAGGGCTGGGAGCTCCATGGCGCGCCGACCTCTCACGGGCGCCTGTCGTACGCCATCCGTTGGCATGGTGATCGCCCGGCGGTGCTGTGGGAGCTCGAGCCGCACCCCGGTGCCGCACCAGCCACGCTCACCGCGCCGGCTCTCGACCCGGCGTGGTCCACCATCGAGGCGTCGGGCGAGGCGTTGCTCGCGCCCGTGGCCATCCCCGACAAGGGGCCGCGGCGCGGGCTCACGATCCCCGTGTCGATCGAGCCGATGCCCAGGCGGCAGCCGTGAGCACGTCTGGTCTGCCCACCGACGAGCTCGTCGCGCTGCTGCAGGCCTTCGGTGTCCCCAACGCGGAGATCGCCCAGGCCCAGGCCGACGGCACGCTCGTGCTGCTCGCCATCGAGCGCCTCGCCCTCGGCCAAGACCTGCGGTACGACCTCGATGATGCCTGCCGCGCCACCGACCTCCCCGCCGAGGAGATCCGCCACATCTGGCGATCGCTGGGCTTCCCCGATCCGCAACCGGGCGAGGCCATCTTCTCCGATGTCGACCTCGGCAACTTCGCGGCCGTCGCCGACCTGATGCACAGCGGGGTGGTGAGCCCCGAGGTGACCTACGGGATGACCCGCGTCATCGGCTCGTCGATGGCCCGCATCGCCTCGGCGCTCATCGATGCGGTCAGCGCCCGGGCCGAGCAGGCTGCCGTGTCACCCTCCGAGGACGAGGTGGCCGATGTTCTCGAGCCGGTCGCCAGCGAGACGAGCGGCTTCCTCCCGATGTTCCCCGCCGTGCTCGAGCAGGTGTGGCGGCGGCACCTGCAGGCGGCGGCCCGTCGTCGGCTCCTCCGCGGCGATATCGAGGACGGCCCGGGCCTGGTGGTGGGCTTCGCCGACCTGGTGGGGTTCACCGCTCTGGCCCAGCAGGTGACCGACGAGGAGCTCGCGGCCGTCGTCGACCACTTCGAGCGCCTGGCCTACGACGTCGTGGTGGCGGGCGGTGGTCGAGTGGTGAAGATGATCGGCGACGAGGTGATGTTCCTCGTCGAGGATCCGGTGATGGCGGCCGAGATCGCGGTGGGCTTGGCCGACGCCTCGCGCGACGCCGCCGGCCTCGGCGACGTGCGGGTGGGCATGGCGATCGGGCCGGTGCTCGAACGAGAGGGCGACGCCTACGGCACCACGGTCAACCTGGCCAGCCGGGCCACGTCGATCGCGTATCCGGGCACGGTGGTGGTGTCGCCTGAGCTGCGCGAGGCGCTCGACGACAACCCTGACTTCGCGTTCCGCAACATGCGCCCGCGGTTCCTCAAGCACATCGGGCGAGTGACGCTGTCGGTGCTCCGCCGGGCCGATGACGCGCCGAACACGATCCGCGACACGATCGACGAGCGTCGCCGGCAGATGCGCGAAGCGGTCCGTGACCGCCTCGCCAACCGCAGCACTGGAGAAGACGAGGCAGTCGACCCCGCCGACTGAGCTCAGGCCTCGAGCTGCGCCTTGACCGCCTTGACGGAGCCCTCGTAGACGGGACCGAAGGCGGCTGCCATGTCGTCGGGGAGGATCTCGTAGGCCCACTCGAGCCGGGAGCCCTCGCCTTCGGCGGTGACCGTGAGCGTGGCCAGGTGGTGCTCGACGGGCATCGGGGACTTCACGATCGAGTACGAGATGCGGCGGGCCGCGTCGTCCCGGTCCTTCATCTGCTCGTGGATCTCCATGCCCATGGTCTGGAGCTTGCGAACGTCGCCGTCCATCTCACAGGAGTCGATGCCGGGCATCCACTCGTCGAGGCCTTCGAACCGACCGACCAGCGCCCAGACCTCGTCCGGGGTGCGGTCGATCGTGATCTCCGCCTTGCCGTCTGCCATCTCGGTCCCCCTGCGCTCGTGTGGAGCGGGCAGTCTGCCGCGCCGCCTGCGGCTCAGGCCAACGCGGCCGTTGCGATCTGCCAGGGGCCGAGCTCGAAGGTCCCTTCGAAGGCGCAGAGCGGTCGACCGCGCAGGTCGAGGAGCCAGCCGCGCCGTCCGTCGATGGCCACGGTGGTGGGGGCGCTCGTGGGGTTGAACACGCGCACGTGCAGCGCGCCGGCCTCGCGCACCACCGCCGACACCTCCGCTCCCGTGACCGACAGGGCCTGCCCCGAGGCGGGCGCGGAGCCGTTGCTCCGGCGGGTGACCAGCAGCGGGAGATGGGCCGCGTCCACGAGCGCATAGGGATCGCGGTCACCGAGGTGCACGGCGAACGCTGCGCTCACCGGCCCCTGCTGCTGCGGACCCTCCATCGGGGTGAGCGGACCGGCGGGCAGCGGGCGCGTGGCCATCGGTCCCTGCGAGAGCATCCCGGTGCATCGGAGCAGCGTGATCGCCAGGGTGCTCGCCGTGCTGCCATCGGGGGCGAGGTCGACGAGCTCGTACTCGAGCAGCCCCTCATGGACGAGGGTCAGGCCGCCAGCCGACACGAAGCGCCGAGACGGGTACGTGGCCAGGCCCATCTCGGTGGGTCCGCCCTCGGCCACCAGAGCGCGCTCCACGACCGCGAAGGCGCACTCGGCGTGGGACGAGGCAGCAGGGTGGGGGAGGGGGAGGTGCACGCGCAGCCGGTGATCGCGCAAACCGTGGTTGTCGAGCTCGATGTGCACCCGCACCAGGTCGTCGCCAGCGCGCAGCTCGAGGACGGTGGTGACCGCCGTCGTCTGCGACCCGACGCGTGTCGGGCCCTCGACATGGGTGGGGAGCGTGAACGTGCGGACGATCTCCACGCTCGCTCGCAGCGGACCGGCCTCGAGCACCCGTGTCGACACCGACGTGGGGCGGTCGACGAGGGAGTCCGCGTCGGGCGGGCACCAGTTGTAGGTGTCGCCCACGTCGCCACCGTCGACGAGGGCACCAAGACCGCCGTGGCCGTTGATGGCAAACGTGCCGTCGGCCTCGTCGATCGTGACCGTGAGGATCCCGTTGGCCAGCCCGCTCGCCGACGCGACCACGGGCTCGACGGGGGCGTTCGCTCCGGTCCACGACTGCCACCCGAACCCGGGCACGGCGTCGACGTGGGCCAGCACGGTGACGGCCGGCTTGTTGGTGACCCGCACCCGCACGGTCTCACCGGCGCGGGCCTCGCGGATGGCGGCCAGCTCGCGCCGCACCGGAGGCGTGACGAGCGTGCCCGCCTTCTCCCGCTCGACGTGCAACAGCTCAGTGCCGTCGACGGCCTCGACCGTGAAGGACAGGATGGCCCGCACGTACTCGAGCTCGCTCACCATCACGGTGGCCACGGCCACGGGCGTGTCGTCCATGAGGAGGCGCTCGGCTGGTCGCTCCGACACGAGCTGGCAGCCGTCGGGCACCTCCGCGCCCGGCAGGCGCAGCTCGACGATGCCGCTGCGGGTGCGTGCTGACGGGTTCACCACGACGGGACCCGTGCCGCTGACCGTCGCGCCGAGCGCGTCGACCGCTCGTTGCGTGAGCCCGTCGGCGATCTGGGTGGCTTCGGCGAAGCGGTGCATCACGGCATCGCACACCTCGTCGACCGAGCACGCGCAGATCGAGTCGTGAGCGCTGTTGCGGATCACCTCGAGCCAGGCCGCGTCGAGCAGCGCACCGGGCCAGTGCTCGGCGGGCAGGAACAGTGCGGAGAGCGGCTCGGCCATCCGTTCGAGCGAGCGCTCGGTGATGGCAGCGGCCTGCTTCACGTCGACGCGGTTGGAGGCCACGCCCATGAGCAGGTTGGCGCGCGCCCCCGAGCGCAGCTCGCCCGTCCACGACGGCAGGCCCTCGGTGGGTGCGCCCTGGACGTGCTCGGCCAGCGAGCAGATATGGAGCTCGTAGCCGCTGTCGTCGTCCGCTGTGAGCGCGTTGGCCTCGGCGACGACCCGGCCGAGCCACGGCTGGGGCATGAGGTGGTCGGTGCCGTTCATCCACAGGATGGGGCCGACGAGGAGGTCGCCCTGCTCAGCTTCGAACTCGCCGATCCGCCGAAGCAACGCCTTGGCGTCGTCGGGCACGAGGGCGCCGTTGCCGTAGCCGAGGGGGAGATACTCGGCCCGCACGGTGGAACCGTCGGGCGCGCTCCAAAGGAACCCGCTGCGATCGATGGCGCGCGGCACACCCCGCCACACCACGGCGTGCTCAAAGCCGAACAGGCGCAGCAACTGGGGCATCTGGGCGACGTGACCGAACATGTCGGGCAGGTAGCCGACGTCCATGGCACCCCCGAAGCGGGCCGCCACCCGCAGCCCGAGCTGCAGGTTGCGCACGAGGGTCTCGCCCGACACGAGGAACTCGTCGGGCAGCGCGTACCAGGGGCCCATCGCCACCCGGCCGGTCATGGCCAGCGCGCGCAGGCGCTCCTCCGCCGCGGGACGCACAGCGAGGTAGTCGTCGACCACGGCCATCTGCCCGTCGAGCAGGAAGTGCGCATAGGAGGGGTCGGCCTCGAGCTGGGGGAGGAGCTGGTCGAGCAGGTCGACGAGGCGGAGCCGGAACGTCTGGTAGGGCGAGTACCACTCGCGATCCCAGTGGGTGTGCGGCACGATGTCGACTCGGCGTCTCGCGCCCTGACCTGCGGAACCGCTCTCGACCACGCTGCCCCCTCGGATCTGTCGAGTCACCTTCTCATGATCGCACCGTCACGATGGCACGCACTCTGTGATCACGCGTGACGTCGTAGGCTTGTGCCATGGCATCAAAGTCGATCCCGTCCGGCAACGCGAAGAAGCCCGGCAAGTCACTCAAGGAGAAGCGGGCGGCGAAGCACTCCAAGCAGGACGCCCAGAAGCAAGCCCGTCGCGCCTCCGACTCGAAGTAGTCGAGCCTCGCCGCTCAGGCGGAGCGCTGGCGCAGCGCCGCGAGCGCGCGGTCGGCGTGCTGGTGCATGCTCACCTCGCTGCTGATCACCGCGAGAACCGTCGAGTCCGTGTCGATCACGAACGTCGATCGCTTGAGGCCGAGCAAGCCCAAGCTGCGCTTCACGCCGAACTGCTCGGCCACGGTGCGGTGCACATCGGACAGCAGCGGGTAGTCGAAGTCGTGCTTGTCGGAGAAGGCCCGCTGCTTGTCAACGGAGTCGGCGCTGATGCCCACCCGCTGCGCCCCCAGCGCTTCGAACTCAGCCTTCAGGTCGCGGAAGTGGCAGCTCTCCTTGGTGCAGCCATAGGTCATGGCGGCCGGATAGAAGAACAGCACGACCGGTCCGTCGACGAGCAGGTCGCTGAGCTTGCGCGGCGCCCCTGTCTCATCGGGGAGCTCGAAGTCGACGACGGTGTCTCCGGTTCTCATCCGCCGGACCCTAGCGGCGGCGGTAATCGCTTCCCTTCCAGCACTCCAGGCGCGATGCTGCGGCGAGCGCCCGGTGCGACATCGGGCTCGAGCCGGGAGGAGGCTGCGACATGACCATCGACGACACGACTGTCACCGTCGTCTGCCCCGACGGCTCCGCGCGCTGACGCACCTGTCGAGCGCGCCCTGCGAGCCGTCTGGGCCAACACGCCCTGATCGCTCGCAACCCCTGGAGGACCCGTGCACCAGCACGATCCCGGCCGCGCCGCACCGGCGTGGCTCACCGACAGCCGTACCCCGGTCGTCGACGATGTGCTCGGCCTGTTGAAGACCGGCAAGGAGGCCGAGGTGTTCATCGTCGAGCGCCGCACCCCCGACGGCGGACAGCGCGCGCTGCTCGCCCACAAGCGCTACCGGCCCACCAAGGTCAGCACGAAGGGCGAGCTCGAAGCACTCGGCTTCACGCGCGCCCGGGGCTTCACCAACGACGTCGTGTACCACGAGGGTCGTCGCTTCCGGCGCAGTCGCGAGCAGCGAGCGGTCGAGCGCATGACCGACTACGGCAAGCGGGTGCTCGCTGAGCGCTGGCCCGGCCAGGAGCTCGAGGTGCTCACGCGCGCCCACGAGGCGGGCGTGACCGTGCCCTATCCCGTGGAGTTCACCGACGACGGCATGCTCATGCAGCTCATCGGTGACGCCGCCGGTGCCGCGCCCCGCCTCGTGAACGCGCGCCTCACCCCCGGTGAGGTGGCACGGGCCTACGAGCAGCTGCTCGAGGAGCTCTCGCTGCTCACCCGCGCCAGCATCGTCCACGCTGATCTCTCACCGTTCAACGTGCTGTGGTGGCAGGGTCGGCTGTGGCTCATCGACTTCCCGCAAGCCGTCGATCTCGTCAACAATCCCCACGGCTTCGACCTGCTCCACCACGACGTCACCACCATGTGCACCTGGTTCACCCGCCAGGGCATCACCACCGACCCCGAAGCGATCTTCGCCAGCCTGCTGGCGGAGGCATGGTGATGCAGGAGCTTCTCTGCATCGAGGCGCGTGGGCAGGGAAATCGCGTGTGGCGATCGACGACCCTGTCTGCGCATCGGTGCCGGTCGGCCGCTCAGGCCGCCGGCGGGGGTTGTCGGTGGCGCCAGCGGTGGTGGAAGGGGCAGTAGCAGCGGCCGTTGGCCTGGATCGTTGGCCCGCCATCTTCGTAGGGGACGACGTGGTCGATCTCGCAGCGCTCGGCGGGCACATCGCAGCTCGGGTGCTGGCAGAACCGGTCTCGCATCTCGACCGCGGTGCGGGTGGCGCCGGTGAAGAGGCGCTGGCGAGCGCCGACATCGAGCACGCGGGAGGGGCCGTCGAAGATCACGCGGGCCACCTCGGCGCGATCGAGGTGGGGGAGGACCTCGCCGGGGGTGACGACGGTGCCATCGGACAGCTCGCACATCCGCTCCACCGACTCGTCGCCCGCGAGCACGTGGATGAGCACTCGTGGCTCCGTGGCATCGGCGGGCTTGGCGGCGGAGCGCTCGGCCATGATCCGCAGGGCGTCGGCCCGTCGCTGCTTGGGGGTGCGGCGCAGATCCGATGCGACGGCCGCGGCACCGAGGCGCTCCCGCGCGTCAGCCCAGTCGGCCTCGAAGAGCTCCTGTTCCAGTCGGTGGAGCTCTCGGGCGACGATGGCCCCCGTCATCGGATCGAGCAGGGCGTCGAGCACCACCATCCCGTCGAAGGTCTCCGAGCAGTCGACCCGCCGCGACTCGTGGCGACCGGCCGCATCGGCCTCCGCACCATCAGCGTCGTTGGCGTGGATCCAGTAGGTGATCCCCACCTCGAACCGGCGGAACAGGAGCTGCTCGGCCAGGGCCACGAGCTTGGCCTCGTCGACCGCGAATGCCTCCGGGTTGGCACGGCGGGCGGAGGCGAGCAGGCGCACGTGGTCGACCATGACTCGCCCGCCAAGGAAGGCAGCCTCGGTGCCCGGCAGGTCGCGCAGCGACCGGGCGCACTTCAGCGCAACCGCGGATCGCGCCGGGGACTGGTGGCACTCCCACGCCACCCAGGCCGCGGCGGAGCGGGCCCCGAAGCCCAGCCACGCCCGGGACACGTCGAGGCGTCCCGCCGCCGCCACATGCGCCGCGTCAGCCAGCTTCTGAACGTCGCTCGTGAGGATGACCAGCTCGGTGATCTCGCCATCGGTGAGCGACGTGAGATCTGAGGCCGTCAGCTCCGCGAGCGCGTGGCGCGCCTCCTTGGCGAGCACCTCGACGGGTCTGACCGATCCCATGCATGCAACCCTATTCAGGGGATGTGACAGTCATTAGAGCCCTCTCCGCCCGTTTGTGGATGTTCACGGGCATCTCACGCTGCGTGTTGCGATGTCACCTCGGGTGACGGCACACTGCACCGGTCGAAGGGGAGTAGCCCCTCGGGATCGGTCGTCAACACGGCAGCTTGCTGCCCGGCCCCCCGCCCGCCTCACGAGGCGG